>DJXF01000118.1 GCA_002449635.1 Clostridiales bacterium UBA7011 | reverse complement strand
AAGTCCTGAGCAGGCGAAGTCTGTCAGGCAGAAGAGTCCCCGCTCACCGGAGTGCGTTTCCGGCGGGCGGGGATTGCTTTCGCTTCTGCGAAAAGCTTGCGCTGTGTCACGCCAAGAAGCCGCGTGTTTCCTGTGGGTACTGGAAAAGTTGATCGTTTGGTGTTATAGTATTAACTGGTTTATGATATTTGAAGGGATCAGATGCGGATGCTGCCGGGTGCACGCGCTCCGGCGGAGAAGCCGGTATGGAAAAACGCCTGTCTCACCACAATCTGCGGCTGAATAAAATATGATAAATTTCGGACTGAATGGATGGAAAAGAATGACAGAAAGGGGAGAACAGATGAGAAAAAAGTTGCGTATGGTTTTCCTGCTCCTAATCGCGCTTTGTGCGGCTGTATTTGCAGGATTTTCCTATTTTCTGGGCAGTCAGGTCGTTGCCGGCTCTACACAGCTTGTAACACCGGAAAGCACTTCGGGGGTCAAAGAAGCGTTCTGGAAATCGTATGATTTTGACTTGCGGCAATTCACGCAGACCTATCATATCGAAAAAGTAGAAATCACATCATCCTTTGATGGTCATACGATTCCGGCCGACTATCTTTACAGGGATGAGAAAGACCGCGATACCGTTATCATGGTGCACGGTCTCGGCGGAAATCGGCTGACAAACTACCCTGTCGCTGAACTGTTTCTCTCGCTCGGATATAATGTGATCACATATGACCAGCGGAGCTCCAATGAAAATACAGCCGATAAAACAACTTTCGGATACTGGGAAAAATATGATCTTCTGGATTATATCGCCTATGTAAAAGAAACGGTTCCCGACAGAAAAATTGGCGTGTGGGGGACTTCGTTTGGCGGTGCGACAGCCGTGCAGGCGCTTGCTTATCAGAATACCGGCGATGAGATCGCCTTCCTCATTCTGGACTGTCCGGTCAGTGATATGCGATGGATGGTCGATGAATCCATGCGGCAGATGGGAGATCTGGGTATTCCGGTGTCTTATCTGTCCTGGTGCGGGGACATTGTGAATCGAATCAAGCTCGGCTTTTCTTATCATGACGCGGATGCCGCAGCTGCGGCAGACCGGATCCGGACACCGGCGCTTGTCATCAACAGCAAGGCAGATGATGTGACTCCGTATTTTATGGGAAAAGACATCTATGACCGGCTCGGCAGTGAGAAGAAGGAAATCTGGACGCTGCCGGACAGCGAGCATACCGGAATGTGGATGCAGTACAATGCGATGTACCGGCAGAAAGTAACGGATTTCATCAGCCGTGCAGACGCGTGACGCAGGACAGTCCCCCTTGAGAGCTGTCGGATAAAATGAGATCAGCGGTTCCGGCCGGAGCATCATACCTGCGGCTCTGTTCGCATGAGCAGCGGGATGTGATGCGTTTGCAGGCGGATAGATAGAAACATAGAAAGAATGAAGGAGTGCATGTATGACATTAAGAGAACTGGAGATAGGGAAGAGTGCCGTCGTCACGGCCGTCGGTGGTGAGGGCGCACTGCGCCAGCATTTCCTCGATATGGGCCTGATTCCCGGCACGCAGGTGAAGGTCATCAAATATGCCCCTATGGGCGACCCCATGGAGCTCATGCTCCACGGATATGAGCTGACGCTGCGTCTCGCCGACGCGGCACAGATCGCGGTTGAGCCGACGGAGGAAGAGCAGACAGCCGCAGAGAAGATGACCAAGGTACATAAAACAGAACACCCCGGACTGGGCGAGGGCGGACGTTTTCACCCCAAGGGCTCGGGCGATCCGCTTCCGGAAGGTACGCCGCTCACCTTTGCGCTTGTAGGCAACCAGAACAGCGGCAAGACGACGCTGTTTAATCAGCTCACCGGCTCGAATCAGCATGTGGGCAACTTTCCGGGTGTGACAGTAGACCGGAAGGACGGTCCGATTAAGGGTCATCCCGACACCCTCGTCACGGATTTGCCGGGCATCTATTCCATGTCACCTTACAGCAGCGAGGAGATCGTGTCCCGCAATTTTGTCCTCAACGACAAGCCGCGGGCCATCATCAACATTGTGGACGCGACAAACATCGAGCGAAATCTCTACCTGACCATGCAGCTCATCGAGATGAACGTACCCATGGTTGTGGCGCTGAACATGATGGACGAGGTGATGGGAAACGGCGGCGTCATAGATGTAAACGCGATGGAGGCAATGCTGGGCGTTCCGGTTCTGCCCATCTCTGCGGCGAAGAATTCGGGCGTAGACGAGCTGATTGACCATGCGCTGCACATTGCGCGATATCAGGAAAAGCCGCTGCGGCAGGACTTCTGCGACGAGCAGGACCATGGCGGAACGGTGCACAGCTGCATTCACGGCATCATTCATCTGATTGAGGATCACGCGAACCGGGCGGGACTTCCGGTCCGGTTTGCCACGAGCAAGGTGATCGAGGGCGACCCGCTGGTGCTGGCGCAGCTCATGCTGGATCAGAACGAAAAGGAAATGCTGGAGCATATCATTTTACGGATGGAGAGCGAGCGCGGCCTTGACCGCAGCGCCGCCATTGCGGATATGCGTTTTTCGTTCATTCAGAAGGTGTGTGAGGCCACAGTCCGAAAGCCGGTGGAGAGCAAAGAACGCGTCCGCAGCCAGAAAATTGACCGCGTTCTCACCGGAAAATACACGGCGATTCCCATGTTTATCGCAATTATGGCGGCAGTGTCCTGGCTCACCTTTAACGTGATCGGCGCATGGCTCCAGGGACTTCTGGAAACGGGAATTGACGCCCTGACCGGTATCGCGGATACGGCGCTGACATCGGCCGGCGTGAATGAGGTCATCCACAGCCTCATTATCAACGGCATCTTTGCCGGTGTGGGAAGCGTTCTGAGCTTTTTGCCGATCATTGTCACGCTGTTTTTCTTCCTTTCCATTCTGGAGGACAGCGGATATATCGCCCGTGTGGCGTTTTTCATGGACAAGCTGCTGCGCCGGATTGGTCTGTCCGGGCGGAGCATCGTTCCGATGCTGATCGGATTCGGCTGCTCGGTGCCTGCCGTCATGGCGACGCGCACCCTGCCCAGCGAGCGCGATCGCAAAATGACCATTCTTCTGACGCCGTTCATGAGCTGCTCGGCGAAAATGCCCATTTACGCGTTTTTTGTCAGCGCCTTTTTCCCGGGCAGGGGCGGCCTTATCATGGTCGGTCTGTATCTTCTGGGCATCGTGATGGCAGTTCTGGTGGCGCTGCTGTATAAGGACACGCTGTTCCGCGGCGAGGCGGCGCCGTTTGTGATGGAGCTGCCGAATTACCGCATGCCGGGCGTGCGCAATGTGGCGCAGCTGCTGTGGGACAAGGCAAAGGACTTTTTGCAGCGTGCCTTTTCCGTCATCCTGATTGCCACCATCGTGGTGTGGTTTTTGCAGAGATTTGACCTGCACTTTAATATCGTCGCTGACTCTGATTCCGCGGAAAGCATTCTGGCTGTGCTCTCGGGCGTTGTGGCGCCGATTATGCGCCCGCTGGGCCTGGGCGACTGGCGGATCTGCGTTTCCCTCATCAGCGGCTTCATGGCAAAGGAGAGCGTGGTCTCCACCATGGAAGTTCTGTTCGCGAAAGGCGTGCAATCCGTGCTGACACCGCTTTCCGCTGCGACCATGCTGGTGTTCTCCCTGCTCTATACGCCCTGTGTGGCGGCAATCGCCTCGGTCAAGCGGGAGCTGGGCGGAAAATGGGCGCTGGGCGTTGTCGTATGGCAATGTGTCGTCGCCTGGCTCGCGGCCTGCGTGGTACATCTCATCGGCATGATGCTGGGAGGAGTTTGACATGAATCTGTGGGATATCATTCTTCTGGTGCTGGTGGCGCTGGCTGTCATTCTGGCGATTCGCAGCATCCGGAACAACCGAAAACGGGGAAAAAGCTGCGGGTGTAACTGCGCCGGCTGCGCGGCGGCATGTCCCTCGCGCACAAGGAGTCCGCAAAAATGAGATATCTGATTCCTGCGATTGTCGCGGCGGCGGTTTTTTGGGCCCTGCTGCACATCAGAAAAAAAGCCCGCCGGGGAGGCGGGTGCTGCGGAGAGCATGAAGAGGCGGAAAAGAGGCGCAGGGTCAGCGACCGCAATCCGTTCCACTATCCCTATTCGGTCGAGCTGAAAATCGGCGGCATGACCTGCGAGAACTGTGCCCGCAGGGTGGAAAATGCCCTCAATGCGATGGACGGGGTATGGGCAAAAGCGGACATATCCGCCCATAAGGCAGCCGTACGGCTCAAGCAGCCGCCTGACGAGGCCACACTGTCCCGTGCCGTAGCCGGAGCAGGATATGTTGTACTGGGAATGATTTCGGATGATCCGCAGATCAAGCCGTCTGAAATCAAACGAACCGACGGAAACCGGCATCACACAACCCGGTAACAAACAGAGAGTCCCCGCTCATCTTTCTTCTATGCAATTCGAGCATGGACTGATATGAAAGATAAGTATTGGAACATGGAAAGCTTCTGCTGTATAATGAGAGACACAGACGACTGCGGAATGGAGGCATTTATCATGGCATATGGATATATCACGGAATTAAATGAGAGAGTCGAAAGAAAGCATGTCCGGTACAGCAATCGTTATGGAATCGCAATCGCGGCAGACCTTTACACGGCAAAGGATCTGGACGAATCGAAACAATATCCGGCGCTGATTGTCGGCGCACCTTACGGCGGAGTCAAGGAGCAGGGACCGTGTGTTTATGCGAATGAACTGGCCGGAAGAGGCTTTGTGGTTCTGACCTTTGACCAGGTATATATGGGCGAGTCGGCAGGTGAGCCGAGACGCGTTTCCTCGCCGGAGCTGTTTGCGGAATCCTTCAGCGCCGCCGTGGATTATCTGGGAACAAAGGTGCCGTTTGTCGACAGAGAAAAGATTGGCGTCATCGGCATTTGCGGTTCCGGCGGCTTCGCGCTTTCTGCGGCTTCTGTGGATGTCCGCATCAAGGCAGTCGCAACTGCATCCATGTATGACATCTCCAATGGCAGAGACATGATGAATCTGAACAAAGAACAGATTGACGAGATGAAGAAGCAGCTGTGTGAACAGAGATGGAAGGACTTTGAAAACGGAGAGCCCGAGTATATTCCGGCATTCCCGGAAACGCCGTATGCGGACGATGAACTGCCGGAAACCGATCCGCTGACAAATGAATGGAATCGTTTCTATGCGGTGCGCAGAGGTCATCATCCGAATGCAAGAGGAGGATTTACCACCACATCCAATCTTGCGATGATGCAGTTCTCCTGCCTGAATTATGTGCATGAGATTTCTCCGAGACCGATTCTGTTTGTCGTTGGCGACCGGGCACATTCCAAATCCTTCTCCGAGACTGCGTATGAGAAGGCTGCCGAGCCGAAGGAGATCTATGAGGTAGCGGATGCCGAACATATTGATCTGTATGACCGCACCGACAGAATTCCGTTTGACAAGCTGGAAGCCTTTTTTAAGGACAATCTGAAATAACAAAAACCATTTCGCACAATGGATCAGAATCACGCGGGCGCTTCCCTTCGGGGAGGCGCCTTTTCGCTGCCGATGCGCGCGCAAAAGCGGTTTTTTATTTTATCATTCCATTCTTTATGGCGTCGGGGGTACATAGAACCGTTCTATTCTGGTACAATGGAATCAACGAGGGATTGCAATTCCCGCATGGAACGGAAAGGAGAGGGCATCATGAAAGTTGTTGTCGCAATGGATTCTCTGAAGGACAGTCTGAGCTCGCTGGAGGCCGGAAGAGCCATTCGGCGGGGGATACATCTGGCCATTCCCACGGCAGAAGTCATCGTCCGTCCGCTGGCGGATGGCGGCGAGGGCACGGTTGAGGCGCTTGCGCTGGGTATGGGCGGCCGGCTGGAAACGGTCACAGTCACCGGTCCGCTGGGCAAGCCCGTGAACTGTTCCTATGGCATACTGGAGGAGACCGGAACGGCCATCGTGGAGATGTCGGGAGCTGCCGGAATCATGCTTGTCAGCGATGAGGAGCGCAACCCCATGAACACCACCACATACGGCGTAGGCGAGGTCATCAAAGATGCCATTGCGAACGGCTGCCGCCGCTTCATCGTAGGCATCGGCGGAAGTGCAACCAATGACGGCGGCATCGGCATGCTGCAGGCTTTGGGATATGGGATGCTCAACGAGAGCGGAAATCAGGCGGCGTTCGGAGCAAAGGGACTGGAGGAGCTGGTAAAAATCACGGAGGATCAGGTGCTGCCCGAGCTGGCGGAATGCACCTTCCGCATCGCGTGTGATGTGACCAATCCGCTCTGCGGCGAACAGGGAGCCAGCGCAGTCTACGGTCCGCAGAAGGGCGCGGCGCCCGCGATGATCCGGCAGATGGACAGGTGGCTCGACCATTACGCTGCCCTGGCCGCGAAAACCTTCCCGAATGCGAATCCTCTGCAGGCGGGTACCGGTGCCGCAGGCGGCTTGGGCTTCGCGTTCCTGACCTTTACCAATGCGGTACTGGAATCCGGAATCAAAATTGTTCTTGAGGAGACCCGTCTTGAGGATGATATCAAAGATGCGGACATCGTCATCACCGGCGAGGGAAGATTGGACGGGCAGACCGTTATGGGCAAGGCGCCCATCGGCGCGGCCGGTATCGGCAAGAAATATGGCAAGCTGGTGCTGGCTTTTTGCGGATGCGTCACCGAAGATGCCCGTGTCTGCAACGGCAGCGGGATTGATGCCTACTTTCCGATTGTGCGCGGCGCGGTGAGCCTGCAGGAAGCCATGGAACACGACAATGCGGAACAGAACATGACCGCAGCCGCAGAGCAGGTCTTCCGGCTGATCCGCTGGCAGCAGGAACACGGCTGAGCGGAGGCGCCTGTTTGCGCATGAGACTTATGCCTGCTCCCATTCCATCGAGAGAAAGACATCGCCTTTCAGGCTGTAAATCTGTGCGGTGGGAATTCTGGTATCTGCAATCTGAAGCGTTTTGGCATTCCGGTCCAGAGCGGAGACCGGACCGGTAATCTGCAGATATTCCCCGATATCCGGGGCCGTATATTGCTGAAAATAGACAACAGTCAGCATATCGGAGGGCCGGATCATACGCAGCTTTTGTTCCAGCTCCGCTTCCGCTTCGGCAGACAGATTTTTTCGCGGAACGATCTGGCGTTCTTTTTCCCGCAGAGCAGCTTCAAAGCCTTTTAATGCGGCAAATGGGGCGAACTGCTTCGCTCTGTCCCGCCGGCTCATGTGCGGATACTGCTTCATCATACTCATCTCCTCGTCAGGCTTTGTGTCCGCCGATTTGTGCATTGCGTTCGATTGCTGTGGAGGCTTCCTCCAGATTGCAGCCCTTTAAGACTGCGTTTTTGCCGAATCGCTTTTTTAATTTCAAAACGGCACGCTGCATACTGCGCTCCCGTTCGACCTCTTTCGGGTCGGTGAAAAGATCATATTGCAGACCGGTCTCCACGGAAAGACGGTTGAGGCAGATGCTGATTCTCCGGATGGGAAGAACCTGATTGGCAATTCGGACATACAGCCCGTCGGCTGCGGCAAGAATTTTTTTCGCGGAGCTGGATGGCGTGCCGAAATGGGCGGTTCCGTGAGAGGGCGCCCGCTCCAGCTTATAATCATAACCGATATCCAGCGTGACGGATTCTGCCGTCAGTCCTTTGTCGACGAGATCGAGCACCAGCAAATCCGTCATTTCCCGGACAATCAGGCGGGCATCCGAAAAGCTGTAATTGCAGGGGAGAATCTGCCCGCTGGAAATGCTGCTGCTTTTCGGGCGATATGCTTTGATGTCGGCAATGGTTGTCGTCTCCCGTCCCCAGGCGTGATCGATCAGGAGCTCTGCATCGGCGCCAAAAATTTTGTAGAGCAGATATTCATTGACCTGTGAGGTTCGGGCAATATCCCGCATGGTGTGAAGTCCGTAGCGTTCCAGTCTGCGGACGGTTCCGTGTCCGATCTTCCAGAAATCCGTGAGAGGAAGATGATCCCAAAGCCTTTCCCGATATGCCTTCTCGTCCAGAAAAGCAATATGATCCTC
>DJXF01000083.1 GCA_002449635.1 Clostridiales bacterium UBA7011 | reverse complement strand
GTTTCTGCGATTGTTTTGCACAAAATCGCCGCGGCTCAGGACGCCAGAAACTCAGCAATCCACATATAAGCGATCAGGGCGCTGTAAATCGTGTAGCAGATCACGGTGACCCGCTGCTTCTTGCCCTGCCTGCGCGCCGCGTACAAGCCGACCAGTGAGCCGACAAACGTAATCGGATAGCCGATGAGACGACTCGCCTTCCATGCGATCATCAGGCCGGCGACCATGATGACGACGGCAATCACGCTCAGCCGCAGATGACGTTTTTCCAACGCCTGCTGCTCCTCGCTTGCGCGAAGCTCCTCCTGCCGCTTTGCCATGTCGACCGGCGCACTGTGATTCTGCGTGCGTCTGCGCTTTTTTCTGCGATTGTTTTTGGATACTGCCATTGCGAAATACGCTCCTTTTCCCGTTGCTTATGACGAAACGCGCCCTGTCAGAATACCGACCCACATATAGGCCACCAGCAGGCAGTAAACAATGTAGCAGACCACGCTGATTTTATGCGGCGTGGTGTCCCATTTGGATTTGACCAGTCCCATCAGTGCGCCGACAAAGGTGATCGGGTAAAAGGCCAGACCATACGGTGTGAACATCGCGCCCAGAAAGCCCGCCAGCATGAGTGCCAGTCCCGCCATGCCGAACCAGTCGTACTCCGTGCGTTTTTTCGCGCTCTGCTCTGCCGGCGTGCGGACCGGCGACTTATGACCCTTCGTTCTCTTTTTTCCCTTTTTCCGATTATTTCTGGAAGCTGCCATGCAATTCCCTCCCGATTTTCGACTGTTCCTATTATACCAATCCCGCGCGCAAAGTGCAATGCAATTTGCATTGTTCTGCGGGTTTATGTTACAATACAAAAAATTTCCGCTGAAAGGAACTGACTGATGAAAATCATGGGAATTGATTACGGAGATGCGCGCACCGGAGTGTCCATTTCCGACCCGACCGGCTTTCTCGCCGGCTCGCCGCAGGTCATCGCCACATGGAACACGGATGAGCTGCTCGATCGTCTGACCGCACTCGCCGCACAGGAAAAAGTGGAGGAAATTGTCCTCGGTCTGCCGAAAAACATGAACGCCTCTCAGGGCGAGCGCGCAGAAAAATGCCGCGCACTCGGCGCACAGCTGGAGAAGCGCACCGGTCTGCCCGTCATTTACTGGGACGAGCGCCGCACGACGATTGAAGCACACGCGATCCTCCACGCCGCCGGCAAAAAGCAGAAAAAGCACCGAAAGAGCGTCGATGCAGTCGCCGCTTCGCTCATTTTACAGGGTTATCTTGATTTCAAACGCATGCAGAAATAATATGCCCGCGCACGAGAAACCGCGCAAAAGGAACCTGCACACATGGCAATGCCGCTTCCCGATCTTCTCATTCCGGGAAGCGGCATTTTGCTGAAAATACCAAAAGCCTTCCCTGCGGAAGGCTTTTGGCGGAAGTTAACAAAGAGACTGCCCCCTCCTGCTATCGGAAGGGGCAGCAGGAATCAAACTTCCCGAGGCTTGCGGTTACCTCACTTTTTGAACAGATTGGTCAGCATAGCAGCAGCCATTGCGCGGGTCGCCTTGCCCTGCGGATTAACCAGCAGAGCGCCGCCGGACGGCTGACCGCTCAGAACGCCGTTTGCCGCAGCCCATGTGACTGCACGCGTTGCCCAGCCGGATACGGATGCGGCATCCGCAAACCGGTTCAGACTGCCGGAGGCTGCCGGAGAGCCGGAGTAGCCGTACAGCATCTGTACAAACTGCTCTCTGGTCACCTGTGCGTTCGGTGCGAACGTGCCGTCTCCCATACCGGCGGCTACGCCATTCTGCTTTGCCCACAGGATTGCATTGTAGTACCATGTGCCCTTCAGAACATCAGAGAACGGCATATTGCCGGAAACTGCCGGAGCGCCGGCCTTGTTGTACAGCGTCTGAACAACCATGGCGCGGGTCATATAACCATCCGGATTGAATTTCGTGCGGGAAACGCCGGCCATAATATCATTTTCATATACATACTGGACTGCATTTACATACCACTGTCCGGGGACGACGTCGGTAAAGATGTCGGTGACCGCCTTTTTGGTGTTGTCGATCGGGTCCAGAACAACAAGATCAACCGTGGCAGTCTTGCCGCCTGCAACGACAACCGTGACCTTGGCCTTGCCGACCTTGCGTGCGGTGATTCTTGCCTGTGTGCCGTAATCATCGACAACCGCGACGTTTTCGTCAGAGCTGCTCCAGATGCAGTAGGACTCCGCCCCTGCCGGAGACAGCTGTGCGGTTACGTCGAGCGTCTGACCGACCATCAGGTAAGCGCTGGAAATCTTCTTGAGATCGGAAACCAGTGAAACGCCGGTAACCTTCTTGGCTGCCGGAGTAACGGTAACCTTGACAGACTTGACAACGCCGTTTACGCGGGCGGTGATGGTTGCGTCGCCTGCTGCCGCCAGATACAGAACATCGTCATCTGCATAGGCATCGCTGCCCTTATCAACAAAGGCGACATTGCTGCTGGTTGTGCTCCACTCAATGGTGGTGGTGTGCAGGAAATCTCTTACGGTCTGCTCATCGTTGTCCGGATCCACTGCCTTGCCATACGGGTTGAGCAGCGAAACAAAGTCGAGCAGGGAAACCGAGGTGCCTTCTTCCCCGGTGACTGCCTGAAAAGCGATGCTGGATACAACATCCTTGACGGTCAGCTTGCAGGTATCGTAGATAAACTCGCTCTTAGACGGATCTTTCGGATCAACGTACGCTGCCTTGATAATAACGGTGCCCGGCTTCAGCGCGGTGATTGCGCCGGTATTGTAATCGACCTTGGCAATCGACTCATCGGAGCTGGTCCACTTGACCATGCTCTTTTCGGTCGTGTTTGCCGGTGTGTAGGTAGCCGGAATGGTGAAAGACTTCTTGCTCAGCGTAACGGTCTGCTCATCCGGCAGAGACAGTCCGGTCATCTTAACGGTAGCCGGAACAACCTTGACAACCAGTCGATCAGAAACCAGTGCGTCGACGCCCGGTGTATTCGCCTGCGCCGTGATGGTTACCGTACCGACCTTCTTTGCGGCAGCAACGCCGTTTGCATCAATGGACAGAACGTCCGGCTTGTCGCTGCTCCACTCAATCGGCGTCTTGTTGGTAACCGGATCTCTGGTTACGCCATAGGAAACCGTGCTGCCCACCTCGACGACATTGACCTGCGGGGTAATCTTAATGGTGCGCAGTGCATCATCACGAACCTCGACCTCACAGGTTGCCAGAACCTTGTAGTCATCCAGAACATCCGTTGCAACCGCAGTGATGACGGTATTGCCCTTTGCCACAGCAGTGACAACGCCGGTTGTGGAGTCAACGGCTGCAACCTTGGGATTCCCGGATCTCCACTCAATGCCCTTGTAATCCGTGGTGTTCTCCGGAAGGAACTTGTTGACCTTCAGCGTTTCCTTTTCGCCGACCTGCAGGACAGCCTTGGTCTTGTTCAGCGCAACGCCGGTCAGGGGCACGCGCTTGACAACCGTAACCTGGCAGGATGCGGAGAAGCCGCCCACCGAAGCCGTAATGGTTGCGGTACCTTCGCGAACCGGTGTGACCATACCGTCCTCATCTACTGTCGCAATGAGCTTGTCGCTGGTGGTCCATTTGATATCGTCCTCATAGTACTGGAACGAATCGACCGGATCGAGCACAGCCGCCAGACGCTCCGGATGCTCAGTGTCGATGGTCAGCGTGGTTTTGTTCAGCACGATGCCTCTCAGAGGATCCCGGTAGTCCTGCTGCTGAGAAGTCAGCTCCCCGCCGACATTCGCAGCGAGCGCAGCCGGAACTGCTGAAGCAGCCATGCAGCCGGCGAGCACAACGCTCATGGCCTTCTTCAATTTCATTGTTCATTCATTCCTTTCCGCGCTTTTGG
Source organism: Clostridiales bacterium UBA7011 (assembly GCA_002449635.1). Classification (GTDB taxonomy): domain Bacteria; phylum Bacillota; class Clostridia; order Oscillospirales; family Butyricicoccaceae; genus Butyricicoccus_A. The sequence goes on along the minus strand of DJXF01000083.1, from coordinate 2,466 downwards.
GCGCATTGTTTTATCTGCACGCGAAAAAATTCGTGTCCAGATGAGGAGTTGTGTACTGCACCGAATCGAGTTGTCGGGGCAACACCATCAGCTGAAATATTCCCCCTCCTGCTCTTTCCATTCCTCAGTTCCCGCGTTCGGTGATACAGCTCACGCTCCCCTGCGTGAGATGATAAAATCATTATAATTTTGCGAGGGAATGACGGCATGATTTTAGCGAGTATTTCGCTAAAGCCAAGCTTCTTCCGCCGGAGAACAAAAAAAGGCTCACCGCTTTTCTGCGGTGAGCCCTCGTCCTGTCTGTTGTTACGTTCCAAAATAGGAGAAGTGCATATAATCTTTTTTGCTGCTCCATGTGCCGCCCCAGCCGAAGCCGTACTTCGCAAAAATGCGGACGACATCGCCGTCTGCGGGAATGGAATACGGGTCGCTTCCCGGTGTCCAATGCGAGCCGGTGAGTGCCCGCCCGCTGTTGGTGCACATATAGTTCTGGCTGGGATTGATGTCAATCGCCGTTCCGAGACAGTGCTCGGAGGACGAGCCATCGCCGCGCCAGCAGTATCCGCCCAGCGAGCAGATGGGGAATTGTTCGCCGCCGACATAAATTTCAGCAAAAATCTGCTGTACCGTCGCCGCAAGCGCTTCATGAATCTCGAAGCGCATCACGCGCGTGTATTTGCTGCCGTCTGAAGCGATATCCCACACAGGTACTGCAATGGTCACCTGATGACTTGCCGCTTCCGCGGAATTGGCATATTTGTGATAGCCTGCGCCCTCTCCGAAGATGCGCGCGACCTTCTCGCTGTAGCTCTCGCGGCTGTTTGTCAGGCCCTCCGGAACGGTCTGGGCGATCACGTCAGGCTCCTCCACCAGCGGCTCGCTCGGAATATACAGCCCGCCCTCATTAATTTGTGCGGTCTGCTTCTCGACCGTCAGCTCGGTCGGCTGTCCGGAAGAGGCAAGCAGCTTTCCTGCGCAGTCAAAACCGTCGACGGACCAGTACCACGTTCCGGTCTGCTCCGCAATCTTCTGCGGAAGTGCCAGCTCCTGTGCACCGCTGCCCGCGGCGGACATCTGCTCCGTCAGCACAGGCGCCGCGGAAAAATCTGCGGTCCGGTAAAAGGAAACGCGGTAATAATCCGCACCGCAGCCCGTCCATGTGACCGCTCCGGTTCCCGAATGTGTGGCAATCGCACCCGGCTGCTGTGCGCCGCTTGCGCCGCGTCCCGTGTGAACCGCTGCCGCTGCACGGTAGGTCAGAATAACGGCCTGCTCCGCACTGATCGGATAGACACCGCCCAGCTGTCTGCTGCCCGTGCCGCTCGTCAGACCCTCGCGCACGAAATACGTCATACCTGCGCGAACCTCAGGGGCAATCGCCCCGCCGTCTGCAAAGCTGTACAGCGTTTCGGCGATTTCATTCGGGGAGACGCTGACTTCACTGCCGCTCTGCTGCATCGCGCGGTACAGCATGGCTATCAGCTGCTGACGGGTCGCCGCATCGTTCGGTGCAAATGCCGTGCCTTTTTCCTCTGTCAGGCCGAGCAGCCATGCCTGCTGCACATCGGCATCCTGTGTGTCCGCAAACGGACACGCCATGCGCGGCGCGGCGCTCTGCTGCATCATACTGTCATATTCCAGATCGGACAGCGACGCATACAGCCGCACCGCAAGTCCGCACATCTGCACGCGTGTGATCGTCTGAGAAGCGGTCTGTCCGTCCAGGCTCTGCGGCAGCAGCAGCGCTGCATCCGCCGCCTGCAGCAGGCTTTCACTCTGAACAGACGGCTGCTTCAGGCTGACCGCAGATGCCGGTGCGCCGCAAAGCAAAGAGGTGCACAGCAGCGCCGCCGCTGCACATCCCGCAATTTTTCGATTCATTGTGTCCTCTCACCTCTGCTGAATCATTGCACATTGATTTCAAGTAAAATATATTATAGCATCTTTTCCGCACAATGAAAACCCGGGACACACAATCTACACGATTTTCGCTTTTTGGCGGATGCAAAGCAGCTGCCCTTTCGGACAGCTGCCTGTGTGCTTATGATACATTTTCAAACTGGCTGTTGTACAGCTCCGCATAAAATCCGCCGCGTGCGAGCAGCTCTCCGTGCGTACCCTGTTCGACAATATCTCCATCCCGCATCACGAGAATTTTGTCCGCCCCGCGAATGGTGGACAGCCGGTGTGCGATGACAAAGCTCGTTCTGCCCTGCATCAGCCGGTTCATTGCCGACTGAATGAGCGCCTCCGTTCTCGTGTCGACGGACGAGGTCGCCTCATCGAGAATCATCACCGGATTGTCGGCCAGAATGGCGCGTGCGATTGTCAGCAGCTGCTTTTGTCCCTGAGAGACATTGCTGATCTCTTCATTCAGCTCCATCTGGTATCCGCCCGGAAGTGTGCGGATAAAATGGTCGGCATGTGCCGCCCGGGCCGCGGCCACGACCTCCTCGTCGGTCGCGT
>DJXF01000054.1:11004-29207 GCA_002449635.1 Clostridiales bacterium UBA7011 | reverse complement strand
CGACAAAGCCCGCGATGTCGTTTTCGATCTTCCAGACCTCGCCGGTCGGACCGCGCCCGTAGCTCGGCGGGTCCATGATGATGCCGTCATACCGCCGCCCGCGGCGAATTTCGCGCTCGACAAACTTTTTGCAGTCATCCACAATCCAGCGGATGGGGCGGTCGGCAAGTCCGGATGCCGCCGCATTTTCTCGCGCCCACTGTGTCATGCCCTTCGAGGCATCCACATGGCAGACGCTCGCACCTGCCGCCGCTGCCGCCAGCGTCGCGCCGCCGGTATACGCGAACAGATTGAGCACCCGCACCGGCTTGTCCGAACGGCGAATCAGTCCGTCGATAAAATCCCAGTTCGCCGCCTGCTCCGGAAACAGACCGGTGTGCTTGAAGTTCATCGGCTTGATGTGGAAGGTCAGCTCGCGGTAATGAATGTCCCACTGCGGCGGCAATTTGCGAATCTGCCATTTTCCGCCGCCCGAGGACGAGCGGTGATAGGTCGCGTCCGCATGTGCCCATGCGGAAACGCCGCGCTGTTTGGACCAGATTGCCTGCGGGTCGGGACGCACCAGCACCTGCTTTCCCCAGCGCTCCGCTTTCTCGCCCCCGCCGCAGTCGAGCACCTCAAATTCCTTCCATTGGTCTGCAATCCACATAAAAAATCATTCTCCATCTATCTCAGCGGCTTTTTTTCTCCCAAAAACCGCGATATTATCTCTTTTTCTTTGGCTTTGCCCAGCCGGCCTTCCGTTTTGCCGGACGGCTGTCCGAACGTTTTCTGTCCCGTCCGTGCGGCGCCGGACGGCTGCCTGTGTCCCGTGCACGCAGATGTGCAAACTGTTCGCCCTTGCGCGGACGAATCAGGCATTCCTTTCCATAGCCGATCAAATCCTCCCGCCCTGCCTTTTGCAGGGCGCGGATGACGAGCGCGCGTTTGTCCGGTCTGCGCCACTGCAGCAGTGCGCGCTGCATCGCCTTGTCCTCCGGTGTCTTGGCCACATAAACCGGTTTCATCGTGCGCGGGTCAATGCCGGAATAATACATAGCTGTGGACAGTGTGCCCGGTGTGGGATAAAAATCCTGCACCTGCTCGGGCATATAGCCGATCGAATGCAGATATTCCGCCAGATGCACCGCATCGCTCAGCTCCGCGCCCGGATGGGATGACATCAGGTAGGGCACCAGATACTGTTTTTTCCCCAGCTTCTTGTTGATGCGCTCATATCTGCGTTTGAACCGTTCGTATACATCGAACGACGGCTTGCCCATATAGTACAGCGCGTTGTCGCTCATGTGCTCGGGCGCAACCTTGAGCTGTCCGCTGATGTGATAGCGCACCAGCTCGAGGAAAAATTCGTCGTTGTCGTCTGCCATCATATAGTCGTACCGCAGGCCGGAACGCACGAACACCTTTTTGACACCCGGAATCGCCCGCAGACGGCGCAGCAGCGTCAGATAATCGGAATGGTCGGCCTTGAGATTCGGACAGGCGCGCGGAAACAGACAGCGTTTGTCGCGGCACAGGCCGTGCTCCTTTTGCTTGTCACAGGCGGGAAAGCGGAAATTTGCAGTCGGTCCGCCGACATCGTGAATATACCCCTTAAAATCGGGATGCTGCGCGATGCGTCTCGCCTCCGCGAGAACGGATTCATGCGAACGGGACGAAATAAACCGTCCCTGATGAAATGCCAGCGAGCAGAAATTACAGCCGCCGAAACAGCCGCGGTTGTGGATGATGGAAAACTGTACCTCCGCAATCGCCGGCACGCCGCCCTCCGCCTCATAGGACGGATGATAGGTGCGCTGATACGGCAGGCCATATACCGCGTCCATCTCCTGCGTGGTCAGCGGCAGAGCGGGCGGATTCTGCACAAGCAGCCTGCGTCCGTGCGGCTGCACAACCGCCTTTCCGGTGATGTGGTCCTGCTGGTCATACTGTATTTTGACGGACACCGCGTACTGCTTCTTGTCCGCCAGCACCTCCTCGAGCGACGGACACCACACGGCGGGAAAGGAGATATCCTCCTTGTCGCGCGTCAGATATGCCGTGCCGCGCACCTGCCGGACGACCTCGGCTCCGCGCTTGCCTGCGCGCAGATTGGCGGCAATTTCCAGCACGGAACGCTCGCCCATGCCGAACATCAGACCGTCCGCACCCGCGTCCTGCAGTATCGTCGGCAGAATGCGGTCTGCCCAGTAGTCATAGTGCGCAAACCGGCGAAGGCTCGCCTCCAGTCCGCCGAGGTAAACCGGAACATCCGGGAACGCGCGGCGCGCCAGCTTGGCATATACCGTCACAGCGCGGTCCGGCCTGCGTCCTCCCACGCCTCCGGGGGAATACGAATCGTCATGGCGGCGTTTTTTCGCGGCCGTGTAGTGTGCGACCATGGAATCAATGTTTCCGCCGTTGATGAGCACGGCATAGCGCGGCCGTCCCATCGCAAGGAAATCCGCCTCCGAGCGAAAATCCGGCTGCGAGAGAATCGCCACGCGGTAGCCCGCATCCTCCAGCACACGGGAAATAACTGCCGTGCCAAACGACGGATGGTCCACATAGGCATCGCCCGTGACCAGCAGAAAATCGCAGTAATACCAGCCGCGATCCACCATATCCTGTTTTGAAATCGGCAGAAAGCCGTCGTGCGCTGTCGCCATATGCTCCCCTTTTTCCGTTTGCTTATTTTGATACAGCATTATCATACCACAGCCACACGCAAGAAGATACAGGATTTTATCACGAATTTGCCCCGATTTTGCAGGATTTTTCCATCACTGCGCTGTTCCTGTCAAAACGCGCCGCACATTTTTGCAAAAAAGAAGAGGGGACTGTACACGCTGTGCACAGCCCCCGTAATTTTGATGTGTCAGTCGTTCACATACGCCGCGACAATCTGTCCGATATACATTTTGTGCAGGTCGCCGTCCGGATAAGACTTCGCAAAGATATCCGCATCGAGGAAATTTTCCTCCGGCATCTCCGCCGCATACATTTTTTTGCAGACGATTGTATAAGCCGCCTCCTCAAAGGTCGGGCAGCCGTCGACAAATGCAGCGGTCAGACCGGTTTCCTTCAGCTTGTCGATATCGCGTCCGGACTTCGAACCGGCAATGTTGAGCGCCTGCTGATGACCCGGCTTGAGCGCGGTCAGCGTAAACGTCTCATTTCCGTCCATGTAGCCGAGTGTGTGGCGCGAATGGCGCACATACACCGTGACGGCCGGCTGAAACCACAGCTCACCCATCATGCCCCAGTTTACGGTCATAAAATTGAAATCAGCCTGCGTGCCGGATGCCAGCAGCATCCATTTGTTGCACACTTCGTCAATGACATTGCCCGGCAGCTCGGTCGGGTCAATTTTGCGGAAAGACATAGCAAATACCTCCAGATTTGTTTTCACTGTTATCTTACTATAAAACCGTACATCTGTGCAAGCGCACCGCAAAAAAGTTTATGCGCCCCCCGTGGAACGGAAGGCGCACAAAATGTCGGTTTTATGCCATTGTGATAATCGCCGTAAACGGCTCGGCGGCGTTCTCCGGGTCGGCAAAATAAAGCTTTTCCAGCTCGGGATTGCGCACAATCGTGCCGTCTGTCACACCGGTCCAGACTGTAACCGGCGTATGCATCAGCCGGCTCTGCCGCACAGAAAAGGTGACGCCCGGCGCGGCGGTCTGTGCCATCGTGCCGTAGTGATAGAACAGGTGGAACTGCAAATAGCCGCGGGGAAGCGCTGTGCTGGAAAAATTATAGCTCGACCGGTGCTTGTGGTCGTCCATAATCGCCGCCTGACTGTCCACACGGAGTCCGTATTCGGCAACAACGGTAAACTCCTTTTTCGCGCCGCGCGGATTTGCGATAAACAAAGCGGGATGTGCGGTGTTCTCCGCGGCAAAGCCGCTGCGGATGTCGCGCAGATATACCGGGTCACGGCGCATCGGCTCGTCATACCAGATGTCAAACATAACCTCTGTGGCCTCCGTCTGCTGTGCCGTTCCGTAATCATAATAGGCGCGGAAAAACAAGTCCGCCTCGCGCTCGAAATTTTTCAATGAAAAGTTTTCACTCGACCGGTGAAGCTCACCGTCATACAGCGTGCACGCACTGGTGATTGCTGTTACTTTTTTGTCTGCCATGATGATCCCTCCCGTTTGTATTTCAAGTGCTGTTACAGCTCGTATCTTTCCGTTTTTATGATACTACTTTAGGCACATTCCGTCAAGTTCGCGCACTGACTGCCGATACTCTGCCGACAGCCAAGACAGCCGTCCGGCTCAGGCCGGACGGCTGCGTTCAGAACGGGGAAGGTGATATCATCCGCCGGTATTCTGTTGTACAGGCATTTTGTTTGTTCCAGTAAAAATTGCTGCGCGCTGCATGGAACAGACCTGCCGGCGGCTGCATCCAAAATACAGCGGTTTTTACTCCGCGTAATGCTGCTCAAATTCCTCTGCCGTCGCCATGACTGCGCCCTTGCGCGCGACGGTCATTGCCGCATATTTTGCCGAAAATTCGAGATACTGCTCCAGCGTCCTGGCAGGAATAACCGCCAGACTGTCCACTTCAACCTTGTCGCGTACCAGCTGGAACAGGAACGAACCGGCAAACGAATCGCCCGCACCTGTCGTATCCACTACCTCGACCTCCAGAGCCGGATAGGACGCCTCGGCATGCGGTGTGTATACTGCCGAACCGTCGCCGCCCTTGGTGATGAGCAGCAGACGGCAGTTGCCCGCAAACAGCTTTTCTGCCGCTTCGTGCTCATCCCGGCATCCGGTGACAAATTCCAGTTCGTCATCCGACAGTTTTACGATGTTCGCATACGGCAAAAATTCCTGAATTGCCGCGCGGCACGCCGCAGGCGATTCCCACAGCGGCAGACGCACATTCGGATCAAAGCTGATCATCATGCCCGCCTGCTGTGCCAGCTCGATGGCGCGGCGGTGTGCTTCCTTGACCGGCCAGTCCACAAGATCGACGGAGCAGAAATGCAGAACTGCACAATCTGTCATCATTTCCGGCGTAATCTGCTCCGGAGAAAGGAACAGATCCGCGCTCGGATTGCGGAAAAAGGAAAACTCGCGGTTTCCGGTGGCATCGAGCGAGACAAAAGCCAGTCCGGTGTTCGCACGGCTTGTCTTAAAGACATACTGTGTATCCACGCCGCCCGTGCGCAGCACATCAATGATGTGTTCGCCGAACGCGTCCTCGCCGACCTGTGAAATCATCACGCCGCTTCCGCCCAGACGGCTGACTGCCGTCACGACATTTGCCGGCGCACCGCCCGCCACGCGCTCAAAATGCGTGACCTCACGCAGCGCACAGCCCTTCTGCTGCGGCACAAAATCGATCAGCAGCTCTCCGATCGCCGCCACTCGTCTCATGCAAATCCCTCCCTTATTTTTCCAAATATGTCATTTCCATGGCATTCATATCAAAGATTTCTGCGTCGCCCTGACCGCCGAAGCGCACGGTGTCCGCACGCTGCGGATAATATCGTGTCGTCATGACCTGTTCGCCGTTGTTGAGGAACAGCTCCAGCGAAGAGGTGTCCGCCAGTATGCGAAGATCGGTCAGCGTTTTCACCTCCGCGACGCGCTGTGTGCGGCCGCTGCCGCTCGTCTCGCTGAGCGTCAGAGTCAGCAGACCGCTGCCGTATTCAATGGCCGCCGCGTCGCCGATCATCACATGCAGGCTCGCGCCGCGGTTTGCAATGCGGATATCCGCACCCTGTGCCAGCGGGCACTGTGCCGTGCCGTCAAACGTCAGCGTTCTGCCGTTTGTGTGCAGGTCATCCAGCTCGCGCACCGGCACTGCCCGCAGACGTTCGCCGTCCCAGTGCAGCTCGCGCGGCACGCTCATGCAGTGCTGCCAGCCGTTTTCCTGCGCTGTCGGATTGGTGTAATCCGCATCCGGCATGCCCATCCAGCCGATGACAATGCGGCGGCCGTCGGGCGCTTCAAACGTCTGCGGCGCGTAATAGTCAAAGCCGACATCCGACTCCGCATACTCGCCCAGCGTATATTCTCCGCGGAAATCGCCGTACAGCGGGAAATAACCGCAGGAATAGACGTTCTGATAGCGGTTTCCCTCGCGTTTGATGCCCTGCGGCGACAGGGAAAGAATCATCTGTCCGTCGACACAGAACAAATCGGGGCATTCCCACATATAGCCGAATGTCTCGGGCGTGGTGATGGTATTGCAGTGTGTCCAGTGCAGGCGGTCCTCCGACTCATAGACGAGAACCTCGCCGCGCGAATCCACAGTGCGTGCACCGAGCACCATGTAATAGCGCCCGTCCTGCTTCCAGACCTTCGGGTCACGAACATGACAGCTCAGACCGTCCGGATAGTCCTTGTTTTCCAGCAGAAGCCGGTTGTCATCCATGTGGATGCCGTCCGAACTAATCGCAAGCGCCACATTGTGCCCGCGCCCGCTGTTGACATAATCATAGTTTTCACCGGGATGCTTGACATTTCCGGTGTAGTACAGATACAGCGCGTCCGCTTCGACGAGCGCCGAGCCGGAGTATACGCCGTGAATGTCCCACGTCTGATCGGGGCAGAGCGCAGCCGGCTGCTGCGTCCAGTGCAGCAGATCCGGACTGGTCCAGTGTCCCCAGAACTTGACGCCGCCGTTCGGGTCGAACGGGCCATACTGATAGAACACATGATAATTGCCCTTGTACCAGCACAGACCGTTGGGATCATTCAGCCAGCCGGTGGGCGGCATGAGATGAAACCGCAGGCGGCGTGTATCCGCGTCAACCCGCGCCCGGTCCCCCGCTTCAATGCGGGAAACCAGACGGGTGAGATCCTTTTGCAGTGCGTTCATAGCCGCTCCTTTACCGCTTGACGGTAATCATGCTGTCCATCGCCTTGATTGCGCCGAGTTTGCCGGAAACCTCTGCATAATCGTCCGAATTGGTGACGATAACCGGCGTAACCATCGGATAGCCTTCCTTCTTGATGGCCGGAATGTCAAACTCCATGAGCAGGTCGCCTGCGTTGACATGCTGACCCTCCTGAACGTGCGGGGTGTAGTGCTTGCCGTCCAGCTCGACGGTGTTGATGCCGATGTGAATGAGCAGCTCGAGTCCGTTGTCGCACTCCATGCCGATGGCATGACCCATCAGGGCGGAAATTGTGCCGGCACACGGAGCAACCGCGCGGCCTTCGCTCGGCTCAATCGCATAGCCCTTGCCGAGCACTTCCGCGGCAAAGGTCTCATCGCCGGTCTCCTTCAGCGTAACCGCTGTGCCGGTAATCGGAGCGCAGACAACCAGGTCGCCCGTAGCTGCCGGAGCTGCCTTGACTTCAATCTCCTTGACCTCAGGCTCTGCCGCCGGTGCGCCGTTTGCGGTCTCCGGCTCAGCGTCCTTGTAGCCAAACAGCCAGGTCAGAGCAAACGCGACACAAGCTGCGATTGCGAACATCAGAATGTACTTAACGGGAGCATTGAGGCAGAGCAGGATACCGAAGATACCGGTAACGCCTGTGCCGGTTGCGCCGAGGTCGGTGATGGAGGCAAACATCGCGCCGCAGCCGCCGCCGATGCATGCACAGATAAACGGACGGAAGAAACGCAGGTTGACACCGAAGATTGCCGGCTCGGTGATGCCCATGAATGCGGACAGCGAGGACGGCAGTGCCATTGCCTTCAGCTTCTGGTCGCGGGTCTTGAGTGCGACAGCCAGTGCAGCGGCGCCCTGTGCGATGTTCGCAGAGGATGCCAGCGGCAGCCAGTGCGTGACGCCGAACTGCTGAATCTGACCGAGGTCAATGATCGTGTACATGTGATGGATGCCGGTAACAACCGTCGGTGCATACAGTGCGCCCATGACGAGCGAGCCGATGCCGAGCGGCAGCGAAATCAGGGACTGAATGCCGTTGATGATGCTGCTCTCAACGATGTTGAAGATCGGTCCGATAATGGTGAGGGTCAGGAAGCCGGTGACAAACACGGAAACCAGCGGAGTGACAAACAGGTCGAGCATTGCCGGAACATGCTTGTGCAGCCACTTCTCCAGCTTTGCCATGACGAATACCGCGATGATGACCGAGAGAACGTGTCCCTGATAGCCGACCAGCGGTACCTGCCAGAATCCGAATACATCGAGGTATTTTTCAACGCCTGACGACATCGTCCACGCGTTCTGCAGGTTCGGATGTACCATGATCATGCCGACGACGCCGCCGAGGAACGGGTTGCCGCCGAATACCTTTGCACCCGAGAAGCCGATGAGAACCGGCAGGAATACATACGCGGTGTTGGAGAACAGGTTTGCGAGCACGAACAGCGTGCTCTCGTTGGAAAGTCCGATGTAGCCGTTGTTAATCAGGAAGTTCAGCGACTCCATGATACCCATCAGAAAACCGGATGCAACAATGGCCGGTACGATCGGTACAAAGATATCGCCCAGTGTCTTGATAAACCGCTGGAGCGGGTTGCCCTTCTGGGCGGCGGCGGCCTTGACATCGTCCTTGCTCATCGCCTGAATGCCGGCCTGCGCGATGAACTCGTCATATACCTTGTTGACAACGCCGGTGCCAAAGATGATCTGAAGCTGACCGGATGCCTCAAAGACGCCCTTTACGCCTTCTACATCCTCCAGCGCCTTCTTGTTGCACTTGCTGTTGTCCGCGATGACAAGACGCAGACGGGTCGCACAGTGCGCTGCGGATACGAGATTGTCCTTTCCGCCGATGTTTTTGATGACACCGGCAGCCGATTTTGCATAATCCATACAAAAGCTCCTTCCCTTTTTGCCCCTGCCGCAGCCGGCAGCAGGTGTTCTGATTTTGTGAAATCGGTTTCACTCTACGCCTATTATACTGCCCGGCCCCATAAAAAGAAAGGGCAATATGCTACAAACTGTACGCCATTTTTTGCAGCACATTGCCCAGTTGAATCCGGAATTGATAAAATTGTTTGTGTTTTTTGACAACGCCCGTTGCGTTCGGCTCAAAGCGACTGTTGTTGAACGATTTCATATCCAAGCATCAGCTGCTTTTTCATATCAATGCCGCTCTCAAGAATCTGCAGCAGCATGTGTGCGGCCTCCGAACCGCCCGTCTCATAAAACAGATGCACGGTTGTCAGACGCGGCGAGACGATCTCCGTCATGCGGGAATGCCCTATGCCGACAATCGCGACATCCTCCGGAATGCGGCGGCCGGTGCCCTTGATGTATTGCATCGCGCCGACCGCGATGGAGTCTGTCGCGCAGAACACCGCGTCGACCTGCGGCGCACGCTCAAACAGCTGCTGTGCAGCGGCGTTGCCGTCCTCCAGTGAAAACCCGGTGACAATCATCTGCTCATCCGGAATGGTGAGCTCCCGCTCCCGCAGTGCCTCGAGAAAGCCCGCGCGCCGCGCCGCGCCGACCGCACGGTCCCGCTGTGTCACGCCGATATATCCGATATGCCTCCGTCCGGTATCCAGCAGCAGGCGGGTGATCTCCCGCGCCGCGTCGTGGTCGTTGTTGTACACGCACGACAGGTAATCCACCTGCTGGCTGAGCACGACAATCGGAATCGGATAATTCTGAATCATTTCGCGGTGCCGCGCCGTGAGCATGGTCGCCAGAAAAATGACGCCCTCTACCTGCCCCTGCTGGAACAGCTCCAGATAGCGCAGCTCGTTTTCGATATTGTTCTCTGTGTTGGCCAGCAGAATGCCAAAGCCCTTGGCATTGAGCGCAGAGGAAATGCCCGCCGTCATGCCGCCGATGCTCTCCGAATTGATTTTCGGCAGAATCACGCCGATCAGCTTGCTCTTTCCGGTGCGCAGAATCTGTGCCTGCCGCGACGGAACATAACCGGTCTCATCAATGACCTTCTGTATCTGACGCTTTTTTTCCTCGCTCACATAGCCGTGATTGAGGTATCTGGACACGCACGCCTTGGAGACGCCTGCCAGCTTTGCAATTTCCGCAATCGTCATGATGTCATCCTTTTCTCCGCTCCGCGAATCCGTGCTTTCTCACAGCGCGGACAGCCATGTCAGCTCCGCTTCATTCGGCTGATAGACGGTGGTTTTATCGCGCCCGATGAGCACCAGTGCGCGGCCGAGCAGACCATACCACATCCCGTCACTCATCTGTCCGGAAAGCAGGATGCTCTCCTCGATTTTGACCGAACGCTGTCCGTCGGGTGTTTCCACCACAACCGTGCCGCACAGCGCGCCGTTTTCCGGCGCCCCCTCACAGCCGAACTCCGGCTCCTCGACATACAGCAGCCGTCCCTTCGGACGGAAGATCGATCCGTTTACGTCAAACGGTTCCCATTTGTTCGCCATATTCTTATCCTCCGCTTCGTTCGAGTCTGTATCTTATATTATACCGCATTTCGGCACGGTTTGGCACAGCTTCGCCTCGATTTTATGCCAGAACGGCGTCAATTTTTTTCTGCGCCTCGTCGAGCACGCTGAACGCGCGCCGCAGCATCTCCCAGCACACGCGCGCCGCCGAGCCGGGCGTGATGACCGCGTCGAGTGCCGCGGCGACATCGCCGTCACTGTCGAGGTAAAAACGCAGCCACGCATACGTCTCATTCAGTTCATTGAGAACGCGCAGCATCGGGCGCTGCCGTTCGGTCGGCACCTTGCCGAGCTGGAAAATGCGAATGCGGAATTCCGTCCCGTCCGCACCGAACACCATGACCACATTGTACAGCGTTCCGCTGCTGCCCGCCAGTTCGACTGCCACATAATGACTGCCGTCCGGCTGCGGGTTTTCCATATATTTGATGTCGTGCCGCTGCAGGCGCTCGACCAATGCTTCTGCTGATTGATTCATCTCGTCCTCCTGTAACCATGTGATCTGTCAGCCGCCCATGCGGCGCAGTCCCTTCGGATAGTGGTTTTTCATCACGCCGCCGGCGCATTTGCCCCATCCGAGCACAAAGCCGTCCGCCGCCACCGCTGTCCAGCCCTTTTCCCCATCCCACGGGAAGGTCTCGCCGCGCAGATACTGTGCGATGCGCGGGTCATCCGCCGTGAGTGCACACACGCGCCGGAACGCATCTGCCGGCAGCGCATGAGAAAGCGCATGCGCCGGTTCGAAGCGGTTTTTGCGCAGCGCACCCAGCTCCAGTCCGCACGCGCGCACGCGCAGTCCGTTCATCTGCTCCATGACCGGGTCGGTCAGCAGATACAGCCTGTCCTTTCGCTGCCGCAGCACGCCGTCGGGCAGAGCCGAAACCTGTTCGAGTACAAGCTGACGCGCCGCATCCAATGCCTCCTGTTCGCGCTTTGTGCGCGGGGACAGAAAGGTCTGCTGCGGTTCGTCCTCCGGCACGCCGGTTTTGCGCAGCACGGCGGCAAAATGTCCTTCGCCCCGCAGCCTGTGCGGCCACAGCCGAAAGGCCGCCGCCACTGCCGGATTGCCGTTGTCCGCCCAGTCCGGCCGGGCAGGCGAAAGCGCCGCGGGCGCATGTGCGGGCGATACCATCTCGAATTCGGGATGCCGCTCGAGAAACCGTGACAGCGCGCCCTCATCCTCCTCCGGCGCGAATGTGCAGGTCGAATAAATCAGCCGGCCGCCGGGGCGCAGCATTTCCGCTGCGCGGTCGAGAATATCCGCCTGCCGCGCGGCGCAGAAAGCCGGCAGCGCGGGGGTCCATTCCTCCTGCGCCGGATTGCCCTCCTTGCGGAACATCCCCTCGCCGGAGCACGGCGCATCGACTATGATTTTGTCAAAAAACGCGGGAAACCGCTGCGCCAGCCGCTCGGGCGTCTCATTGAGCACGACCGCATTGACGATTCCCATGCGTTCGACGCTCTGCGCAAGCGTCGCGGCGCGCGCGGCGTTGATTTCATTTGCCACGAGCAGCCCTGTGCCGCCCATCCGCCCCGCCGCATGCGTTGTCTTTCCGCCCGGCGCCGCGCAAAGGTCGAGAATCCGTTCGCCCGGCTGCGCGTCCGCGAGGGTGCCCACCGCCATCGCAGACGGTTCCTGTATATAGTATGCGCCCGCGTCATAATAGGGATGCCGTCCGGGGCGTGCGTCCTCCGGATAGAAAAAGCCCTCCGCCGCCCACGGCACCGGTTCGAGCGCAAACGGTGCCCGCTGTGCAAACGCATCCGGCTGTATTTTCAGCGGATTGACGCGCAGGCCGCGCGCCTGCGGTGCGGCAAGTGCCTGTGCAAACGCCGGGTATTCCTCTCCCAGCAGGCGCTGCATCCGCTGTTCAAATGCAATCGGCAGTGCCATAGCTTCACTCCTTCCGCTGATAAAAAACAGCAAGTGCACTCGTCATGACGGCGCACACCAGCAGCGCCAGCAGCAGCGCCTTCGGCAGACCGCCGGTCAAAAACTGCATCATCGGGTTGAAATAGTCCAGAATCCACAGCACAAAAAAGGTGACGGACAGCACAATCGTCACATGGGGAAGCAGGCCCTTGAGTATGTTCATGGCGATTCCTCCTCCGCGCCGATATAAATACAGTCGCTGATTTCGCGCCCCATACCGATGGGGTGATTGACCCATTTTCCGTCATACACCATGACCGCCGACTTGCCGCCGTCGAGGTTGTACGCCGCCAGACAGCCCTCCTCCTGCATGAGCGCGGCGAGCTGTGAAATCGTCGCACCGGCGGAATATCCGTCCTGCCGGCCGTCGACCAGAACAAATTTATAATGCCCGGGGGCTGCGTAGCCGATGGCGCAGCGCGGGTTTGGCTTGTTGAGATATTCGGTGGAATGAAACGCCGGCAAAATTTCGCCGCTGCCGTCGAGCAGCGCCGGACCGAAGGTCCACGCCTGCCATGCGCCGTCCCGCATCGCCTGCTCCGCATCAAACTGGACGGGCGAAACCGTGCGCATGACCCCGTCGGCATACAGCACGCACACATCCGATGTGCCCGGATCGCTGCTGTACAGTGTGCCGTTGCGAATGACGCAGGTGCGGCTGCTCTCGCCATAGGAATCGCCGGAAATCGCCAGCAGTGCGTTGTTTTCGCGCGCCATGCGGTCGACATAGTCGCGGATATTGCGCCCGTAGGTCGCCTGCGCAAATGCCGTTTTGATGTACTGGGTGCCGGCGACATAAATATCCGCCGAAAAATACACGAGCGGCTCGCCGTCCACCGAACAGCTCACCCGCTCAATGGTCAGCTCTGTGGTTTTTCCGCTGTATTGCTGCACGGTTTCCCGCGTTTTTTCCGCCGCGCGAAACGCCTCAATTTCATCTTCAGCCGCATCCATGGACAGCGTGTCCGCATGACTCCAGTCATTCGTGCTTGCCGGCGGCACATCCAGTCCTCCCGCACTGCCCGCCGAGGGCAGGGAAAACTGCGCACCTATGTCCGTTTTCGCGGCATCCTGCGCCGCCGCGCGTCCCTGCGGCAGAATATAGGTGAACAGCAGTACAACCCCGACACACGCCGCAGCCGCAGCCAAATCTATGAAAACAAGCGCCCACACCGGAAGCCGTCTGTTCATCTGCTCACCCCTCTCTGCATATCGGGATACGGCGGCATGTCCCGTATCCTCTCTTGCGGTTCCAAGTTCCGTTCTATTATAGCATGTGTCCGGCCAAATTGTCTCCACCTTTGCGCAACATTTCTGTCCGGCGTATCCGCCCTGCCTGTCCGGATTGCTGCCGGCATTGTGCTCCGCGCCGTTTGATGGTATACTAATTCTGTATTTCCGCCCAGAAAGGACAATATTATGTTAGATATCGATGTAATTGTATCCGACTTTGACGGCACGCTGCTCGACGACGACAAGCATCTGCCCGAACAGTTCCCCGCACTGCTCGATGCGCTCGACCGCCGCGGCATCCGCTTTATCGCCGCAAGCGGACGGCAATATTATAACATCCGCGCACAGCTGCCCGGTATGGCAGACCGCGTGGACTATATCGCAGAAAACGGCGCAATGACCGTACAAAACGGCGAAATCTGCTCGGTGGATGAAATCCCCGCCGCCGATATCGCCGCCGTTGTCGACACGGTGCGCCGCACGCCGGGCTGCTACCCGATTCTGTGCGGTGCGCAGTGCGCGTATTTTGAAAATGAATTTGCGGAAATGCGCCATCACTGCGAGCTGTACTACGAGCGGCTCGACCGCGTGGATGATGTCATGGAATACGTCACGCGCGACCGCATCTGCAAAATCGCCGTCTTTCACAGCCATGACGCGGAGCATGTCTCCTATCCGGCCCTGCTGCCGTTTTCGCCGCGCATGCAGGTGGCGCTCTCCGGCGACTGCTGGGTGGATGTCATGAATGCCTCGGTCAACAAGGGCGCGGCGCTGCGCAGCCTGCTTGCCCGCCTGCACGTTTCTCCGGAGCGCTGCATGGCTTTCGGCGACTATCTCAACGACATTGAGCTTCTGCAGGCGAGCGGACACCCCTACGCCATGGACAATTCGCATCCGCAGCTGCTCGCGCTGTTCCCGCAGCGCGGCGGACACAACAACCGCGAAGGCGTGGTGCGCACCATCTGCCGCGCACTGGAAATTTCGCTGTGATTATGCGGCGAGATCGCTGACCTTTGTTCCGGTGTAATAGTGCTCGAGTATTTCGGTGAATGTTTTTCCGTCCTCCGCCATGTGCTTCGCGCCGTACTGGCTCATGCCGACGCCGTGCCCGTAGCCCTGTGTGCGGAAGGTAATCGTGCTGTCTGTCGTGCTGATGGTAAAATGCGTGGAATTGAGCTGCAGAAGCTCGCGCACCTCGGTTCCCTTCATGGCGATGCCGCCGACTTTGCACGACGTGACGCCGCCCGCCTCGGATGACTGCACCTCGGTGAACCATGTTTTGGGCAGGCCGGTGAGATTGATGTCGGGATATTTTTTCAGCAGAAGCTGGCGAAATTCCTCCGCGCGCAGCGTGACCTCGCTGTCATATTCGGGGCAGGCATCGTCGCCTGCGCTGCTCACGCTCTCCAGATAGGGGACATCCGCCCCCCAGACGCTGACGGCTGCCTCTGTCTGCTTTGCCGCCGCCGCGTGAAAAACCGCGGCAATCGGCGCGTCGTGGTAGGTGACAATCTTGCCTGCCGTCTTTTCCGCGGCAGCGCGAATTTTTTTGGTCCACGCCTCTGCTTTGTTTCCCCAAAGCTCCTCCGCGTCGTTTTTCAGGTCGACAAAGGCGGCGCAGTGGGTATAATCATCGCATACGACCGCGTCCGGATGCTTCTCATCCCGTCCGAGCGACTGTTTGTACACGGCATAGGTGCGCGCCGCGACGGCCTGCGCCTTGAGCGCCTCATCCGGAAAGGATGCCGGCATTTCCGCCGCGACCGCTCCGGCGACATACTCCTCGAGCGACATCTCCCGCACCCTGCCGTTCACGGATACCCGCAGGGCCGGTGACGTGTCTTTTTCGGACGCGGCGGCATCCGGCGCCTGTTTTTCCGCGGTTTTCTCGTCCGCGGCCTGTGCCGCGTCCGCATCATCTGCCGTTTTGTTTGCATTTTGCCCATCCAGAGCCTGCGAATCTGATGGATTTTCTACATTTTGAACGGTGTGAATTTCCTGCTCTGCCGGATGTCCATTTTGATAAAAATGAAACCCGATGGGCGCCAGATACACCAGAAAAACGACAATAATTGTCAAGAAAAGTAATCGTTTCACAGTTTATCTCCTTCCCGTCCGCAATCGGACTGTATTTGACATATTTGCAGGATTGATGTAATATATAATTCATATGAAATTCCCAGTCTGCCCTTCCGCCGGATTGTTTCGCGCAGTGTGGCGGCAGACGCCGAGACAATGAGGTGAACCCACATGACTGATATGATGAAAAATATTGATTCTCAGGTCATAGATAATTTATGCGGCCAGTTTCAGGATAATAACCTGATTCAGCCGAAGATGTTCGGCAAATACGGCGTCAAGCGCGGTCTGCGCAACGCGGACGGCACAGGCGTTCTCGCCGGCATTACCTGCGTCTCCAACGTTCACGGTTATATGGTGAACGAGGGCGAGGTCGAGCCGATTGAGGGCCGTCTGATTTATCGCGGTCACAATCTGTACGATCTGCTCGACGGCTTTGACGCGGAGGACCGGTTCGGTTTTGCGGAAACTGCGTATCTGCTGCTCTCCGGCAGCCTGCCCAATCAGGAGCAGCTCAATTCCTTTACGAGCCTGCTCGCGGAGGAATGCTCCCTGCCGGACGGCTTCACCGAGGACGTGATTATGCGCGCCCCCAGCATTGATATTATGAACAAGCTGGCCGTATCGACGCTCGCTCTGTATTCCTATGATCCCAATCCGGATAACACCAGTCTGGAAAATATCGTGCGGCAGGCCGTCAACCTGATCGCAAAATTCCCGGTTATCATTTCCCACGCCTATCAGGCGAAGCGCCGTTACTTCGACAATGCGTCGATGTATCTGCACATGCCGGACCCCAACTACACCACAGCGGAAAATATTCTCAGCCTGATTCGTCCGGACGGACTGTTCACGCGCGAGGAAGCCATTCTGCTCGACCGCTGTCTGGTGATCCACGCGGAGCACGGCGGCGGCAACAACTCCGCGTTTACCACCCGTGTCGTTTCGTCTTCTGCGACGGATACATATTCCGCCATCGCCGCCGCAATCGGCGCGCTCAAGGGCCCGCGGCACGGCGGTGCGAACCTGCGGGTGTGCAGGCAGTTTGATGAAATGAAGGCAAATATCTCCAACTGGGAGGACGAGGATGAGGTATTCGAGTACCTCTGCCGCATCCTGCGCAAGGAGGCCGGCGACGGCTCCGGTCTGATTTACGGCATGGGACATGCGGTTTACACGCTGTCCGACCCGCGTGCCGTTGCGCTGAAAAATACCGCCCGTCCGCTCGCGGCAGAAAAGGGCTTCGAGCGCGAATTTAACCTCATTGAGCTCACCGAGCGCCTCGCGCCGGAGGCATTTTACCGCGTCCGCGGCGAACACAACATCATGTGTGCGAATGTGGATATGTACTCCGGTCTGGTCTATCAGATGCTCGGCATTCCGTCTGAGATGTTCACGCCGCTGTTTGCCACCGCCCGCATCGTCGGCTGGCTCGCGCACCGCATCGAGGAGGTTGTCACCGGCGGCAAGATCATCCGCCCGGCCTACAAGCCGATCATCTCCCGCTCGCGCTATATCCCGCTTTCCGACCGCTGACTGCCTGTTCTGTCGGAAAGCCGGCACAATCACACATCTATGTGCATAAAAAAGGTCCTCCAAACGCAATTTCTGCCGTCTGGAGGACTTTTCTCTTTGCTTTTTACATGTTGTAGAACACCTTGAATGCGTTGTATGCCGCAAACAGATCGAGCTTTGCAATCACCTCAAACGGCGCGTGCATGCAGAGCACCGGTACGCCGCAGTCGACGGTGTCAATATTTCGGTTTGCCATGAACATGGCGACTGTGCCGCCGCCGCCCTGATCGACCTTTCCGAGCTGGCCGGTCTGCCAGATGACGCCGTTTTTGTTGAAGGCATAGCGCATTTTTGCCATCAGCTCCGCTGTCGCATCAGATGAGCCGGACTTTCCGCGCGAGCCGGTATATTTGACCAGTGCGACACCGCAGTTTGCGCGCGCGTCATTGCGCTTTTCGGACACAGACGGGTAGTTGGGGTCAAACGCATTGCACACATCTGCCGACAGGCAGGTCGAACGCTCGATGCACTCCCCGTACAGCGTGCCGTCCGCACGGCAGAGGTCTGCCACCAGTGTGTCAAAGAAATGCGACTGCATGCCGGTCACGCCGTCCGAACCGATTTCCTCCTTGTCGACAAGGATCGCCATCGCCGTCTTTTCCGGTGTCCCTTCCAGGTCGAGCAGCGCAGTCGCCGCCGGATACGAGCACACGCGGTCATCATGTCCATAGGCGCCGACAAAGGAGCGGTCAAAGCCGATGTCGCTGGCATGGAACGCCGGTACACAGCTCAGCTCTGCCGAAAGGAAATCCTCCTCGGTGATGCCGTACTCCCGATTGAGGTACTCCATCACCCACAGCTTGATTTTGTCCGATGTCTCGACATCCGATTCGGACGGCTTGGAGCCGACCAGAATGTTCATATCCTCCGCCGCAATGCCCTTCTGCAGCGTCTTGCCCATCTGCTCGGTCGCCAGATGAATGAGCAGGTCGGAGATGACAAACAGCGGATCCCCCGGCTTATCGCCGATGCGCACATCGACCGTTTCCACGCCGTCCTGTGTCACGCGGCACACCACGCCGCGCAGCTCCAGCGGAATCGTCGTCCACTGGTATTTCTTGATGCCGCCGTA
>DJXF01000054.1:4459-10952 GCA_002449635.1 Clostridiales bacterium UBA7011 | reverse complement strand
CCACTGGTATTTCTTGATGCCGCCGTAATAGTGCGTCTTAAACAGCGCCATGCCGTTGTCCTCGTACAGAGGGATCGTGCGGATGTCGATGCGCGGCGCGTCCAGATGTGCCGCCGCAAGATTAATGCCGCTCATCATGCCGTCTTTTCCGATTACAAACAGTATAATAGCTTTATTTCTATTGATTTTGTAGTATTTTTCCCCCGGCTGCACCGACATACCGCGGGAAAACGGAACAAATCCCTTTTCCTCTGCCATCGCCTTCAGGCGGCGGACGGCATCGCGCTCCGTCTTTGCCTCGTCGAGAAATGCCTTGTAACCCTCGGCGTAGGTGTGCATTGCGGCTTCGTCCGCCTCGCTCATGCGGTCCCAGCCGGTTTTTTTGTCGTAAAACAACGTGTTTTCCATGAAAACAATCCTTCCTTTCGGGAAAATTTGCGGCTTTACCGCAGTATATCGTCGTAAATCCGGCGCACCTGCGCGTGCAGGCTGTCCAGATCGGCGTCATTTTGAATGAGATAATCGCAGCGTTTGCGGTAAAAGGCGTCCTCCGCCTGTGCATCGATGCGCAGCGCGGCGTATTCGTGCGAAATGTTGTCCCGCGCCATAATGCGGGCAATCCGCGTTTCACGCCCGGCGAGCACCGCACACGTTTTGTCGCACACGCTGTCCAAACCGGCTTCAAACAGCACCGGCGCGTCGTAAACGCACAGCGCACAGCCGTTTGCCTCATATTCCGCAAGCGCCTCCCGCGCGGCGCGCCGAATATACGGATGCGTGATCGCGTTGAGCTGCCTCAGCTTATCGGGATCTGAAAAAACAGCCTGCCCCAGCTCCTTGCGGTTGAGTTTACCATTGGGATATAAGGATTTCGGAAATACGGACTGTATTTCTTTCAGCATCGGGGTGCATGTCTCGCACAGCGTGCGATAGGCTGCATCGGCATCGATCACACCGCAGCCGAGTGCGGCAAAGGCTGCGCTCGCCGCACTTTTTCCCGTTCCGGAGCCGCCGGTCAATCCGAGAATTTTCATTTTTCTCCCTCCGTCAGGTCAATGACATGGAAGCCTGCCGCCTTTTTGATGCGGTTGGACACGGCCAGTCCGATTCCGTCCGACGGGGGGCACTGCGCGAAAATTTCGGTGCAGTCGGTGGTGTCAAACCGGCGCAGCGCATCGAATACCTCGCGTGCCTGCTCCGCCGCGTCGGCCGACGGGCCGAATGTCTCCACAACTGCCTGTCCGCGAAAACGCGCGGCGCAGTCGTCAAAGCAAAGCACGCCGGTTTTGTCCCCCAGGCGGGACGCGATATAATCCGCACTCGCCTTTGGTGAACCAAAAACGACCGTAACCGGCGCTTTGGGGGCATAATGCCGGTATTTCATGCCGGGCGCGGACACCTTTTCCGTATCATCAATGCGTTCGCGCAGCGCGCGGTCCACATCCACCTCGCCGAGCACAGCCCGCAGCTGCTCCAGCGAAATGCCGCCCGGACGGAGCAGGCGCGGACGCGCCCCGCACAGCGAAACCACTGTGGATTCCACACCGACCGTGCACGCGCCGCCGTCCACAACGGCGGCAATTTTGCCGTTCAAATCCTCCATGACATGCTGCGCCGTCGTCGTCGAGGGACGCCCGGACAGATTCGCCGAAGGCGCCGCCAGCGGCACGCCGGCCGCCCGAATGATCGCCTGTGCCAGCGGATGCGACGGGAATCGAATACCGACTGTATTTAACCCGCCTGATGTTACCATAGGTATTGAATCCTGTTTGGGCAGAATGATCGTCAGCGGCCCGGGCCAGTACGCCTTTGCCAGCGCCTGCGCTGCGGGCGGAAAGTCAGCAGCGATGTCATGTACGGTGTCGAGATGTGCGATGTGTACGATGAGCGGATTGTCCTGCGGACGCCCCTTTGCCTCAAAAATACGCGCGACCGCCTCCGGATTGCGCGCATCGGCGGCCAGGCCATACACCGTTTCCGTCGGAATGCCTACCACCTCTCCGGCGCGCAGCAGTTCGCCCGCCTGTTCAATTGCCGTCGGGTCCTCCGACGGACGCAGCAGCTTTGTTTGCATGAATCTTCCTCTTTTGATTACTTATAGTATTTATGTTTTTTTAATTTATTATTTGTAATGATACCAGCTGCTATGCCTCGGCATTTGCCAGCTTGTTGGCCTGATCGGTCGTAATCAGCGCGTCGAGCACCTCATCCAGATCGCCGTTGAGAAAGCTGTCCAGCTTGTATAGGGTCAGCTTGATGCGGTGCTCCGAAATCCGGTTCTCCGGAAAATTGTATGTGCGGATCCGCTCGGAGCGGTCGCCTGTTCCGACCTGGCTGCGGCGCTCGGCGGCAATCGCATCGTCCCGC
Source organism: Clostridiales bacterium UBA7011 (assembly GCA_002449635.1). Lineage (GTDB taxonomy): Bacteria > Bacillota > Clostridia > Oscillospirales > Butyricicoccaceae > Butyricicoccus_A. Next base: position 8,585 of record DJXF01000054.1, on the reverse strand, counting down.
TTGCGCTGTTCGATTTCAAACAGCCGCGAACGCAGTACGCGCAGCGCTTTGTCCTTGTTTTTGAACTGGCTTCGCTCGTCCTGACATTCCACGACCATGCCGGTCGGCAGGTGTGTGACGCGGATCGCGGAAGATGTTTTGTTGATGTGCTGACCGCCCGCGCCCGACGAGCGGAACGTATCAATGCGCAGGTCCTTCGGGTCGATCGTCAGCTCCACATCGTCGACCTCCGGCAGCACTGCGACCGTGACGGTGGATGTGTGCACGCGTCCCTGCGACTCGGTCTCCGGCACGCGCTGTACGCGGTGCACGCCGCTCTCGTATTTCAGACGGGAAAATGCGCCCTCGCCGTCAATACTGAAGGTAATTTCCTTAAATCCGCCGAGCTCGGTTTCCGACTGTCCGATGCGTTCGGTTTTCCAGCCGCGCGCGTCGGCGTACATCGTATACATGCGGTACAGTGATGCGGCAAACAGCGCAGCCTCTTCTCCGCCTGCGCCCGCGCGAATTTCCATGATGACACTGCGGCTGTCGTTTTCATCCTTCGGCAGAAGCAGCAGTCTGAGCTCCTCCTCCAGCCGTTCGCTTTCCGCGCGGCTCGACGCCAGCTCCTCCTGTGCCAATGCGCGCAGCTCCGCGTCACCGCCTGCATCCCCGAGCAGGTCGCGCGCATCCGCCGCCGCCTGCTGTGCTGCGCTGTATCGGCGATAGGCGGCTATAATCGGCTGCAGCTCGCTCTGCTCCTTGGCAAGTGCCGCCGCCCGCGGCGGATCGTCATATAACGTCGGACTGGACAGCAGCTCCCCTAACTCATCGTATCGGTCAGCCAGCCTTTCCAGTTTTTCCAGCATGATAATTCAACTCCATGTAATAATTGCTTTTAATTATACAATAGTATGTTTACAAATTGTATTTTACTATTTATATTTTACTTTTTGTCGCCGATCCACAGACCTACGCTCAGCTGAAGGTCATCCTCTCCGGCGAGCTGAAGGGTCAGGCAGGCATTCGGCTTTTTCTGTCCGAACAGACGCGCGAGGGCAAATTCCTCCATTTCATAGAGATTTTCCTCGCACAGATAGGCTGTACTGCCGTTTTCAAACACGAGCGGGAAGGTCGTCTGTCCCTTGCCGGTGATGACGGCTTTCTGCTTTGCATCGCACAGGCGAAGCATTTCAATCGCGCCCGTGAGCAGTGCGCGCAGTCCGGTGATAAACTGCGGAACGTCCTGCTCGGGCACGCGCAGCTCCGCCAGCTTCAGGTGGTCATTGTCTGTGGCATAGATGCCGCAGGAAACAGAATAGCTCGTCATAGCATTCCCTCCTAATTCGTGTTTTATTTTACCAATATCCGGTGAAAATCAGCTTCCATATCGAAAAATATTCGCGGATGCAGAACAGCACGTGCATCGCCGGATTGCCGGACGGCGCGGCGATTGCCGCCGGAGACAAGGCGCAGTTGCGCATGATGTGCCGCACGCGAAACAGATGAAAACCGCTGGACAGCACACCGATTTGGTCCGTGCTCCAGCCTTTTTTCCGGCAGATTTGCAGTGCATTTTCAATATTCTGCACGGTATTGCGCGACTGGTCCTCCACCGTGATGCGCGCGGAATCCGCGCCGTGGTTCACCATCCAGCGGCGCATGACGGAGGCTTCCGTGCAGATTTCGTCATCGCCCTGTCCGCCGCACACGATGATCTGCGCATTGGGATTCTGTTCCATCACATCGAGCGCGACGGCAAGCCGGTTGCGCAGCGTCTGTGTCGGCTGTTCGCCCTTGATGCCGCCGCCGAGGACGAAAATGGTATCCGCCGTCATCGCCTGCGCGTCGGTATGTGCGCCGGAAAGAATCAGACCTTCCACCACCGCCACCGAGAGCAGCCACAGCAGAAACACAATGTGTCCGATGCAGGCAACCCTTCCCGCAGCCCGGGACCAGCGGTTATCCTGCTGATCGCGCACAGTCAGCAGGGCCCACATCGCACCCGCGCAGACACTCAAAGCCGTGAAAAAGGCCAGCCCGAACCACAGCGGGCGAAACGGGATGCAAGTCGCTGCACACACTGCGCAGACCACACATAAGCCGCGATAGAATGCTTTCATGGTTCGTCACCCTGCATCTCTTCCAGCTGAGAGGACAGGTCTTCCCACTGCTCCATCAGCTCCATGAGCGCGGTTTCCAGCGCGTCCTTTTGCTCAGACAGCTCGATCAGTTTGCCGGGATCGCTGGCAGCGGCAGCCATTTGCTCATCCAGTGCGGCGCTCTGTGCCTCTGTCTCTGAAATTTCGCGCTCCAGTTTGGCGATTTTCTTTTCCAGCGGCTTCGTACCGCCCTTGCGCTTTGGCTTGTCCTTTTTCGGCTTTGGTGCGGCAGCTGCCGCTTTTTCCGCAGCTTTTCGCGCGCGAAAGGCGAGATATTCCTCATAATTTCCGTGAAAATCAACCATTTCGCCGTCCATCAGCACAATGATGCGGCTGGCAAAACGCGAGACAAAATAGCGGTCATGGGACACAAACAGCAGTGTGCCGGTGAAGCCCTCTACCGCCTCCTCAATCCACTCGCGGGAGAGAATGTCCAGATGGTTGGTCGGCTCATCGAGCACAAGCAGATTGAGCTTGTCATACATCAGCTCGCACAGGCGCAGGCGGCTTTTCTCACCGCCCGACAGACTGGAGACCGGCTTGAGCTGTTCCTCGCCGGAAAACTGAAACCGTCCCAGACGGTTGCGCGCCGTCTGCGGCGTGACATTTTTGTCGTAAATGAGGGTATCGACAAGGGTGCGGTGTTCATTTTCAAAGGTGACCACCTGCGGCAGATACGCGGGCTTTAAGCCGTCGCCTTTTTTGACCGTTCCGCTGTCCGCCTCCTCCAGCCCGAGCAGGATGTTGAGCAGGGTCGTTTTTCCCGTGCCATTGTCGCCTAATATGGCGATGCGCTCACCGTTTTTGACGTTGAATGTGATGTCATGGAGAATTTCCCGCCCGTCAAAGCTCTTGCAGATGCCGCGCACCTTGAGCACATTTTCCGTCTCGTAATTGGGGTCGCCAAAGGACATCGACAGCTTTTTCTGCTGCTTCGGCCGGTCCGCCACCGTCATGCGCGCGATGCGCTTATCAATGGAAAACGCACGCTTGTGCATTTTCTCCGTACCCCACTGGTGCATTTTGCGCGACTGGTCCTGCAGCCGTTTGAGCTCCTCCATCTGATGGTTGTGTTCCGCCATGCGCTGGGCAAAGCGCAGCTTGCGTTCCTCTGCATAATAGCTGTAGGAACCGGCATAAAAGTCCGCATGACCTTCAAAAAGCTCAATGATGCGGTCGCAGCACTGGTCGAGAAAATAGCGGTCATGCGAAATGGTGACCACAGTGCCTTTGTATTCGTTCAAAAAATTGCCGAGCCATTCGACGGCGTCAAGGTCGAGATGGTTGGTCGGCTCATCGAGCAGGAGAATATCCGTATCCTCTAAAATGATACGCGCAAGATTGACGCGCGTTTTTTCGCCGCCGGACAACACATCAAACGGCTTTTCGCGCATTTCTCTGGGGATTTCCAGACCGTTGCAGACCTTGTCCACCTCGAAATCGAGGGCATAACCGCCCATCGCCTCAAATTCCGCCTGCAATGCGCCGTATTGCTGCAGCAGTCTGGAATCGTCATTGCGTTCCATGCGCTGCTCCATTTGCTTCATGCGCGTGCGCACGTCATCTATGCGGTGAAACGCCGAGCGCAGAATGTCTTCTGCTGTGTCCTCCGGCTGATACACCGGAATCTGATCAATCATGCCGATCGTGCGGTCTTTTGCGATGGAAATACTGCCGCTTTCATAGGGCAGTTCTCCCGTCAGTACGCGAAACAGCGTGGTTTTTCCCGCGCCGTTCGGCCCGACAATCGCGACCTTTTCGCCCGGAAAAATGTCGAATGTGATGTCATGAAGAATTTGATTTTCTCCAAAATACTGGTTGAGTCCTGAAATGCTGATGTCAGCCAATCAAATCTCCCCTCCCTTCCCGCTTTTCTTTCCCGAAAAGAAAAGCTTGGCAAAAGAAACGTCCGGCGCGCTCGCCGCGCGCTGCAGACACGTCGGATGAACAATCCGCCGGTCTGCCCGTTGAAATCGGTTGAT
>DJXF01000054.1:0-4375 GCA_002449635.1 Clostridiales bacterium UBA7011 | reverse complement strand
AATCGGTTGATTCCTATGATTTTTCAGATGCGCTGCTGTGCTGGAGTTTATCCTTTTCTCCATCGCCGCAGGAAAAGAAAAGACCGCGCACGGCGCGGTCTTTCAAAACAAACCGTGTTATCACGCCGGTCCGTATCCTTTCCGGCACCACGGATGCTGACCGTATTGTTTAGAAAAAATGACGTTTCAAACAATCGGAATTATACCTTTTCCGGCTCGTCAAATGCTTCGCCGAATGTCTCCACAGTGACACTCTTCATGCGCTGCGGCTTCAGCGGCTTGTCGTTAAAGTTCCGGCGTGCGGAGACAACGCGGTCACATACATCCATACCCGTAATCACGCGGCCAAATGCGGCATACTGTCCGTCCAAATGCGGCGCATCCTCCACCATAATAAAGAACTGCGAACCTGCGGAATCCGGATTCATCGCACGTGCCATCGACAGCACGCCGCGCGTATGCTTGAGCTCATTGGCAAAACCGTTCATCGCGAACTCGCCGCGGATGCAGTAGCCGGGGCCGCCCATGCCGCTGCCTTCCGGATCACCGCCCTGAATCATAAAGCCCGGGATAACGCGGTGGAAAATGGTGCCGTCATAAAAGCCCTTGGACACCAGGCTGACAAAATTGCGTACTGTGTTCGGTGCGGTCTCGGCGAACAGCTCAATCTGTATTTCGCCGCCGTCTTCCATCGTAATGGTGACAATCGGATTGGTCATGGAATGTCATTCTCCTTCTTTTCCCCGGCAGTCTCTGCCGTCTGTTGTTGCATCGTATAACGCAGAACGGGTGCCGACAAAGCCGACACCCGCACATTTGTCTGGTTTTATTGTAGCAAATCCCTGTCCCCGTGACAAGGGCTTTCCTCCGAATTTATACCGGCTTTACCGGCATAACAATCGCAGCAACTGCATACAGCAGAATGCCTGTTCCCACACTGCAGGCGGTCAGCGCCGCGGTGATCAGCCGCACAATTGTGACATCCATATCCAGATATTCTGCAATGCCGCCGCATACGCCGCACAGCATCTTGCCCTCTTCAATGCGATATAATTGCTTATTCATTGCAATCCCTCCTGTAACATGGTCTTTTTGTTGTATGCTTTGTCTGTTTTCCGTTTTTTTATCCTTTTGATCCTTTTGTCTTTCTATTCGTCTGTTCCTCGGTCCGTTTCTTCCTTGGTTCTGACTTGAGTATATTCTCTGCGTGCGGGTTTGTCAATTCCCGCGGTGTACATCTGCCGTATATATGTCAACGGAAATGCTGCCCATATCGCAGTCGATGGTCAGCACATCCTGTCCCTTTGCATTTTCTAAGGGGATATCAATCGTTTTGTTCACCCCGTCGCTGCTGAAATACGGTTTTCCGTTGACGGAAACCGATGCCGTCCCAACATCGACGCTTCCGGTCAGCCGTCCGATCGTCGAGCCGCTCAGCAGCTTTGCTTTGATTGTGCCTACGTCACAGTCCAGTGTAACCGGCCCGTGTACCTGTCCGGAAAAGTCGATGCTGCCCGCATTGCAATCCGCCTCCAGCGCTCCGCCCACCGTCAAATTGTTCAGCGACACAACGCCGGCATCCACACTGCACTGCACAGATTGCTTCACTTCAATGCCATCGACTGTGACCGAGCCGGCATCGACATTAATTTCAACGGAATCAACCGCCTTCTCCGGCATGGTCAGTACAACATCCGCCGCATACCGGCCATGACGCCACCACCCGCGCTGCTTCTGCCTGACGGTCAGGGTATTGCTGCCGTCATCCCAGTTCCAGGTGGTGCTTCTGCCGCCGGACAAACGCCAGCTGTCTCCGGTCCGCACGGACAGCTCCGCCGCATCGATATCCAGCACCAGATGCTCCACCTCGCCGCAGGCAAGCGCTTTATCCTCCGTGTGCTCCTGTCTGCCGAAAGCACGCAGATGAGGAAAACTGTCAAATGTCAGCTCGTCCACGCCTGAGCGGACAGCTGCAATGCCATTGGTCATCGCTACATTTCCTGCCCCCATGCCTGCAGCGGCAGCACAGCACACCGCACCGCCAATCAGCAGCAGACAGGCGGCAATCGTTGATTTTCTCATCTCAATCAGCTCCTTTTAGCTCCGCTGTACGATCTTTCGGAACCATCCGACAACGCTGTTTATCAGGTTGGGAAACACGGTGCGGAACAGACATACCGTCAATCGGGCGAGGAGTACCCCGCATCCCGCACTGAGCATGGCAAGACCGAGAAACAGCAGGGCAGTCGGCGGATCAATCCACACATACCGCAGTGCCGCAATGCCAAAGCCGATGGTACAGCCAAAGGCGGCGATCATCAGCACCGGAACACACAGAAATGCCGCTGCGATGATACTGATAATCGCAATCATCACGCCGCCGATACCGCCAATCAGTCCTGCACAGGCGGGGACTATACAGACGATTGCCGCAGCCAGCAGCAAAACGGTCAGTGCCTTCTGTCCGCGGTCCATTCTGCGGAACCGCTCGGCTGCACTGCGCGGCGCTTCTTCGGAAAACGTCCGGCGGGATTTGGTTTCATCAGATGCAGCCGAAGTCGTCTCCAAATCGCGGAACTCACGCAAAATATCCGCGGCAGCCTTCTCCGGTGCTCCCAGCTCAGCGAGAACCTCTGCTTCATTTTCCGGTCCCGCCTCGTCGAAATAATTCTCATAATATTCCATCGCGCGGCGGCGTTCCTCCTCCGGCATACCGCTCAGCGCCTGCTGCAGGCGCATCAGAAACTCACGTCGATTCATTTTTCACCTCCGCGAAAGAGCAGCGACTCGATTCCTGTGCGATAGCTTTGCCAGTCTTGCCGGAACGTGTCCAGCTGCCGGCGTCCGGCAGGTGTAATGGCATAATACCGCCGGTTTCTCCCGTCTATCGCGCGGTCATAAACCGTCAGATAATTGCTTTTTTCCAGCCGGCGAAGCACCGGATACAAGGTGGACTCCGAAATATCCAGCCGGCTGCGCACATGATGGGTAATACGATAGCCATAGGCATCTTCCTGCTCCAGTGCCGACAGCACAACCGCATCCAGCAGTGCGGACGAAATCGGAAAGGACATGCGCATCACCTCTCTTCGTATTCTATGTAATATTATATGATATATAATATTGTATGTCAAGTTACAGACAGATAACAACCGGCCGCTGTATTTTTCGCCGTGTTCCCTGCTTTTCCACAGATTTCTCCGGCTTATACACAAAATAATTCCGGTTGTTCCTGAATTTTTTCCATGCCCTGTGTATAATCTCCGGCAGTCGGGGTACACTTTTTTCAGAATTTGATTACGAACTGGTGAATTTTTCAAAAATATCACGGATTTTCCGCTTTCTTTTGATTACTCCCCGTACACTGTCATTTTGACAGTCTTTCTGGCGCGAAAAAACAGAGAGATCATTTTGTAAAATTGCACGATTGTTTGTCTTTCGCCCGTTATTTTGTGTACAATCATTCTATTTTCCACAAATACACAAGGTTATCCACCGATTTTCACATCATTCTGGGGATAACTCTGTGGAAATGTGGATAACTATTCGTATAACTCAATTTTGTCAACCGGAATCACGAAAAAAATCAGTTAAAATTTTTTAGGAGGGACAGCCATGTCGGACTGCAAGGATCAATCGGAGAGAGAGCAGGAACGGGATTTTGGCGCAGTGACAACGCATTCGGCGCGCGGCAATCTGCACTGCATCACCATCATCGGCACGATTGAAGGTCATCAGGAATCGCCGGAAAGCACAAAGACCACAAAATATGAGCACGTTTTGCCGCAGCTTGCAGCCATTGAGGAGAGCGACAGCATTGACGGCCTGCTCATTCTGCTCAATACGGCAGGCGGTGATGTCGAAGCCGGTCTCGCGATTGCCGAGCTGATCGCCGGGATGAAAAAACCGACACTTTCTCTGGTGCTCGGCGGCGGCCATTCCATCGGAATTCCGCTCGCAGTCGCGGCACAGCGGACTCTGATTGCCCCGTCCGCCTCGATGATGCTGCATCCGGTGCGCATCAGCGGCACTGTCATCGGCGCTCCGCAGACGTATGAATATTTTAGGCAAATTCAATCGCGTATCACACAGTTCATTGTCGCCAATTCATCCGTGCGGGAAGAGGATCTCAACCGGCATATGATGGAAACCGGCGAGCTTGCTTCCGATGTCGGGACCGTGCTCGGCGCGCAGCAGGCCGTCGAACTCGGTCTGTGTGATGCCATCGGCACACTGCACGACGCTCTGGCATGGCTTCACGAGGAAGCGGACAAGCAGAGAAATTCCCACGGGCAGGCACCTGATTCGGCGGAATGATACAGAAAAAAATCCCCCGGCGGAGGATTCCGTCGGGGGATCGATTCACTTGATAGAA
>DJXF01000012.1 GCA_002449635.1 Clostridiales bacterium UBA7011 | reverse complement strand
TTCCGCACCACCGACGTTACCGGCGTTATCTCTCTGCCGGATGGCGTTGAGATGTGCATGCCGGGCGACAACGTTGTTATGGACGTTGAGCTGATCACCCCGATCGCTATCGAGCCGGGCCTGCGTTTCGCTATCCGCGAGGGCGGCAGAACCGTTGGCTCTGGTGTTGTTACCGAGATCTTCGAGTAATTTTCACCGGTTCACATTTTGTGCACTTTGTCCCGTCCGGGTTTCCGGACGGGACTTTTTGCGTTCTAACGGTGCTTGTGATATAATGAGGGAGCAAAAAACAGGCGGAGGGTCGGATATGGACAACGAGCTGCAGAGCATCAGCGGTACGGTCGATGCGGTGATTTATCAAAATGAAGACAACGGCTATGCTGTGATTCGCGTCATTGCAGAGGATGGCGAGGAAGTGACAGCCGTCGGCACGCTGCCGCAGATCTGTCTGGGCGAGGAGCTGATGCTCACCGGACACTGGGTGACGCATGCGTCCTATGGCGAGCAGTTCCATACCGAGTACTTTGAGCGCCGCATGCCTGCGACGGTAAAAGGAATTGCGGATTATCTGTCCTCCGGCATCATCAAGGGCATCGGACCGAAGCTGGCGCGCCGCATTGCGGACCATTTCGGCGAGGAGACATTTGACGTCATGACGAATGAACCGGACCGGCTGACGGCGATTTCCGGCATCACGGCGCGAAAGGCGGAGTCCATCGGCGAACAGTTCCGGCATCAGACCTCTATGCGCCGCCTGATGGAATTTTTGATGGAAAATCAGCTGCCGCCGCAGCTTGCGGCGCGGCTGTACAAGCGATATAAGGAGAGTGCGATCGACCATGTGCTCGAAAATCCGTATCTGCTGTGCGGGGAGGAATTCGAGGTCGATTTCAAGCTGGCAGATGATCTGGCGCTGTCACAGGGCATGTCGCAGACCTGCCCGGAACGTCTGCGCGCGGGCATCCTGTACACGCTGCAGTTCAATCTGACAAACGGGCATACCTTTATTCCGCGCAACAAGCTGCTCGCCACGGCGAGCCGGCTGCTGCAGGACGCCGACGGCTTTGAGCCGGAGGCAGAGCTGCTGGATGAAGCGTTTGCACAGCTGCAGGACAGCGGACGGCTCGTCTGTGAGCACATCTGCCGCCGCGATGCCGTGTATCTCAACCCGATGCACCAGGCCGAGGTCGATGTCGCGGACGGTCTGATGGCACTGTCCGACAGGGAATACACGTATGAATTTGACTTGTCTGCGCTGCTTGACACGCTGGAGCAGAACAGTTCGATTACCTACGCCCCGCGGCAGCGGCAGGCGATTGAGTGGGCGGCAAAATATGGTCTGGTGATTCTGACCGGCGGACCGGGCACGGGAAAAACCACGACTGTGCGCGGCATGCTCGACTTTTTCGATGCCATCGGACTGGAGGTTGTGCTCGCCGCACCGACCGGACGCGCGGCGAAACGGCTGAGCGAGCTGTGCGGACGCGAGGCGAAGACCATACACCGGCTGCTCGAGGCAGGTTATCGCGGCATAGACAGCTTTACGGCATTTGCGCGCAACAGGGACAATCCGCTGGATTGCGACGTCGTCATTCTCGACGAGGTTTCAATGATTGATATTGTCCTGATGCAGTCGCTGATGGATGCGCTGCGCGAGGGGACACGGCTGATTTTGGTGGGCGATGCCGATCAGCTGCCGCCGGTCGGACCGGGCAATTTTCTGCGCGACTGCATCGGCTCGGGACGCATTCACACGGTGGAGCTGAATGAAATTTTCCGGCAGGCGCAGCAGAGTGCGATTGTGTGCAATGCGCATGCGATCAATCAGGGCGAAATGCCGGTCAGCGGCGGACGGGACGGCGACTTCTTCATTATGAAGCAGCGCAGTGCGGCAGAGGTGATGTCAACGGTCGTCGATCTGTGCCGCAGGCGTCTGCCCGATTACTATGGCTTTTCCCCCGAACAGATTCAGGTTCTCACACCGTCCCGCAGGCAGGCCGCCGGTACGACCCAGCTCAACCGTATGCTGCAGGAGGCGCTCAACCCGCCGGATGCCGCAAAACCGGAAAAGCGATATGGCGATACGGTGTTCCGCCTCGGCGACCGTGTCATGCAGGTGCGCAACAATTATGATATCGTATGGGAGAAACAGGATGATCCTGCGGAGGAAGGCACCGGCATGTTTAACGGCGATGTCGGACGCATTGTCGGCATTTCCCTGCCGGAGGAAAGCATGCTCATCCAGTTTGACGACAAGCTGGCACACTATTCCTTTGATATGCTCAACGAGCTGGAGCTGGCGTATGCAATGACGGTGCACAAATCACAGGGCAGTGAGTTTGAGGCGGTCATTGTCGCGCTGCCGAACGGGATCGGGCGCCGTCTGCTCACGCGCAACATTTTATACACGGCAATCACACGCGCAAAAAAGCTGCTGGTACTCGTCGGCGATCCTGCGGTGACGGAGACCATGGTGCACACGAACACGCGAAACCGGCGGTACAGTGCGCTGCGCGCGCGGCTCATCCGCGGTTTGAAGCCGCCGGAGCAGCTGGAGTTGGAAGAATGAGAGCGGCAGCGATTCTGTATCCGTGCGCGTGCATGCTGTGTGGAGCGGCGACAGCAGAACACCAGCGCGGTCTGTGTCCGGACTGCAGGCAGCGGGCAGTGCAGCAAATGCGCCGCCTGTTTTGTGACGCGCCCAAACCGATTGACCGGCTGGTCTGTGCGATGCCCTATGACGGTGCGATGCGCCACGCCCTGATCGCGTACAAATTTTACGGGCGATACGACTATGAGCGTCCGCTGACTGATTTCATGGCGGAGGCATGGGAGTTTCACGGCATGCCGCTGCCCGACGCTGTGACCTGTGTCCCGATCAGTTTTCTGCACGCGCACCGACGGGGCTTTAATCAGAGTGAACGGCTTGCCGCCGCGCTCGCCCGCCGGTGGGACGTTCCGTTTGTCCCGACGCTGCGCCGGCGGATGTTTTCCCGCCGTCAGTCCAAGCTGCCCGCGGCAAAGCGGTGGCAAAATGCGTCCCGCTCGTTCCTGCCCCGTCCGAACTGCGCGCTCGATGCAAAGCGCGTGCTGCTGATTGATGACATTGTGACGACCGGTGCGACGGTGCAGGCGTGTGCCGGTCTGCTGCGGCAGATGGGAGCGGAAAGCGTATGGGTGCTCGCCGCCGCGCGGGCGGGGAACCTGGCGAAATCAGGCGAATAAAAAAACAGGCATCCGGTGTATCAAACTGCTTCTTTCCGGCATATACTGTAATGGCTGGAAAATCAGGGAAATCGGAAAGGCAGGGAAACAGGATGCTTGCTTATGGCATGGATTTAGGTACATCGTCGGTACTGCTGTATCGACAGGGAAAAGGAATTGTGCTGCGGGAGCCGTCTGTGGTTGCGGTGCGCCGCAGAAGCGGACAGGTCGTCAGCGTCGGTCAGCAGGCGCATGATCTGCTGGGACGCACGCCGGAGGATTTGCTCGCTGTGCGTCCGGTGCGCGGCGGTGTCATCACAGATTGTGAAATCACAGGTGTGATGGCGCGTGTGCTGCTGAAAAAGGCGGGCTGCGGCGGAATGCTGCGGCCGAATCTCCTCATCTGTGTGCCGCCGCTTGTGTCCGAGCTGGAGGAGCGCGCGGTGATCGATGCAGGCATACAGGCGGGCGCGGCGCGCGTCTGTCTGATGGAGCAGCCGGTGGCGGCGGCAGTCGGCGCGGGCGTCGATCCGAACAGCCCGAAGGGGACGCTTGTTGTGGATATCGGCGGCGGAACAACTGATATCGCGCTCATCTCCATGGGCGCGGTGGTATGTGCCGCCTCTGTCCGCACGGCGGGTGACAGCTGCGACAGCGCGGTACAGGCGCTTTTGCGCGAGCAGCATGACCTGCACATCGGCCTGCCGACCGCAGAGCGCATCAAATGTGAAATCGGCGGCGTACTGCCGCGCGGGGAGCAATGCTCGATGGTGGTGCGCGGACGGCGCGTGTCCGACGGACTTCCCGCGTGTGTGACGGTCGAGGCGGACGAGCTGATTCCGGCGCTTCGCGGACAGACAGAGGACATTCTGGCGGCGATCTGCGGACTGATCGAAACGGCGCCGCCCGAGCTGGTGGGTGACCTGACGGAAACCGGACTGGTGCTCGCCGGCGGCGGTGCGCGGCTGTTTGGCATCGACCGCTATCTGTCCGAGCAGCTGGGACTGGAGACTCATATTCCGGAGGAACCGGAGACCTGCGTGGTTCAGGGCACAAGCCGGCTGCTGGGCGGTCTGCGCCGCATGCACGACGGCACACTCAATCTCGCACGCCGCCGGCAGGGCATTGTGTGAACAGGAAAACACCCGCATAGAATAGCACGGAAAAAGCCGGTCTGTCTCTCCGAACGGAGGGCAGACCGGCTGCGTTATACTCTCGTTTTATTCTGCTTCTTTCGCCTGTGCGGTCTCGATGAAATCAATCATCATGTCTACCGCCTTGCTGACGCCGAGACGGTCGGAATCCAGACACATATCGTAATTTGCCGCGTGTCCCCAGACCTGCCCGGTGTAGAAGTTGTAGTAGGCGGCGCGCTGTTTATCCAGCTTTTCAATCGTCTCCTTGGTCGCATCGGGGATTTTGGGGTCATCCTTCGCGTGTGCGAGCCGCGCTGCCATCGGCGCTTTGATGAAGAAATGGAAGATATCCGGTTCCTTGCGCAGAATATAGTCGGCGCACCGTCCGACGATGACACACGAACCCTGAGAGGCGACCTCGCGGATGATATTGCGCTGTGTGACATACAGCTGGTCGGTCAGCGACAGACCGTTCAGTCCGGCGGAGCCGAACATCGTCAGCGAGTACAAAAAGCTGTTGGTCGCGCGGCGGTCGAGCTGGTCGAACAATTCCTCGCTGAAGCCGCTTTTCTTTGCCGCGAGTGAAATCAGCTCGCGGTCATAGTACGGAATGCCGAGACGCTCGGACAGCTCTTTGCCGATCTCACGGCCGAGGCTGCCATATTGCCGGCTGATGGTAATAATGGTGTTGGCTTTCATGCTGATTCCCTCCGATCGAACAAGAAATTGTGCAAAGTGCATGAATCTTCTGCTTTTATTTTACGTCAGGATGGCAAAAAAGTCAACGAATGCAGGGGAGAACTTTTGCGCAACAGCGCGGACCGTCAGGCCTGTGCACACAGGTCTGTGCCGATCTGATAGACGTTGCCCGCGCCCATCGTCAGAATCAGGTCTCCCGGCTGTGCAATCTCGCGCACACGGGCGGAGATTTTTTCAAAGGAATCATAATATTCGCCGCCGTCCAGCCGGTCAGCGATGTCCTTTGAGCTGACACCGAAGGTGTTTTGTTCGCGGGCGGCATAAATATCTGCGAGAATCGCCTTGTCACACAGGCTGAGCGCCTGTACAAATTCCGGAAGCAGCGCAACGGTGCGCGAATAGGTGTGCGGCTGGAAGATGCAGATGATGCGGTCATACTTCATTTCCCTCGCGGTTTTGAGCGTTGCCGCCATCTCCGTGGGATGATGCGCATAGTCATCGACGACGGTTGCGCCGTTGGGCATGCGGCCGGTCAGCTGGAAACGGCGGTCTGAGCCGGTGAACTGCGCCAGACCGGCGGCGGAATCTGCGGGATCAAGGCCGAGGAACACACAAACGCCGCACGCCGCGAGTGCGTTGAGCATGTTGTGGTGTCCGGGAACGGAAAGATCGACATGTGTAAACCGCTCGCCCCTGTACATCACATCAAAGCTGTAATAGCCGTGGCGGTCGGTGACGTTTTCCGGATAGATATCCGCCTCGGGCGTGGTGCCGAACGTGATGCAGGTGCGGTCAATGCCCTCGATTGCCTTCATCGCATTTGCGGAATCGCGGTTGACCACAAGCGCACCGGTTTCCGGCACAAGTGCGCAGAAGCGGTGGAACGAATGGATGATGTCGTCGATGTCCTTGAAGAAGTCCAGATGATCGGCATCGACATTGAGTACAACGGCTACCGTCGGGTGGAAGCTGAGGAAGGAATTGGTGTATTCGCACGACTCTGCGATAAAGCAGTCATGCGCGCCGATGCGGAGCGTGCCGCCGATGGCAGCGAGGCTGCTGCCGACCATGACGGTCGGGTCAACGCCGCACTGCATGCCGATGAGCGTCAGCATGGAAGTGGTGGTGGTTTTGCCGTGCGTACCGGCGACACAGACGGCATTGCGGTAATCGAGCATAATCGAGCCCCATGCCTGTGCGCGCTCGACGACCGGAATACCCAGCTCGTGTGCGCGTGCAATTTCCGGATTGTCGTCGTGAACGGCAGCTGTGCGGATGATGAGATCCGCGCCCTCTACATTTTCGGGCAGATGTGCGTATGTAATGCGTGCGCCGAGGGCGGACAGCTTATCCGTGACAGCGGACTGCGCGCGGTCAGAGCCGGTGACCGTGGCGCCGAGGTGCAGCAGCAGCTCCGCGAGCGCGGACATGGAAACGCCGCCGATGCCGACGAGGTGAATGGATTTGTGCGCGGTCACATAGGACTGCATGGAAAAGTCAGACATAAATGACATGCCTCCTGTTATGTCATGAGAATGAAGCGGCGGTACCGCCGTTGGAAGTTCCTCAAAAAGTCACGTATATTATATGACAAATCGTTCAGAATATAAATAGGTTCAGGCAAGAAAAATAGTTACAATCCGGTAAAAGGAGCATCATCCATGGAGATTACAGACATTCAGTTCCGGCATCTGGGCGGGGAGGGACGGCTGCGCGCCCTTGTTTCCGTGACCTTTGACCGGACATTTGCCGTGCACGACATCAAGGTCATTGACGGGCCGGAGCGCCTGTTTCTCGCGATGCCGTCGCGCCGCATGCCGGACGGCAGCTACCGGGACATTGTCCATCCGGTGGGAACGCCGATGCGCGAAAAGCTGGAACGCGCGGTGCTGACGGAGTATCACCGCAGGGCTTTTTAACGGAATACCAGATAGGATTTGCACTTCTGCGCCGAATAGGGTAGAATAAGGGGCAAGGAGTGTGACAGAATGAAGATTTTGCTGCTGACCGTGACCGCAGGCTATGGTCATCATGCCACGGCAAAGGCGCTGGCAGACCTGTTTGAACAAAAGGGCGCAGAGACCAAAATTGTCGATGTGTACGAATACATCAGCAAGGTGGTTCGCACGGCGATTTCACAGGGCTACCTGCTTTCCTCGAAATATACACCCGAGCTGTACCGGCTGTTTTACGCACAGACGTCCAAGAACCGCGAAAAGCTCGATAAAATGAATATGGTCAAGCTTGTCAACACGCTCGGTGCATTCAAGTTCGAGCATTTTGTGGACAACTTCGAGCCGGATGCGATTGTGTGCACCCATGTGCTCGCCGCCCATCTGGTCAGCCAGATGAAGCAGCGGCATATGGTCGATGCGCCGAGCGTCGGCGTCGTGACCGACTACTGCATCCATCCGTACTGGGAGGATGTCATTCACATGGAAGCGCTGGTGACTGCCAGCGAACTGATTACACACACGGCCGTCAAGCGCGGCATTCCCGAGGCGCGCATTCTCCCGCTCGGCATTCCGATTCATCCGAAATTCAACCGCCCGATTTCCCGGGAGGAGGCGCGTGCCCAGCTGGGGCTGGACCCCGACCGGCATACGGTGCTCGTCATGGGCGGCAGCATGGGATACGGCAACAGCCGCCGGCTGGTCGAGCAGATTACGGAGATCGGCATTGATTTTCAGATTCTCGCGGTCTGCGGCAACAACAAGCGCGCATTCAACCGTCTCGCCCGTTTCCAGAAGGAATACTGGGGGGACTGTTCCATCCGCGTCATGGGCTTTGTCGACAATGTCGAGGTGCTCATGAGCGCAGCGGACTGCATTATCACCAAGCCGGGCGGCCTGACCGTTTCGGAGGCGATTGCCAAGGGACTGCCGATGATTCTCGTCAATCCCATTCCGGGACAGGAGGAGCGCAACGTGGAGTTTTTGCTCAACAACGGCATGGCGTCGCTGGTGACCAAGACATTCCCGCTCGACGATGCGCTGTATCACCTGTTCCACAGCCCGGTGCGTCTGCGGATGGTGCGCGAGGCGATTCATGCCATCGGACATCCCGATGCGTCGGAAAAACTCGTGGAGTATGTGATTTCCCTCGTGGAACAGCGCGGGCAGGCGAACGATGCGGCGGAGCTGACGAGCTGAATGCCGGAAGAAAAAAGGATTGGGCAGAGAGCCGCGCGCTCTCTGTTTTTTTCTGCGGCAAAAGCATTTGACTTTTGCACTGCTTTGTGATACTTTTATTAGTAAAAGAGTTACGCAGTAAAGTGTAAAAGAGAAAATCAACAGAGAAGGGGCTTTACCGATGCCGATTACTGATTTATTAGAGAAAAACAGCAAGCTGTACGGCGACGATGTCGCACTGGTTGAGCTGAATCCGGAAATTCAGGAGATTCGCCGCGTCACATGGAAGGAATACAACCTGATTGAGCCGACGCCGGCGACGAGCTACCGCCGTGAGATCACATGGCGCGTGTTCGACGAAAAGGCGAACCGCTTTGCCAATCTGCTGCTCAGCCGCGGCATAAAGAAGGGCGACAAGGTCGCCATTCTGCTGATGAACTGCCTGGAGTGGCTGCCGATTTACTTCGGCGTGCTCAAGACGGGTGCGCTCGCCGTGCCGTTTAATTTCCGCTATGACACGGATGAGATCAAATACTGCGCCGAGCTGGCGGAGGTCGATGTCATCGTCTTCGGCAGCAACTTCATCGGACGCATTGAGCCGATTGCAGACGAGCTGGGACGAAACCGCCTGCTGTTCTACTTCGGCAGCGGCGGCTGTCCGACATTTGCGGAGGATTATATGACCCTTGCGGCAAACTGCTCCAGTCAGGCGCCGCTCGTCGATATCCGCGATGAAGACAACGCTGCCATTTACTTCTCCTCCGGCACAACCGGCTTTCCGAAGGCGATTCTGCACAACCACGAAAGCCTGATGCACTCGGCGCGCGTGGAGCAGGTGCACCACGGACAGACGAAGGAGGATGTGTTCCTGTGTATTCCGCCGCTGTATCACACCGGCGCGAAAATGCACTGGTTCGGCAGTCTGATTTCCGGCGGCAAGGCGGTGCTGCTCAAGGGCACCAAGCCGCAGTACGTACTGGAGGCGGTCTCGGAAGAGCACTGCTCGATTGTCTGGCTGCTCGTGCCGTGGGCGCAGGACCTTCTGGACGCGCTCGACCGCGGCGATTTCAAGCTGGAGGACTACGAGCTGGAGCAGTGGCGGCTGATGCACA
>DJXF01000078.1 GCA_002449635.1 Clostridiales bacterium UBA7011 | reverse complement strand
AATCGTGATAGTGAAGAAGGTCATACCCGGTTGCTGTCGCCAGATAGTAATTCATGACCTTATTCACGTCTTGGTCTTTATCGTTAGGAGCAAGCTGGCTGATTAGCACGCCGTCCAATGTGGCCTGTGTTCCTTCTATTGCAGAGGAAGCAACTGCCTCTTTTTGCTGGAGCGTAGGCATAAACCAAGACGAGTCCAGCTTGCTGTCACGAATTTTCTCCTTATATACCTCCAGCTTGGAAGTAGCATCAATCAGCTCTTCAAAAAATACAGACTGATCAATGACCCCACTTTGCAGAGGGAGTAAACTTGCTTGGTAAGACCCAGTCATGGTTCCAACATCCCCTTTCTTCCGATATTATATCATATTAAAACCAAAAGTCAAGTGTTTTGGTTCTATATAAATTCATTCAAGGCTTTTTGCACCCGTATTTCTCAAATTTGGTTTTAAGGCCTTGTCCTTCGAGGACGTGGCCTGTTTTTTATTTAAAGATCTCTGTCACATATGCAGCCCTCGAGACAAAGCTACCCTGCTCCGGCAACACCAGCACACCATCGGCATGGTCTTATAGCTGCACTAAGAGACAATCCCATACATCCCCAGCTTTGCAGCTCATTCCGTGATCCTCTATGAATTGAAGGCCTGCGAGTGTGTCTGTGATGTAGGTTTCGTAATCCATAGCGCAGATCTGCACAGTTGCCACAATGCGGTATGGCCGCGCTCGATCTGCTTAGTGTAAAAGAATCATTGACAAACAGAAACCAACAAAACAATCTTGCCAATGTTTACTTGACCCATACATGATGAGACAGCCGCAGATCCGACCATTGAAAGCAATGCAGTTTTGTAGTATGATGATATGAATATCGCATCCGGAGACTGGGAGACCAATTCCTTGCGTCGGAACAGTGCGGAGCGGCAAGCGGCGCTTCACCGTCTAATCCGGGCGGTAGTAAAACATCCCCGATTTTACTACCATTTGACTACCATTGACGGCTCTAACTTGCCCCAATTTGCCGCATTTCGTTCAATCTGTGACATTGTAACCCGAAAAGCAGCAGAAAAACAGATGGGGCAAATCGGTGCAAATCGAGGCATGGAGTGGCATTTAAGGAGGTGTTTCAAAATAATACGTATACTTTTCATCTGCCACGGCAATATTTGCCGCAGTCCGATGTGTGAATTTGTCTTCAGGGACATGGTGCGGCAGTCCGGTCTGTCCGAACAGGTTGCAATTGCCTCAGCGGCGACGAGCTGTGAGGAATTAGGCAATCCGGTTTATCCGCCTGCACGGCGTATACTGGAACAGCACGGCATTTCCTGTGAGGGGAAAACTGCCCGTCGGATGAACCGGGACGATTATGATTTCTATGATCGAATCATAGCCATGGATCGAAATAATCTCCGCAATATGTGCCGCATTTGCGGTGCAGATGACGATGGGAAGTTCAGTCTGCTCATGGATTATACCGACCGGCCGGGTGATGTCGCCGATCCATGGTATACACGGGATTTCGAAGCCACATGGCGGGATGTGGAAGAGGGATGCCGCGGGTTGTTAAAGGACATAAAACAGCAGCTTTTATGAAGAAGGAAGTAATGCAGAAAATGGCAGGAAGAAATATTGACATGGTACATGGCTCGATCGGTGATAAGGTTTTGCTCTTTGCCGTTCCGCTTGCCTCTACCGGCATTTTACAGCAGATGTTTAACGCGGCAGATATTGCGGTAATTGGTCAATTCTGCGGAAAAAATGCGATGGCGGCAGTTGGCAGCAACAGCCCGCTGATCGGTTTGATGGTAACCTTTTTTATCGGAATTTCGCTGGGCGCGAACGTGGTCATATCCCGTTTTACCGGGCAGAAAAATGAAGAGGGCGTTTGCGGCGCAGTACATACGGCAATTCTGATGGCGGTGCTCTGCGGAATCTTTATGACAATCTTCGGGGAACTTGCGGCGCCGCCGGTCTTGCGGCTGCTGTCTGTACCCGCAGAAATTATGGATATGGCGACGCTGTATTTGCGCGTTTATCTGCTCGGCATGCCGGTTATTTTGCTCTATAACTTTGAATCGGCTATTTTTCGCAGTCAGGGCGACACGCGCACGCCGCTGATCAGCCTGTTTGTTTCCGGCATCATCAATGTCGGTCTGAATGTATTCTTCGTCGTGGTATTGGGCATGACAGTGGATGGCGTTGCGGCGGCAACTGTCATCTCCAATGCAGTCAGTTCGGCACTTCTGTTTTATTTTCTGGTGCGCAGCGATACCGCGATTCGTGTACAGCGCAGAAAATTTCACATCCATCGGCACGCCCTGAAGGAAATTCTGCGGATTGGTATTCCCGCAGGCTTACAGAGCATGGTATTTTCGCTGTCAAATATCTGCATTCAATCCGCCATCAACAGTTTAGGCGCGGATGTCATTGCAGCCTCTGCGGCGGCGTTTAATATTGAAATTTTTGCCTATTATATCATCAATTCCTTCGGGCAGGCGTGTACCA
>DJXF01000057.1:13682-14776 GCA_002449635.1 Clostridiales bacterium UBA7011 | reverse complement strand
GGACCGGCGCTTGGAACGCGTGACGGTCGGATCAAAATGATAGGAAAAAAACAGCTTCCCGCTGCCGAAGCACACGGCGGTGAGAGGCTGTTTTTGTTGTGCGCAAAAAAACGCCCCGGCGCGGCACGGCTCTGTCCGGAGCGGAGCGATGCGCGGCAGGGGCATTGGACGAAAAAAAGACGGTCCGGACGAATCCGAACCGTCTTGCTTGTTTTAAGAGGGAAATTACGCCTTCGGGCCTGCGTTTACGATCTCAGCCGGCATGTTCGGGTACTTCTCGGAGAAGTTCTTGACGAACATAGCGGACAGCTTTGCAGCGGCCTCCTTGTAAGCGTCCTGATCCTTCCAGGTCTTTGCCGGGATCAGCAGGTCATCCGGAACGCCTGCGCAGGTGGTCGGAACGGACAGACCGAAGTACGGATCCTCAACGAACTCGCTCTTGAGCAGCTCGCCGGTCAGTGCAGCGGTGACCATTGCACGGGTGTACTTCAGCTTGGTGCGCTCGCCGGTGCCATTCCAGCCGGTGTTGACCAGATAGACGGAAGCGCCGGACTTCTCAACCTTTTCCTTCAGCATCTCAGCGTACTTTGCCGGATCGAGCGGCAGGAACGGCTCGCCGAAGCAGGTGGAGAAGGTCGGAACCGGCTCCTTGACGCCGATTTCGGTGCCGGCAACCTTGGAGGTGAAGCCGGAAACGAAGTAGTACATTGCCTGCTCGTTGTTCAGCTTGGAGATCGGAGGCAGGACGCCGAATGCGTCAGCGGTCAGGAAGATAACGGTCTTCGGGATGCCGCCCATACCGGACTCCTCGGCGTTGTTGATGAACTCAACCGGATAGCCGACACGGGAGTTGACAGCCAGGGAATCGTCGTCGAAGTCGAACTCGCGGGTCTCCGGATCCATGACGACGTTCTCAACCAGAGCGCCGAACTTGATGGCGTTGTAGATGTCCGGCTCGTTCTCAGCGGACAGGTTGATGCACTTTGCGTAGCAGCCGCCCTCGAAGTTGAAGACGGAATCGTCCGACCAGCCGTGCTCGTCGTCGCCGATCAGCTTGCGGTTCGGGTCAGCGGACAGGGTGGTCTTGCCGGTGC
>DJXF01000057.1:0-13607 GCA_002449635.1 Clostridiales bacterium UBA7011 | reverse complement strand
TGCCGGTGCCGGACAGACCGAAGAATACAGCGGAGTCGCCGTCAGCGCCGATGTTTGCGGAGCAGTGCATCGGGAATACACCCTGCTTCGGCAGGATGTAGTTCATAACGGAGAAGACAGACTTCTTGATCTCGCCGGAGTAACGGGAGCCTACGATGAGAACGAGCTTCTTCTCGTAGTCGATGACGATGCAAGCCTCGGAACGGGTGCCGTCGCGCTCCGGAATGCACTTGAAGCCCGGTGCCGCGATGATGGTGAAGTCCTCAGAGAAGTTCTCGAGCTGCTCTGCGGTCGGACGGCGCAGCAGCTGATGGATGAACATATTCTGGGAAGCCAGCTCATTGACGATGCGGAAGGACTTGGTGTACTTCGGGTCAGCGCCTGCGAAGCCGTCGAAAATAAAGATTTCCTTGCCCTGCAGGTAAGCGATGACCTTCTCGTACAGTGCGTCGAAGCATTCCTGGGTCATCGGCTTGTTGACCTTGCCCCACGCGATCTCGTCGTGTACGCCCTCGCTGTCAACGATGAACTTATCGTTTGCGGAGCGGCCGGTGTACTTGCCGGTCTTAACGACCAGAGCGCCGGTGTTGGACAGGGTGCCCTCGCCGCGGCGAAGTGCGTGCTCTGTCAGCTGAGCCGGAGTCAGATTGCGATAAACGGTGTCGGTATTGATGATACCGAGCTTTTCCAATCCATAAGTGTTCATTGGGTTTTCCTCCATTGTATTATTTTCTGAAAAAAGAAAAACAACGCGGCAGGCATCCGTCAAACGGGTGTCCGCTGCGGCATTGTCCCTGTGGATGAAAACAGGCGCGTTCCTTCAGGATTGCCCCTTCTTTTCCAACATATCAAAGATATCATATCAAAAGAAGAAAATCAAGAGAAACTTACCTTATTTGGCTGATTGTGTGCGTGAAAGCGCAATGAAATACAAAACAGGTGCAAAAAACCGGACGTTTTTGTGCAGGTGCACCAAAGGCGGTCGGGGGAGCGCGGAACCGTTTTTTGCAGGATGCACACAGGAGGGCTTTCAGTTTTGCGGCGCGGGCGGAACGACGCCGCTGCCGTCAAAGCGCGGGACGAAGCTCTCGCCGATGGATTCGGCGTCCTGCGTCCAGCCGGACAGGCCGAGCGCGGCCATCTGCGCACACGCGTCCGCGTATTCCGCGTCGGACACGCGGCGCGCCAGCTCGGGGAAGCCGTCGGGCACCGCGCACGGCGTGTACTGCCGCATCAGGCTGAACAGAATGCGCCCGCCCCACCGCGCCGCCGCCGTGCGCACAAGCTGTGCCGTGTCGCCGCCCAGACCGGGCAGCATCAGGTGGCGGACGATGGTCCCGCGCTGCAGCATGCCGTCCGCGCCCCACGCCGGCGCACCCGTCTGCCGCACCATTTCGTCGATGGCGGCACAGGCGCACTCGTAATAATCGGGCGCCTGCGAATAGCGCGCGGCGTAATAGGAGCTGTAATATTTGAAGTCGGGCAGATAGATGTCCACCAGACCGTCGAGCTGCCGCAGCGTCTGCACACACTCATAGCCGCCGCAGTTGTACACAATGGGGATGGTCAGACCGCGCCGGCGCGCGAGCGGAATCGCCCGCATCAGATGGGCGGCGTAGTGGGTCGGCGTCACGAGGTCGATGTTGTGCGCGCCCTGCGCCTGCAGCGCGAGAAACGTGTCCGCCAGACCGGACACATCGGTCACCGTGCCGCACCCCGCGGCGTCCCGCCCGGAAATCGCGCGGTTCTGACAGTAGACACAGCCGAGCGGACAGTGACAGAAAAAGACCGTGCCCGCGCCGCGCGTGCCCGACAGGCACGGCTCCTCCCACCGGTGCAGACCGGCGAGCCCGATGCGCAGCGTGTCGTCCGCGCCGCAAAAGCCGCGCTGTCCCGCCGTCCGGTCCGCGCCGCAGCCGCGCGGGCAGAGCATACAGTGCTTCAGCATGGCAAACGCCTCCTCTCTCCGACTCATCATAGCACATCGGGCGGGGAACGGGCAACACGGCGCGCCGCGCGGGGCAAAAAAAGCGGCGTGATTTTGGGTTAATCGACAGATGCACTGGGATTGTCCGGCATCTCATCCATTTTCCGTTTGACTTGTGCGGACAGATAGGCTATAATATTTTTACTAAATTAGTTATGGCTAATCACGAGGGCGCGCGGATGTCCTGTTGTCCCGTTTGACGGCTGCCGAAACAGCGGAGCAAACGGGGAAAATCAGGGGAAGAATTTTCTCTGCCCGGCCGAACATCGCTTTTATTTGCCGGATGCGGGAAAATTTGACCTGTGCTGCGCAGCTTATGTGCAGACAACGCGGAAAAACCGCCCGCTCTTCGCGTTCCGACAGGGCAGACAGGTGAAAATGTGTGGTGCGAAAATCCATTGGATTTTCCATTTTTTTCGCCAAAGGTTAGCAAAAGCTAATGGTAATAGGTGACAACAGCGTCTGATTTTTCCAATGAGAGACCGGACTGCTGTTTTCATACCGTGCGCTGTCGTCCCGTGCGGCCGCGGTGACAGACGGCAAAAAGACTCCAAACAGAAAGGAGACGGCACAGAACACACGAACCACCGGAAGCGCGGCGTCCGCCGCGCGGCGGAACACAACGAGCATGTGTCAAAGACGCATGGAAAAGGAGTGAAAGCATGAAGTTCAGAACGAAAGGGCATCTCCTGCGCGCGCTGCAGGCGTTTGCGCTCGCGCTGGTGATGGGTTTTTCGACCATCGCGTTCTCACCGACGGCGGCACAGGCGGTCAGCGGCAGTGAGATTGCGGCGGACGGGACGTATACGAGCACCGTTCGGGCAGACAAGTACAAGAAGGGAAAGTATGACAAGTCATACTACGGGCAGATTCATGTTTCGGTTGCGGACGGAAAGATCACCGGACTTTCCATCACCGCGGAAAAGGATAAGCTGAAAAAGCTGCTCACCGCGGAAATCCGGAGCACCTATATCGGCCAGGACGCGACGGTGGACGCGGTCAGCGGCGTCGATGTTGTGACCTCGGCTTCGGTTGCGGATGTCGATACGACCACCTCCGCGACGCAGAAATCGTACACCACGGAGAAATATTATGTCTCCAATGTCAAGCAGGCGATTGCCGACGCCCTCGCGACCGCACCGGCGAGAAGCGACGCGGGCAGCGGGACGGCGGAGGAAACGACATACATCGGCACAGCAACCGATACAAACAAGGACGGAAGCCATACTTATACGCTCAAGCTGAATGTAACCGTAAAGGATGGAACGATCACCGGTCTTTCTGTTGCTGACGGAACAACCGGCAGCTGGGATTCTCTGGTGAGCAGTGAAGCGTCCAAATATATCGGAAAGTCTGTAGAGCAGATAGATGCGGTTGATGTTGTGACATCGGCCTCCACCCCCGTCTACGGCGGGTACAGCAATGTCATAAAGGCTGCGGTCAAAAATGCCTTGGCTCAGGTGTCGGGCACCGGGGATTCGGACACGCCGGCCGGCGGCGGAGATGCCGGCGAAACCACCTCCGTTCAGGTGACAAAGCAATGGTCGGACGGCGCGGACGCACATGCGGGCGAGACGGTCACGGCGGCGGTGTGCGGCAGCCAAAACACCGTGGTTCGGACGGTCACGCTGAACCGGCAGAACAACTGGACAGCAGCGGCTGACGGACTGCCTGCGGCGGATACCTATACCGTACGCGAGCAGAAGGTCACCGATGCGGGCGGAAAGGATGTCACGGCACAGTACACCGCCGAGGTCACGGAAAAGACGGAGACCGGCACCTCATCCGGACAGTGGAAAAAGACGGATGCGGTTCACGCGGGCGGAACGTATGCCATGACCTACACATACAGCGGCAAGGAATATCTCCTCGGCGCGAACAACGGACAGGTATTGCGGGCCTACAACCCGCCCGATCTCACCGACGGGGTCATCACGTCGGAGGTGAGCGATCAGTTCCAGTGGACGTTTGAGGACACACAGGACACCGACTATCCCACCTCGAAGGGATATTACCACATGAAGAACAACGGCGGCTACTCCAACTGCTACCTGTACGCGATGGACGAGCAGTACGGCGGCTATTTTGCCATGAACAGCGAGCCGGACAGCCTTTGGGTGCAATCCGCCGGAGATTTTCATTATCTGCGCGGCTATTTCAGCTATTCGAGAGGGTGGGATTACCTGAGCAACGGAACGTTCTCGAGCGCCAAATCCAACAAAGCATCCAATGTCAAATATGCCGCACACATCACGTTCTATGAGCGCACGGCGGGTGATGATGCCGTGACCGCCTACACCATCACCAATACGAAAAAGGCGGAGGAGCCTGCTGCCGCGGGCGGCATCAAGGTAAGCAAGCAGGTCGACAAGAGCAGCGGAAAGGTGGGCGATTCGTTCGCCCTGACCATGGATGCCTATGCGACGGCGGCGGAGGTCAAAACCACGACATCCTCCGGCAGTGCGGCGATTGTTCTGGCGCTCGACCTGTCCGGCTCGATGGACAGCCAGAAAATTTCCAGACTGAATACAGCGGTCAATAACCTGCTCAAATCGCTTCCGGCGGGACAGAAAATCAAGGTCGTCACCTTCGGCAGCACCGCCGACTATTACGGCGAGATGGGCAGCGGCGATACGGCCGCCTTCCGGCAGATTTCCGGCGATGCGCTGACCAATTTTTCCGCCGCGCTGACCAAGGCGTATGACCAGATCAAAAATGCGACGGAGGAGAGCAAAAATATCATTCTGTTCTCAGACGGTCAGCCGGAGGACAGCAGCTCGGCGCATGACACGGCGTGGGTCAATGCGATCCGGACGGCGCAGCAGGTCAAGAACAACAATGTCAGCATTTATACCGTATCGGTTGCCTCCTCTGCCGATGCCGCGGCACCGGTCGCAGGTGCGGGACAGAGCTTCGGCGAATTTTTTGCATCCAGCACTGATATCGTAAACAATGTCATGCAGCTGGTTTCCAGCAATTACAGCGGGGTAAGCGTGACGGGAAGCGGCTATGGCAGCGTGACGGTAGATGCTGCGGAAAAGCAGGATTCCAAATATTATGTGGCGAACACGACCAGCGACTGGAGCGGTCTGTTTACGGGAATTACACAGGAGATCATTTCCTATTCCACCGTTTCGCTGGATGCCTCGTCCGTCATGAAGGATCAGGTGAACACCGATTATTTCGATGTTTCCGGCATTACCGCGACCGCAAAGGCATGGAGCTATGACCCGTCCGCGGGGACATGGACGGAGACGGCCGATACCTATACGCCGTCGGTCGATCAGAGCACGGGACTTGTCACGGTAACCGGCTTTGACTATGCGAAGCACTGGGTATCCGAGGACGGCACCCAAACCGCGCCGGACGGCGGACAGAAGCTGGTTCTCACCATTTCCGGTCTCAAGGCAAAGGATGCCTCCGCCGGAAAGACGGTCGACACCAACAAGGCGCCGCAGGGCGTCTATGAAAACGGCGGCGCCGCAGAGCCGGCCGCCGCGTTCACCAGTCCGCAGGTGACGGTGGAACAGAAAAAGACATTCACCGTCTATCATCAGTCGGACAAATCGACGGAGACCTTTGACCTCACGGACAGCTTTGACGTGACGGAAACGGTCAAGGCGGGCTGCCTGTACGGCGGTCTGTACACAGACGACACGTTCACCACGCCGGTCACAGACATCTGCGGCAAGGCGTTCCGTCCGGAGGCGGACAAGACCTATTATGTCAAGGAAGTCAGCACGAATTATCTGAATCCGAAAATCTATTCGGTCTACAACAAAAAACAAAACAACAAGCTGAAGTTTGTCTATCTCGTGACGGCGATTGACGACACGAATTACAGGCAGGTCGGCTTTGACATCGACAGCGGCGCCGCGAAAAAGGAACAGGAAGTCAAGGGCGACGCAACCGTCTATCAGAGCTTTGTCGTAGACAACAGTGCGGATGATTCGTACAGCAAGGGCGCGTCGGCCACATACAGCCTGACAAAGTTCTTCCCGAAGCTGACGACCGGCTATCTCAACGTGCAGAAATACAACAGCGAGGCGTACACGGGCCTCGAACCGAACACCGCATTCACCATGGTTCCGTACTATGTGACCATGGACGGCGTCAAGGTCACCGGCACGGTATCGCGCCATGTCGACACGAGAAACGGCACCGGCATCAAGGCGTCCGGCGGCATTCTGGCGACGGATACGACGGTCGAGTCGGTCTGCACCAAGGAGACAGCCGCAGCCGCAGCCGGAGCGCGCAGGCGCCTGACTGTGCGCAAGGCGTACACCGCGGGCAGCGAAGAGACTGTGACGGAGCAGAAGACGGAGCAGACGAATGCAGATCAGTCGCCGGATACACAGACAAAGGCCGGCGGCAGCACAGCCGGTTCGCAGCCGCAGACCGGCGACAAGCCGGCAGCCAAGACGAAGAGCGGCGGCCTGCTGTCCGCGATTGCAGCCCTGCTGTCCCGCCTTCTGCGGCTGTGGCGGTAAAAGATGTGGATTGAAAGGAGCGTGAAAGAGCATGAAGGACAGCTATTTTGAGCCGAGCCTGCTGACACAGCGCATTGCGCGCTGCAACAACCCGATTGACCCGTTTGAAAGCGGCGATGCCGGTGAAATTCAGGCAAAGCCGACGATTTACTTCCAGAATACGGACGGTTCCGATATCTGGGACGACTGAGCCGGGGGACAACGGAACAAACAAGCAGGGGTGTGGAGAATGTCGGTGCATTCTCCGCACCTTTTTGCACGGGAGAGAGGGCAATGGAATGCACAAAAACAGCTATCAGCTGCGGCTTGCGGGAATGACGTACTCCTGCGCGTTCCGCGAGGCGGACACGGCGCGGTATTTTGGCGTGTTCTGCCGTCCGCAGCCGTCGGAACAGCCGCAGCGGGGAATGGAAATCCTTGCGGCGGAGGAGCGGGAGATGGATGAACTGGCAGCGCGCCGTCCGGCAGGGCGCAGCCTCGCCTGTCTGGAATATGAGGTGCTGACGGGCAAGGCCTCGGCACAGCTTCTGCGGCATGGCGCCTGCATCGTTCACGGCGCCGCGTTTGTATGGCGCGGAAAGGCATATCTGTTCACCGCGCCGAGCGGAACGGGAAAGACCACACAATTTCTGCTGTGGAACAGGCTGTTTTCCGATGAAATTGCCGTCATCAACGGGGACAAGCCGATCATACGCTGTCATGCAGACGGGACGGTGCGGGTCCATCCGTCCCCGTGGATGGGGAAGGAGCAAATGGGCAGCCTGCGCACCGCGCCGCTCGGCGGAATCATCTATTTGCAGCAGGCAAAGGAAAACGCCATCCGCCGCCTGCCGGCACAGGAGGCGGCCGTTCCGGTTTACACACAGCTGCTCTATCCTGCGGAGAGCACACAGCAGCTTCGCGCCGCGGCAGCACTGGAGGAGCAAATGCTGCGTGCAGCGCCGGTGTGGCTGCTGCGGAACAAAGGAGATGCGGCCTCTGCCGCGCTGACCCATGACACCATTTTGCAGGAAGAGGGGGGATAATATGCGGTATCGGATTCATTCCGGCGTTGTGCTGGAGACCGTTTGCGGAGAGCACCTGCTGCTTGCGACGAGGGCTTCCTGCGCGGACTGTCCGTATGTGCAGCAGCTGAATGACACAGCGGCATTTTTCTGGAGACAGCTGGAGAAAACGCCGGAGACCGAGCAGCTGGCACGGGCGGCAGCGGAAAAGTATTCGCTTTCCGAGGCGGAAATTCTGCCGGGGCTGCAGCGTTTTCTGGACAGCATGGAGGAGCTGGGCTATATCCGGCGGGAGGAAGAAGCGATATGACGCAAACGGCACAGACCGGCTTTTCGCCGGAGGAACGGTTTTTCCTGCAGGTGCTGCGCGACCATGTGCACGGGCGGGATACCGCGCCGCCGCCGGATGGGCTGAACTGGGACAGATTGGCACGGCTCGCGCACAGTCAGCAGGTATCCGGCATCGTGTATGTGCAGTGCCGCGCATGGCTGCGGGACAGCGAGGCGGTGCGCACACAGCTGCATGAGGAATTTTATTCCGCGGTCTATTATGCAGTCAGCCGCAGAGAGGACATTCGTGCGCTGGAAACAGCATTTACGGCGGCAGATATCCCGTTTTTGCTTGTGAAGGGCGCGGAAGTGCAAAGCTGTTATCCCGTCCCCCAGCTGCGCACAATGGGGGATACGGATGTGCTCATTCATCCGCGGGACCGCGCGCGGGCAGATGCGCTGCTCAAAGCGCAGGGCTATACCTGTACGGTCGAATGTCCGGCCGTGTGGAGCTATCGCCGCGGACCGGTCAAATATGAGGTGCATGACCACATGATCTATGAGCCGGTCATCGGAGATGTGGATTATGCCGCGTATTTTGAGCGGGCGTGGGAGCATGTGCGGCCGCTTGCGGACAGCAGCCGGGTGCAGCTGGATGAAAGCTGCCATTTTCTCTATCTGATTACCCATACGGCAAAGCATCTTGTCAACAAGGGCTATGGCTTCCGACCGTTTCTCGATCTGGTGTTTCTGTGCCGGTCGGCGGGCGAGCGGATGGATTGGACTTGGATTGCACAGGAGCTGCGCGCCCTGCGGCTCGAACGGTTTGCACAGGTGTGCACGGGGCTGTGTGAGCGGTGGTTTGCTGTCCGCCTGCCGATGGAGAAGGCGGAAATCCGCGCGGATTTTTTTCGCAGTGCGACCGAAAAAATGCTTCGGGACGGCATTTTCGGCCAGGAAAATAGCGAGGAAAACCAGGTCGCGGCAGTGACCAAGGCGCTGCGGCGCGCCGCGTTGCCCTATCCGCTGTTTGCCGCACGGCTGACGGTACAGCGGCTGTTTCCGTCCTATCGTGACATGCGGGAAATTCCGTGGTATGCCTTCGTGGACGGCAGACCGTGGCTGCTTCCGGCGGCATGGGTATACCGGTTCGGCTATGTGCTGCGCCATAAATCCGCCCGCGGGCGCGCGGTGCTGACACAGCCGCTCACCGAAAAAAAGCAGATGGAGCAGCGCGGCCGTGCGCTCTCCGAATGGGGCCTGTAAAAAAATGCACACGGCATCCGGACAGGGCGGGAGCGGCGCGCAGTCCGCACAGCATGCGCCGGTATGCGGCGACAAAAAACGGTACGCTTCGGGGAAAAAGCAGCCCGGAAAGCGTGCCGTTTTGCTTTTGGGATTGGTATGAAGTGCTGCGGGCGGCAGATGTGTCGGCTGCCGGACCCCGCGCGGAACATTGTGCGCACGACCCGTCTTTTCGGCACAATCAGCGGCGGAGCAATGCTACAATAGAGCACACGCAGGAGGTGAAGACCGGTGCGCGTGATCTATCTGGATGTCCTGCTCGCCCTCAATTTCGGCATGGACTACTGCATTCTGCGCGCGGCATCCGCGCTCGGCGGGCGGCCGTGTCCCGTGCGGCGGCTGTGTGCCGCGTCCGGCTTCGGGGCGGTGTATGCGGCAGGAACGGTGCTGGTTCCGGCGCTGTCGGCGCTGCCTGTGCGGCTGCTCAGCTGTGCGGTCATGGCGGGCACGGCGTTCTCCGTGCACAGCGTGCGGCGGCTGGTGCGGCAGACGCTGCTCGTGCTGCTGGTCGCGTTTGTGTTCGGCGGCTGCGTCACCGCGCTCGAGCAGGTGAGCGGAACGGCGCTTTGGGCGGGCGGTGCGCTCGCGGTTCCCGTCCCGCGCCGCGTGCTGCTGCTGGCGGCGGCGCTCGCCTACGGACTGAGCGGCCTTGTCTTTCGCGGTCAGGCGCAGGAGGGCCGTCCGCACGGGGAGACGGTCTGCGTGACGTATGCGGGCCGGATGGAGGAGCTCTGGCTGCTGGTGGACAGCGGAAACACCCTGCGCGACGCGCTGACGGGCCGTCCGGTCATCGTGCTGACGCGCGCGGCGGCGATGCGCATTGTGCCGGAGGAGGTGCAGTTTGTGCCGCTGCTGCTCGGGACGGACAACGCGGCCGAGCTCGTGCAGCGTGTGCAGCAGAGCGGCGTGTCCGGCTGGCGGCTGCTGTCGTTTGAGAGCGTCGGCGGCGCGGGAATGATGCCGTGCTTTCGCCCGCAGGCGGTGACGCGGCAGGACGGCGCGGCGTACGACTGCCTGATTGCCGTTTCCGGCGGCGGTGCGGTCTGCGCCGGTGAGTATGACGGATTGATTGAACCATGAGGAGAGGAGTGCTGTGATATGCCGCATTTGTGGCAAAAACTGCGCCGGTGGCTGTGCCGGATCGGCCTGCTGCCCGGCAGGGACGGCGTGTTTTACATCGGCGGTTCGGTGGTTCTGCCGCCGCCGCTGAGCGCGGAGGAGGAGGCGGAGGCCATCGCGGGCTGCCGCCGCGGGGATCTGCTGTGCCGCGACAGGCTGATTGAGCACAACCTGCGGCTGGTGGTGTACATCGCAAAGAAGTTCGAAAACACGGGCATCCATCTGGAGGACCTCATTTCCATCGGCACGATCGGGCTGATCAAGGCGATCGGCACGTACAACAGCGAGAAAAAAACCAAGCTGGCGACCTACGCCTCGCGCTGCATTGAAAATGAGATTCTGATGCACCTGCGCAAGGTGTCCAACCAGCGGACGGAGGTCTCCTTTGACGAGCCGCTGAGCACCGACTGGGACGGAAACGAGCTGCTGCTGTCGGACATTCTCGGCACAGAGCCGGACTGCGTCATGCGTCCGGTGGAGGACGACGTCGACCGCCAGCTGCTGCGCCGCGCGCTGCAGAGCCTGCCGGAGCGCGAAAAGACGATTATCTCCCTGCGCTTCGGCCTGACAGACGGCGAGGAGCGCACGCAGAAGGAGGTCGCCGACCGGCTCGGCATCTCCCAGTCGTATATCTCGCGCCTGGAAAAGCGCATCATCAAGCGCATGAAACGGGATATGATGCGCTGGGTCTGAGCAGGGACGCTGTTCCGAATGATGCAGGCACGAAAACACCCGACTCCGCAGGGAATCGGGTGCATTTTTTTGAAAAAACCGGTCCGCGTCAGATCTGTCTGCGGATGCGCTCGAGCGCGCCCTTCTCCAGACGGGACACCTGCGCCTGCGAGATGTGAATTTCCTTCGCGACCTCCGTCTGGGTGCGCCCCTCGAAAAAGCGCAGGTTGACAATGCGCTGCTCGCGCGGGGTCAGGCCGCCGATCGCCTCGCGCAGGGCAATCTGTTCGAGCCAGTGCTCGTCGGTGTTTTTGGTGTCGCCCACCTGGTCCATGATGCACACGGCGTCGCCCGTGCCCTCAAAGACCGGCTCGTACAGCGAAATCGGGTCGACAATGGCGTCGAGCGCGAACACGATTTCCTCGCGCGGCATGTCCAGCTGCTTCGCGAGCTCCTCCATGGTCGGCTCGCGCTGATGCTCCCGCACAAACGCCTCCTTTGCCTGCAGGGCGCGGTAGGCGGTGTCGCGCATGGAGCGCGAGACGCGAATGGTGCTGTTGTCGCGCAGATACCGCCGGATTTCGCCGATAATCATCGGAACGGCGTAGGTGGAAAAGCGCACATTCAGATCCACATTAAAATTGTCGATGGATTTCATCAGCCCGATGCAGCCGATCTGAAACAGGTCATCCATACTCTCCCCGCGGCCGGAAAAGCGCTGAATGACGCTGAGAACAAGCCGAAGATTGCCGGATATCAGTTTTTCCCGTGCGTTTCGATCCCCTTTGGTGCTTTTGCGCAGCAGCTCGTCGGTCTCCGCCGCCGTCAGCACCTCCAGATTCGACGTGTTGACGCCGCAGATCTCCACTTTACTCTGCATGGTTTCGCCTCCCGAAAATGGATGGTCAATCTACCTCCATTATTTCCGTCGGGCGGGCAAAACATACTGTCACGCGCGGCTTTCCTTCGACGCGAACGGCGGGAATTTTCGGCAGAACCGGTCGGCCGGACCAGCGCGCCGCGCGCTGCCTGCGCGCAGAAACGGGCACAAAAAAAGCATCCCGAACGCGCCGCGCGGGCGCATCGGAATGCGGAAGAGGTACAAAAAAATTACAGCAGATCGTTCAGGCTGCGCAGCTCCTTGTAGGCAAATCCGGTCTCGGGAGCGGCGGCCATTCTCGTGTTCAGCCAGAACGGAATCAGGCCGGCGGCGTGTGCGCCGCACACATCGCGCTCAAAGCTGTCGCCGATAAAAATCGCCTCGTTCGGCTCGGCGTGCAGCTTGCGCAGGCAGTCGCGGAAGATTTTCGGGTTGGGCTTTTCGACGCCCGCCTCCTCGCTCGTGACCATGGCGTCGAGGCAGGACGCGAGTCCGAGCGCGGCAATTTTGCGGTGCTGGATATGCGCGGTCATGTCGGTGCAGATGCCGATGCGGATGCCCTGGTCATGCAGCCGGCCGAGCAGCTCCGCCGCGCCGGGATACGGCTTGATCGCGCGCAGCAGCGTGCCCCAGTAGGTTTCATACAGCTCGAGCGGCGTGACGACCGACGGCAGTCCGAGCAGCTCGAGCATGCGCTGCGCGATGATGACGCGGTTGTGACAGGCCGCGACGTACGGCAGCTCGGTTTTCAGCTGCTTGTCCGCCTGCTGATAGGCGAGCAGAAAGCGGCGGGCGGGCACATCAAAGCGCGACTGGCCGTACTCCGCGAGCGCGCGCAGGGCGAGCCGGTGCGCGGAGGAAAAGTCATACAGGGTATTGTCCAAATCAAAAAGCACAGCCTTTACAGCCATTGCTGTCACCTCACAGTTTTTGTTGCATTGTCCATTATACCACATTTTGGCGGCGGAAACAGGGGAAAGGGAAAGTTTTCCCGCGGACGGGAAAAAAGCCGGCAGCAAAGGCTGCCGGCCCGTCAGTTCTGATGGCGCACGACGGCGTAGTCGTCGCCGGGGCGGTAGTACGGACAGTGGTCAAACGTGTCCTGAATAAAATGCCGCATTTCGTCCTCGTCCAGGTCCTGTTCGCACACAGAATAGCCGAATTCCTCGTCGTAGGAAAAATACAGGCAGTCGTCACATTTGCTTGCCATGGCAGAAAAAACTCCTTTTTATTATGAATGGATCAGCGGACTATGCGCCGCGCCGGAACACCCAGCCG
Source organism: Clostridiales bacterium UBA7011 (assembly GCA_002449635.1). Lineage (GTDB taxonomy): Bacteria > Bacillota > Clostridia > Oscillospirales > Butyricicoccaceae > Butyricicoccus_A. The sequence goes on along the minus strand of DJXF01000057.1, from coordinate 602 downwards.
CGCTGAATGAAATAGCTCGCGCAGAACAGCGCGGTGTCCACTGCGATTTTGATGAGCGGCAGGGGCGCGGGCAGGAAGGACAGCAGCCACACGAGCGCGGCGCTCGCGGCCATCTGGCCCAGAAACAGCGCGAGGTAGCGCGCGCCCTGCGCCCGCCAGTCGCCCGAGGCGGAGGAAAACGTCCAGTTTCGCCCGAGCACAAAATTCAGCACGCCCGAGCACACGCGCGCCGCGGCGGTCGCGGCAAAAATCGCGCGCGCGGTGCGCACGGCAAGCAGGCGGGAAAACAGCGTGAACAGCGCGAAATCCACCAGAAAGCTCGCGAGCGAGGCGGCGGCAAAGCGCAGCGGCATCGCGTAGATGCGCGCGGAATCCGCGATGGGGCGGAAATGCGAGGTGCGGTTGCCGTCCGCGTAAATCGTCTCAATGCCGACAAAATGCAGCGGAATGCCGCGGCGGGCAGCGGTAAACAGCACGTTCATTTCATATTCATACCGGCTGCCCTCCGCGGTCAGGGCGAGGTCGAACAGGGCGGCGGGAATGCCGCGCAGACCGGTCTGCGTGTCCGGACAGGCGATGCCCGCGGACAGGCGGAAAAACAG
>DJXF01000065.1 GCA_002449635.1 Clostridiales bacterium UBA7011 | reverse complement strand
TTGTAAGGCAGATGCTCTCCCAGCTGAGCTAAACTTCCGTACCGTCCAGCGACTATTATAGTATACTCAACCGGAACGGATTTGTCAACTGTTTTTTTCCGTTTTCCGCCATTTTTTGAAAATGTTCTTTTTTGTATAAATCAAATGTCAAACTGCCCGCAGATTAACGGTCGTTTTCCTCTCGTGCGGTCGCCGCTGTGAGCAGGACATCGATGTCTTCGCGTGAGAGCTTGTAGACCTGATCGCAGAACTGACAGGTCACTTCAATGCCGTCTTCCTCATCGCGCAGACGCTTCAGCTCTTCCCGTCCCAGACTGATGAGCGCGCGGGTCACCTTGGCATGCGTACAACCACAGCGATAAGAAATCGGCACGCGCTCCAGCACTTCGATGTCAAATCCATCGAGCACAGCCCGCGCAATGTCCTCCGCATCCATCCCCTGCTCGAACATCGAAGTGATGGCTCCCGCCTTTGCTATGTTGTGCTCCAGCCGTGTAATATCCTCATCTGCTGCGCCCGGCATGAGCTGAACGATATAACCGCCGGCCTGCCGTACGCTCTGGTCTGTATCCACAAGCACACCCAATGCCACAGCGGACGGCACCTGTTCACTCTCCGCAAAATATTTTGTGATATCCTCTGCAATTTCGCCGTTATGCAGTGCGGTTGTGCCGGTAAACGGCTCGCCCACGCCGATATCCTTAATGACCATGACATAGCCGCGTCCGACGCCGTTTCCCACATCCAGATGCCCATCCGGTTTGAGCGGCAGATCCGCCGCGGGATTTTGCAGGTATCCGCGCACGCAGCCGTCACAGTCGCCTACGGCTGTGATCGTTCCGAGCGGTCCGTCGCCCTTGATCTGCAGCGTGACAGAACCGTTCTTATCCTTCAGCTCCCGCCCCATCATCGATGCCGCTGCAAGGGTTCGTCCGAGTGCCGCTGTCGCAAGCGGCAGGGTGCGGTGAATCTGACGGGCGCGTTCTGTCAGCTCCCTCGTGCTGACCGCCGTAAATTTGATCTCCGCATCACGGCAAATGACACGAATCAAAGTATCCTTCATGTTTTTTCCTCATTTCAATGGTTTGCTGGTGATAAAGAAAATGCGTTCTTCCTGCGGGCTCGGCGCGTTGTCAGACAACTCACCGCGCTGTTCGGTGCCGACAAATCCGATCTCCTTCAGCATGGCAAGCAGCTCCTCGGGCGCATAAATGCGTTCCATATGATGCTCCTGATAGCGATGCCACGCGTTTTCTTCCCCGCGTTCAAAAAAGTCAAACGCATAATGACAAAACGTATTCTGTTCTATTTCCGCCTGCCAGACGCAGAAAATATCCTCGTCCTCGCGCACAAAGCTCTGTCCGTCAATGCGCTCCAGCTTGGCCCGGGTGTTGATGTCAAACACAAACACCCCGCCAGGCCTCAGATAGTCATATACACGCCGGAATGCCTCGTGCAGGACATCGGGATCGGTCACGTAATTGACGGAATCCAGACAGCACACACAGGCATCTATGCCGCCGAACAGCTCGAGTCGCTGCATCGGCTGATGCAGCAGAAGAACGGGTTTTGTCTCCGTCAGTCCGCCGCAGTTTTCCTGCGCCATCATCAGCATATCTTCCGACTGGTCGACCCCGATCATATCATACCCGCGCCGGGCGAGAATACACGTCAGTTTGCCCGTGCCGCATGCCAGATCGAGAATAATCTCCGGCTTTTGTCCGCGCTGCGCAAATATTTTTTCAAAAAAATCCGCCCACCGGTCGTATGGCACATCATCGGTGAAGCGGTCATAATATTCCGAAAGCAGTGTATACGCCGAATATTCACTCATGTTTGCTGTTCTCTTTCATGCGGTCGAGTGCCGTGCGGTAACCGTCCGAGCCATAGGTCAGGCATTTGTTTACACGGCTGATTGTCGCCGTAGATGCACCGGTTTCCTGCGCAATATCGCTGTAAATACGGCCCTCATCCAGCATCTGTGCGACCTGAAAGCGCTGTTCCATGGCACGCAGCTCGCTGATCGTGCACAAATCCTCAAAAAAATTGCTGCATTCATCGAGATTTTTCAAATTCAAAATAGCCTGAAACAAGTCATTCATCGACTGTCCTCTCAGTTTGCTGTTCATTTCTGCCTCCATCAAAATGCTGCCTGCATTTGTCATTTTTTCTTTGCCGCAAACGGCTGCATTGTCCTGCCGGACGATCAATCACGCATCGTTTCTGCGCGGCTGAATCATTGATTCTATTGTAACATGTTAATCAAAGAAAGTAAACATTGATTGGCAAAGGCACGGACAGGCACACCGTTGTCAAAAAACAGCATACCTGTCCGATATCTTAGTGAATGAACGATTTACATTTGTGACAGCGTCTTGTTCAGGCACTGGTTAATCATCTTCGGGTTGCCCTTGCCCTTGGAAGCCTTCATGCACTGGCCGACCAAAAATCCGATGACGTTCTTTTTGCCGCCCTTATAATCGGCAACCGACTTCGGATTGGCAGCGAGAACCTCATCGACCAGCTTCTGAATGGCGCCCTCATCGGAGACCTGCTTCAGACCCAGCTTGTCAACAATCGCATCGACAGAATCGTCGGTCTCGAACAGCTGAACCAGAACCTTCTTGCCCGCGTTGCCGGAGATGGTGTTCTTCTCAATCAGCTCGATCATGTCAACCAGCTTGCCTGCGGTCAGCTTGGTATCCTTCAGCTCCAAACCCTTGTCATTGAGGTATTTGGAAATATCCGACAGAATCCAGTTTGCAATGGATCTGGAATCGACACGGCCCATGCTGACGCCCTCATCGAGCAGGCATGCCTTGTCATACGCGTCAGAAATGATGCGTGCTTCCTTCGGCTGCAGGCCGATTTCCTTGATATAACGCGCATAACGGGACTGCGGCAGCTCCGGAATTTCCGACTCAATCTGACGCATCCATTCGTCGTCAATTTCGACGGCAACCAGATCGGGGTCGGGGAAATAACGGTAATCCTGCGCATCCTCCTTGGTGCGCATGACAAGGTTCTTGACCTTGGAATCATCCCAGCGGCGTGTCTCCTGAATGATCTTTCCGCCGTCCTCAAGCACCTCAATCTGACGATTGACTTCATAATCGATCGCGCGGACTGCTGCGGAGAACGAGTTGATGTTCTTCATCTCGACACGGGTGCCAAGCTCCTCTGTGCCCTCCGGACGAACGGATACATTGACATCGCAGCGAATGGAGCCCTCTTCCATGCGGCAGTCACAGATCTGCAGGTAAGAAAGGGTCGTCTTGATGGTCTCCAGAAATTCCTTTGCCTCAGCCGAGGAATGGATATCCGGACGGGTAACCATCTCGATCAGCGGGACACCGCAGCGGTTAAAGTCGACAACGGTGCCTTCGCCCTCATCGTGCAGCAGCTTGCCGGCATCCTCCTCGAAATGAATGCGCTCAAAACGCACGCGCTTGGGCTGTCCATCCACCTCAAAATCGACATAGCCGTTCTCACAGATCGGCACATCAAACTGCGAAATCTGATATGCCTTCGGCAGATCGGGATAGAAATAATTCTTTCGGTCGGATTTGCAGAGCTGATTGATGTGGCAATGCGTAGCAACACCCATCTTCGCCGCATAATGTACGACCTGTTTGTTCAGAACGGGCAGTGCACCCGGCTGACCGGTGCAGACCGGGCAGACATGTGTATTGATCTCTGCGCCGAAGGCTGTGCTGCAGCTGCAGAATATTTTTGATTTGGTGGAAAGCTCCGCATGAACCTCCAGACCGATTACTGGCTCATATCTCATGATTGTTGTTCCTCCCTTTACAGCGCCACAATATTGGACAGCCCGGATGCCTTTTCATATGCCAGACCTGCGTTGAGCAGCGTCTGTTCGCCAAAGCGCGGACCGATCAGCTGCATACCGATCGGCATCTTGTCCGCATCAAAGCCGCACGGCTGAACAAGACCCGGCAGACCGGCGATGTTGACAGATACCGTACAGATATCGCCCATATACATCTGAAGCGGATCGCTCGTCTTTTCGCCGATTTTGTAGGCGGTTGTCGGGGCGGTCGGTGTCAGGATGAGATCTACCTGCTCAAACGCCTTTGCGTAATCCGCGCGGATGGCACGCTGTGCGGCGCGCGCTTTTTTATAATAGGCATCATAGTAACCGGAGGAAAGCACATACGTGCCGAGCATAATGCGGCGCTGAACCTCCGGACCGAAGCCCTCACTTCTCGACTTGACATACAGATCGATCAGACCGTCAAATTCCTTGGCGCGGTAGCCGTATTTCACGCCGTCAAACCGCGCGAGGTTGGAGGATGCCTCTGCCGAGGACAAAATGTAGTAAATCGGCAGCGCATAGCGCGACAGGGGCAGAGAAATTTCTACGACCTCTGCACCCAGCTGCCTGTAGGTCTCCGCAGCTGCGAGAACCGCCTTGCTGACCTCTTCGGAAATGCCTTCGCCGAAATATTCCTTCGGCAGACCGATTTTCATGCCCTTGATATCCGCATTTAGCCCGGCTGTCAGGCTGGGATACTCGCGCGGCACACTGGTGGAATCTCTCATATCATGACCCATCAGCACATCCGCCAGCATTGCGGTATCCTCGATGCAGCGGCCGAACGGACCGATCTGATCGAGCGAAGAGGCAAAAGCAATCAGACCATAACGGGAAACGGTGCCATAGGTCGGCTTCATGCCGACAACGCCGCAGAAGGAGGCCGGCTGACGAATCGAGCCGCCGGTATCCGAACCGACCGCAATGGATACCTCGCCGGCTGCCACGGAAGCTGCCGCGCCGCCGGACGAACCGCCGGTTACACGGTCGAGGTTGTGCGGATTGCGCGTTTTGCGCAGCGCGGAATTTTCACAGGAAGAGCCCATCGCAAACTCATCCAGATTGGTTTTGCCTGTCATAATCAGACCGGCTTCATCCAGCTTTTCCATGACGGTCGCATTGTACGGCGGCAGGAAATTTTCAAGCATTTTGGAAGCGCAGGTCGTGCGGATGCCCTTGGTGCAGATGTTATCCTTCACGGATACCGGCACACCGGCGAGCGGCGGCAGCGTCTCACCCGCTGCACGTCTGCTGTCAATCGCAGCGGCATCGGCCAGAGCCTTTTCTTCCGTCAGCGTGATATAAGCGCCGGTCTGCTCCTCTACCTGTGCCGTGCGCGCAAAAGCGGCTTTCGTCAGCTCAACCGAGCTGACCTCTTTGTTTTTCAGCATTGCTGAAAGCTCAGCCGCTGTCTTCTGATACAATTCCATTTGTGCTGCCCCTCCCTTATTCTACGACACGCGGTACACTGACACCGCCGCACTCCACACAGGGTGCGTTCGCCAGAATCGTTTCCTTGTCAAACGACTCGACCGGTACATCCTCACGCATTGCATTTTTGCGGTCTGTATCAATGATGTCTGTGATATCGCCCAGCTCCAGCTCCTGAAGCTGATCGACCATCGCTACGATATTCTGCATATCCTCCGCAATCTGGTCGAATCCCTCGCCCTTGGGGTCGAGGCGCGCAAGATTGGCGATATATTCGACATTTTCTCTGGTAATAGCCATTATTGTTCATCCTCCTGTATCAAATCCTGAAATTCCTGTTCTGTCAGAACCGGAATGCCGAGGTCATTTGCTTTTTTCAGCTTACTGCCTGCATTCTCGCCTGCGACGACAAATGTTGTCTTTTTGGAAACCGAACCGGATGCCCGTCCGCCCAGCTGTTCAATGCGCTCTGTCGCCTGCTTGCGTGTAAACAGCGACAGCGTTCCGGTAAGCACAATGGTCTTGCCTGCAAGCCGATCGCTGCGCACCAGTTTTTCTCCCAAAAAGTTCACGCCCAGCTCGCGCAGCCGTGCAATCAGATGCTGTGACTGCTCCTGCTCACGCCATGCGGCAATGGCCTGTGCGGTCGCGCCGCCGATATCACGCACCTGTGTGAGCTGTTCCTCCTCCGCCTGCAGGATGGCATCGAGGGAGCCGAATGTGCCGGAAAGGACCTTTGCCGCCTTTTGTCCGACATGACGGATGCCAAACGCAAACAGCAGCCGGGAAAGATCGTTCTGTTTCGAGCGCGCAATAGCCTCAATTAAATTTTCTGCCGATTTGCGTCCCATGCGTTCGAGCGGTTCTATCTGCTCTGCGCGCAGCGTATATAAATCTGCCGCCGAGTGGATCAGTCCGGCATCAATCAGAGACTGCAGCACAGCCTGTCCGCAGCCGTCAATGTCCATCGCATCGCGCGAGACAAAATGCATCAGATTGCGCAGCAGCTGCGCCGGACATTCCGCTCCGGTACACCGAATAGCGGCTTCGTCTGCATCCTCAAAGACCGGAGCGCCGCAGACCGGACAGAATTTCGGCATTTCGAACGGAACACTGTCCGCACGCCGCTTTTCCGGAACATAACCGAGTATTTCCGGAATAATTTCTCCCGCCTTGCGCACACGCACGGTATCCCCGATGCGCACATCCTTTTCGCGGATAAAATCGCGATTGTGCAGGGTTGCACGGCTGACGGTCGTACCCGCAAGCCGAACCGGATCGAGGACGGCATTCGGTGTCAGCACACCGGTGCGCCCGACGGTAATGACAATGTCGCGCAGCAGGGTTTCCTTGATTTCCGGCGGATATTTATACGCCGCCGCCCAGCGCGGATATTTTGCCGTTGAACCGAGCGCGCGCCGTCTGGCGAAATCATTGACCTTGACCACCGCGCCGTCAATATCAAAATCCAGCTCGCCGCGGGTGTCACCCATGCGTTCGATCTCCTTCTGAATGTCGGCGGGATCGGTATACACCGGATAACGCGGGGAAACCGGAAATCCGAGCTGTTTGAGATAATCGAGCGCCTGCACATGGGAATGAAGCGGCAGCTCGTCGCTGTTTTGAATGTTAAAGCAGAAAATCGACAGCCTGCGCGCACGCGTCACATCGCTGTCAAGCTGACGCAGAGAGCCTGCTGCCGCATTGCGCGGATTGGCAAGCAAAGGCTGCCCGAGCAGCTCCCGCTGCGCGTTGATGGAATCAAACACGGACCGGCGCATATACACCTCGCCGCGCACAACCAGTACCGGCGGCGCATCGCGCAGCACCTTGGGAATTTCATCAATTGTGCGCAGATTGTCTGTCACATCCTCGCCCGTTATGCCGTCGCCGCGCGTCGCACCGCGCACAAAAATACCGTTTTCATATTCCAGCGAGACGGATAATCCGTCAATTTTGTATTCGACAACATATTCATCCGCCTGTGCGCGCGTATAAAACTCCGCAAGCTCACCGAACGAAAAGACATCCTGCAAGCTTTCCAGCGGCCACGGATGGGTCACCGGGGAAAATTTGTCGGATGCGCTGCCGCCGACGTGATGGGTCGGAGATTCCGGATCGTCAAACTCCGGATATTCGCGTTCCAGCGTTTCCAGAGAACGCAGCATGCGGTCGTACGCAAAATCCGAAATTTCCGGCGCGTCTTCGTCATAGTATTTTTTGTTATGATAACGCAGGGCTTCGCGCAGGGCCGCGATTTGCTGTGCGATTTCCATACTTTTCATCCTTTCCACATACGTTGTTATTATAACAAAAATATTCCTATTGGAAAAGAGAAAAATACGTGTTTTTCCCATTCTACTGCGAATTTGCTGCAATCATCGGCACTTCGCCCACAACTACCGTCTCTTCCAGCGGATATTTTGCCGAAACCGTGACGCGATCGGTTTTTCCCAATCCCTGCACGGCGAAATCCGCCTTCACACGCAGTGCGACCGTATAGATCGTCTGATTGATGCCCGCAGCGCGAAAATCCGACTCGACGTCCGCCGTCACGCAGCCCAGTGCAGTCACGCCAAACGGCACAGCCGGTCCGATGCCGGACAGATACTGCGGGTCAAGCAGCGTCCCCAGCGGCACGGACAGGCGGGAAGATTCCAGTGCGCCGATTTCATCGTACACGCGCTGCACCACGGCGGTGCGCAGCTGACTGACCGCCACGGCATTGGTTGTCAGGGATGTCACCGCGCCATCTGTGCCGCTCTGCACCATGCGGATGCTTCCCAGCTCTGCTGTACAGTCCGCCGCCGCACGTTCCATCATGGTTGTTGCCTCATACTGCACCTGATTGACCGCATAGGCGGACAGCTTGGGGCGCACCCGCTGGACCGTGAGCAGCAGCAGCGAGAGCAGCAAAAGCGCAAGCAGCAAAATCCCGATCGGGGGATGAACGCCCTCCCGCCGCTGTCTGGTTCGCCGCCGTGCAAGCATCGTCCGGATATACAGTCCCATTTCCCCGCCCTCCCTTTCTGCAGGCAGAGTATGCACAGCGGCTGTCCGCGGTTCATCTCTTGCTGTTTCCTCTCTCCAAAGGACACATCCTGCTGGTGCAGCAAGCCGCATTCCGCCGTGCGGTACCGCCCGAAGCAATGATGGACGAAAAAAGGAGCATCCGAATTCGGATGCTCCTCTTGGATTCAAGATCATGAATGCTTCTTACTCGTCGTCGTCGTTCAGCAGTGCACGAATGGACAGAGAAACCTTCTTCTTCTCGGTGTCGATGTCGATGATCTTTGCCTCGACCTCTTCGTCCTTCTGCAGGACATCCTCCGGCTTCTCAATGCGGCGGTTGGCAATCTGGGAAATGTGAATCAGGCCGTCAACGCCCGGAATGATCTGAGCAAATGCGCCAAACGGCATAAACTTCAGGATGCGAACCGTAGCGGTGTCGCCGATCTCATAATTGGCAACAAAGACATTCCACGGATTGTCTTCCGGACGCTTGTAGCCCAGAGAAATCTTCTTGTTTTCACGATCCAGACCGATGACATAAACATTGACGGTATCGCCGACATTTACGACCTCAGACGGATGCTTGATGCGGCCCCAGGACAGCTCAGAGATATGAATCATGCCGTCAACGCCGCCGATATCAACAAATGCGCCATAGGAAGTGAGGGACTTGACCGTACCGGTGTACTCGTTGCCGACCTCGATGGTCTCCCAAACCTTCTCTGCTGCTGCGCGGCGCTCTTCCTGAATAACGGCACGGATGGAGCCGACAACGCGCTTTCTCTGGCGGTTGATCTCTGTAATGCGGAAACGTGCGACCTGACCAACCAGCTGACCGAGCGGCTGACCCTTCGGGATACCGGTCTGGGAAGCCGGGATAAAGACGCGAACGCCAAATGCGCTGGCTACAACGCCGCCCTTGTTCTCTTCGTTTACCTTGCCCTCGATGATGGTCTTCTCTTCCTTGGCAGCCTCGATGGACTCCCAGCCCTTCATCTGGTCAACGCGCTTCTTGGAAAGAACGATGGTGCCCTCTGCGTCGTTGACGCGGACAACAACAGCTTCAATCTCGTCACCGACGTGAATGCTCTCCTCCGCATTGAAGGACGGATCGTCGGACAGCTCGTGCATCGGAATGTAGGCCGCGTGCTTGACGCCCAGGTCTACATGCACTTCGTTCTGGGAAATTTTCAGAACGGTACCGGTTACCTTATCTCCTGTATTTAAAGTCTTGAAGGATTCCTCCAGCATTGCAGCGAAGTCTTCGCTTCCGGTTTCAATTCTTGTTTCGTCGCTCATCATGTTTCTGACCTCCTTAATAATCCAGGCCGGTGTGGACGCGCCTGCTGTAATCCCGATGAATGGTTGCTCCATACCCCGGACCTCCTGTCCAGTCAGTCCGCTGGCATCTTCGATGTATAGCACATGGTCGCAAAGTGATGTGCTGATCTCGTGCAGACGCTTTGTGTTAGAGCTTTTCCTGTCGCCAATCACAATCATAAGGTCCGATTTACCGGCCAGCAAACGAGCCTCTGCTTGACGCTCGTCTGTCGCATTACATATTGTATCAAAAATTTTGGCATTTGTACACTGTTTTTTTATAATTTCTATGCAAAAATCCCATGTTTTTCGGTTGATGGTCGTCTGAGCCACGATTCCCACCGGCATTTCGCGCAGTTTTCGCGCCCGCTCGCTGTCTTCCTCCAGGGCCTGCGCGAGCTGCTCGGGCGTTTCGAATACGTCAGACGTCTCGCACCACCCCTGAATTCCGACTACCTCGGGATGATTGCGTGAGCCGATGATGATGATATGCCGGCCCGCGCCGCTCTCCTCCCGCACAATGCGGTGAATTTTTCCGACAAACGGGCAGGTGGCATCGACCGGCGTGCAGCCTTTGTCCCGCAGCTGCTGCAGAACTGCCTCGGGCACGCCGTGCGCACGGATGAGCACCGGTACTCCGTTGGGCACGTCATCGACCCGCTCCGCCTTGTGCACGCCGAGCTTTTCCAGCCGTGCCACTTCATGTGTGTTATGGATAATATCGCCGAGCGCCCAGATGCTGCCATACTGTTCGCATGCCTTTTCCGCCATCTCGACCGCACGCCGGACACCAAAGCAAAAGCCCGCTGTTTTTGCAACTGTTACCATCAGATTGTCTCCTTCAGGGAATAAATGCGCTGCATAATTTCATCGGACAGGCGGCGATAGCCTTCCTTTGTGCGCGTCGGCTCGGGGACAAACGGCTCACCGATGACGACGTATACCTTCGAACGGAATTTTTTGTTTTCGGAAATATACAGCGGCAGGATCGGCGCACCGGTCTTGAGCGCAATGCGCGCCGCGCCCTCCTTCACCTCATCGCCTTCCTTGTGCTTTGTCGTGCCTTCCGGAAAAATGAGCAGCTTTCTGCCGTCGCGGACAGCACGCAGCGCAGTTTTTATCGCAGTGAGATCCGCTCTTCCCCGATCGACGGGAAATGCGCCCAGCGCGGTAATCAGCGGTCCCAGACCCTTGATTTCAAACAGTTCCTTTTTCGCCATCGCGGCAAAATCGTTCTGATGACCCAGCGCCGTGGCGACGAGCACGGGATCAGCCCACTGCGTGTGATTGGCGACGACGACGCAGCCGCCCTCCGGAATATTTTCCCGTCCGATGACGCGGTAACGATACTTTACGTGATCGTAAATCGAGACAACCGGAATCGCAAGCCACTGGAATCTGCGATGATATTTCATGCCTCTCCCTCCAATACACGGTCAATGACTGAGATGACAGCTTCAATGGACTGCTCCAGCGTCAGCTCACTCGTATCGACCAGCACGGCATCCTCTGCCTGCCGCAGCGGTGCAGCCG
>DJXF01000122.1:26872-52288 GCA_002449635.1 Clostridiales bacterium UBA7011 | reverse complement strand
GGTGAACTGCACTGCATCGGCGCGACCACACTCAACGAATACCGCCAGTACATTGAAAAAGACCCTGCGCTTGAGCGCCGGTTCCAGCCGGTTCTGGTCGGAGAGCCGACGGTCGAGGATACGGTTGCCATCCTGCGCGGTCTGAAGGAACGCTATGAGGTTTATCACGGTGTGAAAATTCAGGATTCCGCGCTGATTGCGGCGGCAACCCTGTCCAACCGCTATATTTCCGACCGTTTCCTGCCGGACAAGGCGATTGACCTTGTCGACGAGGCATGCGCGATGATCCGCACCGAGATTGATTCCATGCCGACGGAGCTGGATGTCATTCAGCGCAAAATCATTCAGCATGAAATCGAAGAGGCCGCCCTCAAGAAGGAGGACGACACGCTCTCCCGCGAGCATCTGGCGGAAATCCAGAAGGAGCTCGCCGAAATGCGCGAGCAGTTCAATTCCATGAAGGCGCGCTGGGACAATGAGAAAAATGCCATCGGCAAGGTGCAGAAGCTGCGCGCGGAAATCGAGCAGATGAACGCCGACATCGAGCGCGCACAGGAGCGCTACGACCTCAACAAGGCAGCCGAGCTGAAATACGGCCGTCTGCCCGAGCTGAAAAAGCAGCTGGAGGAAGAGGAGGCGCGCGCCGATGCATCGGACGGCAGTCATACCCTGCTGCGCGACAAGGTGACGGACGAAGAGATTGCCCGCATTATCGAGCGCTGGACCGGCATTCCGGTCTCCCGCCTGATGGAGGGCGAACGCGAAAAGCTGCTGCATCTGGAGGACACACTGCACACGCGTGTGCTCGGTCAGGACGAAGCGGTTCGCCGCGTTTCCGAAGCAATTCTGCGCTCGCGCGCCGGCATTCAGGACCCGAACCGTCCGATCGGTTCGTTCCTGTTCCTCGGTCCGACCGGTGTCGGCAAGACCGAGCTCGCCAAGACGCTCGCCGCGACGCTGTTCGATGACGAGAAAAACCTGATCCGCATTGATATGTCGGAATATATGGAGAAATTCTCCGTATCGCGCCTGATCGGCGCACCTCCCGGATATGTCGGCTATGAGGAAGGCGGTCAGCTGACCGAGGCCGTCCGCCGCCATCCGTATTCCGTCATTCTGTTCGACGAAATCGAAAAGGCACATCCGGATGTATTCAATGTACTGCTTCAAGTGCTTGACGACGGCCGGATTACCGACTCGCAGGGGCGCACGGTGGACTTCAAAAACACCATCATTATTCTGACCTCTAATCTGGGCTCCTCTGTCCTGCTCGACGGCATCGGCGCGGACGGAGAGATCCGGGAAGATGCAAAGGCACAGGTCAACGAGCTGCTGCGCCGCTCATTCCGTCCGGAATTTTTGAACCGGCTGGATGAAATCGTGTTCTATAAGCCGCTGACCAAGGAAAATATCACCGGCATCATTGACCTGCTCATCGACGCGCTCGGCAAACGCCTCGCGGACAAACAGCTGTCTGTCGAGCTGACCGACGCGGCAAAGCAGTATGTCATTGACAACGGTTACGATCCGGTATACGGCGCGCGCCCGCTCAAGCGGTTCCTGCAGCGCAATGTCGAAACGCTGCTCGGACGTGCAATCATCGCGGGCGACCTGTCCGCCGGCACAACGCTGCGCGTGGACATGGACAACGGTGCGCTGACCGTCACACCGGTTTCCGTACAAAACGCATAATCGAAAAGGAGTGCTGTCCGGGCGGACAGCACTCCCCTTTTTTACCGCATCGTCAGCAGCAAAAACAATGCGAACACCTGCAGGGCAGAGCCGAGCAGAATAAACAAATGAAAGATCTCGTGAAACCCCCATACCGTGCCGAAATTCGGTTTTTTCAGCGCATAAATCACTGCGCCGATGGAATACGCCACACCGCCGAGCGCCGTAAACACAATGACCGCTGCCGGCATGGCATGCAGTGCCTCCGGAATGGCGAGGATGCTCCAGCCGAGCGCCAGATAAAATCCCGTTGACAGCCAGCGCGGCGCGTTCATCCACAGCAGCTTGACCGCAATGCCGGCCAGGGCAATGCACCAGATGATCATCAGGCTGCGCGCCGCGCCTATGTCCAGGGAACAGATGAGAAACGGCGTGTACGAGCCGGCAATGAGCACATAAATCATCGAATGGTCGAGCTTGCGCAGGCGCAGCTGGATGTGAAAATTGCCATGGTTGTAAAAATGAAAGACAGAGCTCGCGGTATACAGCGCTGTCAGCGACAGTCCGAACACAATGACGGAAAAAATCCGCAGTCCCGAGCCGCCGATATGCCGGCAATAAGCGGCGAGCAGCATTGCGGCAAATACCGAACCGATTGCGCCGAGCAGATGGGTAAAGCTGCTCAGCGGGTCGCGCGCGCGGCGGACAAATACTCCATACAGACCGTGATGTTCCTGTTTCATATCCGTCACATCTCCTTGTATCAAATATTTTATAATATGGTTTTCAAAACTACGTTGTGAATATATTATAGCACATAAAATAATTTTTACAACTAAATTTCTTGATTTTTTATAAAAAAGGGCCTATACTAAAATTGTATTATTATAGAAAAAGGATGGAAGAACATGGGCATTGATGCGGAAAAGCTGCTGCAGCGCAGCCGGCGAAACAAGATTCTGCATCCGGACGACATTCCGGAGCTCGATTTATATATTGACCAGATCATTTCGCTGATGTGCGCGCATCTCGGCAGCGAGGGCGAACGGGAGCCGCTGACACGCACCATGATTCACAATTACAGCAAGGCAGGGCTGATTTCTCCGGTCCGCGGAAAGAAATACTCCAAAGAACATATTCTTCAGATGCTCGCGATTTATTCGCTCAAAAATACGTTGTCCATCGCACAGGTCAAGCGCGTGCTGACGGGCGCTGCGGCGAGCGGAATGGGCGAGGCTGAGCTCGCACGGTGTTTTGAAACACAGATTGCGCGGCGCGATGCCATTGATGCAAGGCTGGGTGAAACCGCACAGCGCATTGTGGAGGAAAATCAGATCAAGCTGGACACACCGGAGGAGGTTCTTTCCTTTCTGCTGACGCTGACCGATATCACCGACACGCTGTCCCGATTTGCTGCGGCCATTTCCGAGGAATATTTTCCTGATCCGGAACCGCCCAAAAAGAAGGAAAAAAAGCCAAAAAAAATGCCGTAATTTATGCAAAAACAAACGAATCCCGCAGGAAAACGCAAATTCCTGCGGGATTTTTTTCGATCAATCTGTCATGCCTCGCCGGCGGGTGTCCGGTTTGCGCCGGACGGCCTGCGGCGGCGTCTCGGGCGGCGTTTTGTCTGTCTGTTCTCCGCCGCAGGAGCATTGCTTTCCTGCGCGGCGGTCTGTGCCGGTGCGGTTGTCTGCGGCTTGCCGCTGTGTCCGCGTCTGCCGCGTCCGCCCCGGCGGGAGCGCGACCGTCCGCCCGAACGGCCGCCCTCATGCGGCTTTTCCTGCATCGGATACGGATTGTCCTCGCGCACCGGAATCTCCTTGTCAATCAGCTTTTCGATGCGGCGCAGATAGGGCACCTCATCTGCCTGACAGAATGTGATGGCAATGCCGCTCTGTCCGGCGCGGCCGGTGCGGCCGATGCGGTGAACATAATTCTCCGGCTCATTCGGCACATCATAATTGATGACATGCGACAGCTCGCTGATATCCAGTCCGCGCGCGGCGATATCCGTTGCGACGAGCACGCGAATTTTGCCTTCCTTAAAGCGGTTGAGCGCGTTTTGCCGGTCAATCTGGGATTTGTCGCCGTGAATTGCGCCCGCGCCGACATGCGCGCGTCCCAGCTCATGCGATACCTTTTCCGCACCCGATTTTGTGCGCACAAAAACGAGCGCACGGTCAATCGCGGGATCGCGCAGCGTATACAGCAGCAGCTTGCGCTTGTTTTCGCGGTCGACAAAATAAACCGACTGGTCAATGGTTTCTACTGTCGTGGATACCGGCGTGACCTCAACCCGTTCAAAGTTCTCATCGAGCAGGCGGCGCACCAGTGCCTTGACCGACTGCGGCATGGTCGCAGAAAACAGCAGCGTCTGCATTTTGCGGTCACCCATGCGCTTGATGATGCGTTCCACATCGTCGATAAAGCCCATATCGAGCATGCGGTCCGCCTCATCGAGGACAAACAGCTCGATATCTTCCAGATCAATATATCCCTGACCGCACAGGTCGTTCAGCCGTCCGGGCGTGGCAACCAGCACATCGACGCCGGCGCTCAGCGCTTCTGTCTGATTGTACTGCGACACGCCGCCGTAAACGAGGGCGCAGCGGATGTCTGTATATTTTGCATACTCGATAAAGCTGTCATAAATCTGAATGGCAAGCTCACGGGTAGGTGTCAGAATGAGCGATCGGATGGGCGGAAAGCCGGGCAAACGCTCCTCCCGCTTCAGCTTTTGCACAATCGGGATGGCAAAGGCACAGGTTTTTCCCGTGCCGGTCTGTGCCAGGCCGAGCACATCGCTGCCGCGCAGGGCGGGCGGAATGGCCTGCTCCTGAATCGGTGTCGGGACAGTATAGCCGGCATCGTCGAGCGCATGCAGCAGCTCGGCATCAATGCCCAAATCACGAAATTCCATAGTTCTCAGGGACGCTCCTTACATTGATTCCAATTCATTTTTCACAATACAGTATCAGTATACCAATCCTGTACGGCGTGTACAAGGGGGAATTGTGCAGATTTTGATAGAAAATCGTAAATTTTCGCAAAAAATCGACGAACCCGCGGCGCCCGGTGCGCATCGTCCGGTCTTCCGTTCCTTTTCTCCGTGCAGGCTTCCGGCAGATAAAAAATCGCCGGTCTCAAACGAGACCGGCGATCGGATGATGATCGATTGTTCTTACTTGACGTCAACCCAGACAGCGCCCTTGTCTGCGGACTCTGCGCAGGCGTTGATCCACTTGATGCCGTCGATACCGTGCTCCAGATCCGGGTAAATCAGATTCTTGAGGGTCTCCTCATCGCCGCGGTTCTTCGCATCCATTGCCACCGCGAAACGTCCGTACAGGTTGGACCAGGACTCGATCAGGCCGGTGTAGTGCAGTGCGCCCAGGCGCTCATCTTCCTGTGCCTCCGGTGCCAGATAATCCATGCCGCGATACAGAATCTGCTCCGGCTCGCCCTGTACCTGATAGCGTACGATATCCGGACGCGCATCATTCCACTCCAGGGAAGCCTTCGAGCCGACAATGCGGATGTGCTGCGAGCTCATGTCGCCGGCGTTGACGCAGGAGCACCACATGCGGCCTACTGCACCGTCTTCATAGCGCATCAGAACGTAAGCGTTGTCCTCCAGCGGATAGCGGGAGCCGACAAATGCCTGACGGTCGCACAGAACCTGCTTCAGCTTCTGATCCGGGCAGATCAGCTGGGACATGTAGTAAGTATGGGTGGACAGATCGCCCAGTACAAATGCACGGCCGACCTTCTTCGGGTCTACGCGCCATCTCTGGCCCTCGGACTTGACGTCGCCCTCCGGATCGCAGCCGAAGCCGTGTGCATAGCGCAGGTCGATCATGTTGATCTTGCCGAGCTTGCCGGAGGTTACCATTGCGCGCATCTGCTGCAGCATCTCGAAACCGGAGAAGCCGTAGGTTACGCAAACGATCTTGCCCTTTTCCTCAGCCAGCTTCTTGATCTCCTCGCCCTGCTCAACCTCGAAGAACAGCGGCTTCTCGCAGATGACATGCAGGCCGGCCTCGAGAGCAGCCTTGGTTGCCTCGTAGTGCAGGAAGTTCGGGGTTGCGATGTCGACAGCCTCGATGCCGTCCTCACGCTTTGCCTCTTCTGCGAACATGGTCTGGTAATCCGGATACAGGCGATCCTCGTCCATGCACAGGTTGCGGCCGAGCTCCTTGCAGCGCTCGAAATCAACGTCGAATGCTGCCGCGGTCAGAATAAACGAAGTGTTGTCGCGCATTGCGCCCAGACGATGCTTGTAGCCGACCTGAGAGGTCTTGCCGCCGCCTACGATGCCCCAGCGGAAGGGGCGTTCAATTTTCTTTTCACCGATCTGCATAGTAATGACTTCCTTTCTCATACTAAAATTTCTGTCGGATTGGTTTTGTGTGGATAACGGGCTTTGTTTTTTTCGGAAACAAAATGATTTTATTTGCGAAAACAGATTTTTTCGCCTTTCCGGCGATACATACAAAAAAGTTGGTTAATTTTTGTGTGTTTTTTCTGTTTTCCTTTCGTTGTGTGTATTATATACTATCCACTGTACCGCGTAAATAACGGAATCTGCGAAGAACATAATCGATTTTGCGAAAAGGAGAATTGTTGTGTATGAACTTGGACCCGGAATCCTGCCCCACTCGGTGTGCATTCCGCTGACGCCCACGGCGCGCGCGCAGAAGCTGTACTTTTATCCTGTGCTCTGCGGGCATTATTTCTGTGACGGACAATATCAGGTCAGCCGTTCGAGCTATGCCAATCCGCTGCTGCTGTTTGTGCGCAGCGGTGCACTGCGCGTACAGTACGGCAGACAGACCTATCAGGCAAAGAAAGGCGATATTGTTTTGCTGGACTGCGACCGGCCGCACCGCTATGCCGCCGAGCAGCAGGTGGAATTTCTTTATCTCCACTTTGACGGCTGCAATGCGCACGCCCTTGTTCAGGAGGCGACGGCAGACGGCCCGCTGCTTCAGCGTGCGGATACGGTCGCGGTCGGCGAGCAGCTGTATGCCCTCATCCGCAGCTACCGAAAGCACGGCATCGAAAACGAGGCGGGGGATTCTCTGCACATCTATCAGCTGCTTATGCAGCTCACGATGCCGCAGCAGGGCATTGCCCAGCGCGATGCCCCCATCAGCCGCACCGTACAATATATCCGCGGGCACGTCGGTGAAAATATCACGCTGCATGAGCTTGCGGACATGGCGCACCTCAGCGACTGCCACTATTCCCATGCCTTCAAGCAGCAGACCGGTTTTTCTCCGTCGGAATATATCATCAATACCCGGCTGGAAAAAGCGAAAATGCTGCTCCTGCAGACAACCATGTCGGTTGCCGATATCGCCTATGAGGTTGGCTATGAGAGCGGCAGCAGCCTGAGCAATCTGTTTCTGCGCAAGGTGGGCTGTTCCCCGCGCGAATATCGCCGCAGCAACGGTGTTTTTGTAAAATAGAAAAAAATCCGTCAGAACGACACAGCTTGTACACATAAAATTTACTGTTTTATACATTGTGCTGTATCTGTATTGGTGTTATAATAAACAAGTTAAGCCCCATGCCCCACGGCTGCGGGCAGATGGAATGGTTATTATTAGAACAGGAGAACGAAGAATGAAGTTAAAACGAGTAATGTCCATGCTTATGGCGGGCGCACTGTCCGTCGGTATGCTGGCAGGCTGCGGAGCGGCAAAGGACAACACGCCGGTTGCTATGACAATCGACGGCGAGGACGTCAAGGCGAGCGAGCTGGCTGCATACATTGTCTACAATATGACCTATTATGAAAAGTCCTTCGGTATGGAAATGAGCCAGATGGCGGATGCAACCATTTTCGACAGCATTAAGGAAGGCTGCAAGAGCCAGGCGGTGCAGTACCGCGCAATCGAAAAGCTGGCAAAGGAAGAGGGCGTCACGCTGAGCAAGGAATCCAGAAAGAAGCTGGAGGAAAACAAAAACGCCAACCGCGAGGCACTCGGCTCCAAGGGCAACGGCTTCACACGCTGGCTCAAGTACACCATCAAGGGCGATGAAGATCCGTTTGTCACCTACCTCAACAGCTATGGCTACACCGAGGCGCTGTATGACCACAACACGGAAACCATGCAGCTGCAGGAGGATATCATCAACAAATATTATGACAACGGCGCCATCAAGGAGCAGTTTGAAAAGACTTACCTGCATGCCAAGTCCATTCTGATTTCCGACAACGATTCCGACGGCAATGTTCTCACCGGCAGTGAGCTCGAAGCCGCCAAGAAAAAGGCGGAGGATGTTCTCGCCAAGGCCAAGGCCAACCCGGATGACTTTGACAAGCTGTGGAAGGAGAACAATTCCGACACGGCACAGAAGGATGACGGCTATTATTTCACCGAGGGCGACATGGTCGATGAATATTACAAGGCCGTCAAGAATATGGAAGTCGACGCCATCAACGCTGAGCTGGTTTATCATGAGGGCTACGGCTGGTTTATCATCAAAAAGCTCGCACTCAAGGACGAAGCGATGACCACCCCGTCCTCTTATCTGAACAACTCCGGCCAGGAGGGCGACGACAGCACCATCAAGAGCGCCATCGGTCAGCAGATGGTTTCCGACAAGCTCGATGAAATCACCGAGTCGATGGATGTGCAGACCACTGAGGAGTACGATAAGATCACGGCATATAACGTCAATACGTATCTGCCCTTCGCAGCGGAGGCGTTTGTATCCGGCTCCGGCTCTGCCGCCGGCAATTCCGTCATTCAGCCGAGCTCCGATTCCGGCAGCTCGGGCGGTGGTTACAGAGAGTCCCATATGACCGGCGGCTCTGCTTCGTAACTGCCTTTTCAAGCACAGAATCTACCGTCCGCATCCCCTGCGGACGGTTCTTTTTTCCCGCCGCAAAAGTGTGCAGAAAAGAGAAAACCATCGGTCAGAATTTGTGTACCCTGTAGAAAATTGCGAACAAGTTGTGAATTGTTTCAAGTTTTCTTGAAAACCCCGGAAAAACATGTTATCTTTTGGAAAGACAAAGGTTGAATAATCACATGGGAGGAGAACCGGTCGTGGGCTTGCTTGTCAAAATGAATGCCTTGGTCATTTCAGTTATATCAGCGCTTTACATCTATCAGATGTTTTATGTCGCGGTTGTATTTATCGGTGAATGGCTGCAAAAACACCGCAGCAAAAAGCATGCCGAGCCGCCGGTCACCCTGCACCGCTATGCGGCCATCATTTCAGCCCGCAACGAATCCAATGTAATCGGTCAGCTGCTCGACACCATTCGATCACAAAACTATCCGTCCGAGCTGCTCGACGCCATTGTCATTGCGGACAACTGTACCGACAACACCGCGCAGGTCGCCCGTGACCACGGCGCGATTGTATATGAACGCTTCAACACCCAAAAGGTCGGCAAGGGCTTTGCGCTCAACGATGCGTTCCAGCACATCAAAACGGATTTTGGCGACAGCTATTATGACGCCTATGTCATCATTGATGCCGACAATCTGCTCGATGAAAACTATTTTGCCGAGATGAACAAGACCTTCTGCAAGGGCTACCGCATTCTCACGAGCTATCGCAATTCCAAAAATTTCGGTTCCAACTGGATTTCTGCCGGTTATTCGCTGTGGTTCCTGCGGGAAGCCAAATTTTTGAACAATGCGCGCATGATGCTCGGCACCAGCTGCGCGGTTTCGGGCACCGGCTTTCTTGTCTCCAGTGAAATTATCCGCGAGCGCGGCGGATGGAATTACCATCTGCTGACGGAGGATATCGAATTTACCGTTGACACCGTCATTCGCGGCGAAAATATCGGATATTGCGCCAAAGCAATGCTGTACGATGAACAGCCCACCCGCTTTGAGCAGTCGTGGAATCAGCGCATGCGCTGGAGCAAGGGCTTTTATCAGATTGTCGCCAATTACGGCGGCCGGCTGAGCGGCGGCATTGTCAAAAACCGCCGGAAAAATCCGTTCGCGTGCTATGACCTGATGATGACCGTCATGCCCTGCATGCTGCTCACAGTCTGTATTCTCATTTCCGATTTCTTCCTGCTGCTCATGTCGCTGTTCGGCGACGTCTATATGCCCCATCTGATGCAGACCATGCTCAGCTCGCTCGGCTTCTGGCTGACCGGCTATTACGGCTCGCTTTTCATGATGGGCGCGCTCACCATGATTACCGAGCGGAAGAAAATCCAGTGCCCGATTCCCAAGCGCATCCTCTATACGTTTACATTCCCGATTTTCCAGCTGACGTACTTCCCGATTTCGGTTGCCGCGCTGTTCCGCCGCGTCGAATGGAAGCCAATTCGTCATGAAATTTCCAAAACCATCGACGATGTCCGCTGATCATCTGAACCATCCAAGCTCCCCTTCCGGGGAGCTTTTTTCATGCGGCAAAACCGAATTGATTGCAAATCTGTCACACTGTGTTCACATAATTGTCGTAAAATAAAGACAATCGAACAAAAAACTGAGAGGAGTGGCTCTTGTGTTCACAATATTACTCGCTGACGATGAAGAGCGGATCCGCCGTCTGGTTTCGGATTTTCTCCGGCGTGACGGCTATGTCGTGCTGCAGGCTGCGGACGGCGGACAGGCAATGGAGCTGATCGATCAGCGGCTCAACAGCATCGACCTGATTATTCTCGACGTCATGATGCCGGTCTATGACGGCTGGAGTGTGCTGCGTCACATCCGCTCGAAAAATAAGGACGTACCGGTCATGATGCTCACCGCACGCACGGAGGATACCGACGAGGTGTTCGGCTTTGATCTCGGCGCGGACGATTACATTACCAAGCCGTTTTCCCCCATCGTACTGTCCGCGCGCGTGCGCGCGATTGAAAAACGCCGCCATCAGCACGATGAGGGCATTTATCAGTCGGGCGCACTGTCCATCAACGAGGTGCGCCGCGAGGTATGTGTCGAGGGCAAAACCGTCGAACTGACGCCGAAGGAATATGAACTGCTGATCTATTTCAAAAACAACCAGAGCATCGCCGCATCGCGGGAAAATATTCTCAATGCCGTGTGGGGATATGATTATTTCGGCGACCTGCGCACGGTTGATACCCATGTCAAAAAGCTGCGCGCGAAGCTCGGCCCCTGCGGCACAATGATCGAAACCGTGCGCGGCTTCGGCTATCGGTTTGAAGGGGCAAAAACATGATCGCGCGCGCAAAGCGCCGCTGCTTTCATTCCCTGCGTTTTCGCTTTTTTGCTTCCGTCGCGCTCGCTGCGGCCGTATTTGTCATCGTCATGATTGTGCTGAATCTGCTCTTTTTTCACAGCTACTATCTCCTGCAGAAAAAAAATCGTCTGACTTATGTGTACAATAGAATCAACGAACAGTATAATGGAGATATTTCTATACTAGATGAAAAGATAAAACAGCTGGAAAATCGAGATAACATCCGAATCAGCATCGTGAATGATTACGGAGAGTATATTTACGATACAATATTTGCGCGCGATCGTTCCTTCGGCTGGTACAATGCACTGACGCAAAATCCGTTCGGCAAGACGCTCTATGTCTATGACAGCAACGAACTGGAGCAAAAAGGGTACACCTTTTCGACGCTGAACGACCCTGACGGAAGCACCGCCTATCTCGCCCTGCTGGGCAGGCTGGACACAGGAGATATGCTGCTGCTTCGCATTCCCACTGCGGCGCTGCGGGAAAATCAGTCGCTGAATTTTGTCTTTCTGATGATTTCCGGTCTGATCTCCCTGTCGGCCTGTCTGCTCGCGGGATATTTTATCGGAAAGCGTTACACGCGTCCGGTCATAGAGATGACGGAGGTCGCAAATTCCGTCGCCAAGCTGGATTTTTCCAAAAAATACACCGGCTCGCACAACGATGAGCTGGGTGAACTGGGGCGAAGCATCAACCAGATGTCCGATTATCTGGAAACCGCCATCTCCGATATGCAGGAGATGAACCGGCAGCTCCAGATAGAAATTGACGAAAAACAGCGCATCGATGACATGCGCCGCGAATTTATTATCAATGTCTCACACGATCTCAAGACGCCGATTGCTCTGATTCAGGGCTATGCCGAGGGACTGCGCGTCGGCATCAACGAATCGGAGGAGGATAAAAACTATTATTGTGACATCATCATTGATGAGGCGCACCGCATGAATCATCTGGTGCGGCAGCTGCTCGACCTTTCCAAAATTGA
The DNA here is from genome assembly GCA_002449635.1 of Clostridiales bacterium UBA7011. GTDB lineage: Bacteria > Bacillota > Clostridia > Oscillospirales > Butyricicoccaceae > Butyricicoccus_A. The sequence continues at coordinate 40,425 of DJXF01000122.1, read as the reverse complement.
ACTGGGAAATATTGTGCCGGAGAAAACCGACATCGAGGCCTATGAGCTGGCGGAAGCTGTCGTCAGCAAGACACAGGTCATGTGGCAGGAAAAGCAGCTGAACATTGATATGTCGGGCATCGGTCCGCAGCTGCTGCACGGAGATTATGATCTGCTCGAGCGCGCACTGCTCAATTACATGACCAATGCCATCGACCACACGCCCGAGCACGGACATATTTCCATTTTCACAACAGAGGATTCCTGTCACCTGCTGCTGTGTGTGCGCAATCAGGGCAGCCGGCTCAATCCGGAGGAAATGGACAAAATCTGGGATAAATTTTACAAGCTGGACAAATCCCGCACGCGGGTCAGCGGCGGCGGCTCCGGCATCGGTCTGTCCATCGTGCGCGCGATTATGACAGCACATCATGGCGGCTGCGGCGTGCGCAACGTCGAAGACGGCGTGGAATTTTATCTTTCCCTGCCTAAAAATACGGAAACCGTGTAACAGTGTTGTGCATTTCGGCGCGGAAGACGGACTTCCCCGCACATGACACACAGAAAAAAGACGCTCTTCCAAAGCACAGAATGCCGCGGAAAGCGTCTTTTCTTTGTACATTTTTTTAGAAAAATGGTGTTTTCAGCACAATTCGTGTTTCGAAAAGCGCCGCACGGTATTGCCTCAGGAAACCTGCTCCTGCTCTGTCTGCGCATAGGTTTCGACGAGTGCGCGCGCAATGTCCAGAACCGCTTCCTTTGGCTTGAGGCGCAGGGAAACATACGCAGGCGAACCCGCATTGAGCAGCAGACGGCCGCGGAAATCGGGCGCGCCGCACAGCGCGGCGAGCCGGCGCAAATCGGCAAATTCCTTCGCCCATGTGACGAGCAGCCGGCCTTCTTTCTGCCGGATTTCCTGAATGCCCTGTTCCGCGGCGCGCGAACGCAGCAGCGCAATATCACACAATGCCACCGCCGCGGCAGGCGGCTCGCCAAACCGGTCGATCATCTCATCAATCATATCTGCGCGCGCATCCTCCGTGCGGATTGACGCAATGCGGCGATACAAATCCACGCGCTGTCCGGCGTCCTCCACATAGTGCTCGGGCAAATTGGCGGAAACCGAAAGCGCCGCCGCACATTCCGTGCGCTGCTTGGGCACTTCGCCCTTTTCCTCCAAAACAGCTTCTTCCAGCAGCTTGAGGTACAGGTCATAGCCGACGCTCATCATGTGACCCGACTGCTCCGCGCCGAGCACATTGCCCGCGCCGCGGATTTCCAAATCGCGCATCGCGATCTTAAAGCCGGAGCCAAACTCCGCAAATTCACGCACGGCATTCAGCCGCTTCTGGGAAATATCCGTAAGCGTTTTTCCGCGCCGGAACGTGAAATACGCAAACGCATGGCGTGCCGAACGCCCTACGCGCCCGCGCAGCTGATGCAGCTGAGACAGTCCCATGCGGTCGGCATCTTCAATAATCAGGGTATTGACATTCGGAATATCAATGCCCGTCTCAATAATCGTCGTGCACACGAGCACATCAATGTCGCCATCGCTCATGCGCGTCATAATGCGGGACAGCTCGCGCTGGTTCATTTTTCCGTGTGCGACAGCAATTTCCGCATCCGGCAGCATGCGCTTGAGCCGCGCCGCACACGTATCAATGGACTCCACCGCGTTGTGCAGATAATAGGTCTGTCCGCCGCGGTAAAATTCCCGCCGCAATGCCTCGGCAATGACACCGTCATCATATTCCATCACATACGTCTGTACCGGATGCCGGTCCTGCGGCGGCTCCTCCAGAACAGACATATCCCGAATGCCGGACAGCGCCATGTTGAGCGTGCGCGGAATCGGCGTTGCGGACAGCGTGAGCACATCCACCTGCCGCGACAGCTCCTTGAGCTTTTCCTTGTGGGAGACACCGAAGCGCTGCTCCTCATCGACAATCAGCAGACCGAGATCGCGGAATTTCATCCCCTTGTTAAACAGCTTGTGCGTGCCGATGAGCAGGTCAATCTGTCCCTGTTTGACCTTTTCCAGAATCACCTTCTGCTCTTTGGCGGTCCGGAAGCGGCTGAGCATTTCAATATGCACCGGCCAGCCGGAAAAACGCGACAGGCAGGTCATATAATGCTGACGAGCCAGCACGGTAGTCGGCACGAGAATCGCCGCCTGCTTGCCTGCGAGCACACATTTCATCACCGCGCGCAGCGCGACCTCTGTCTTGCCAAAGCCGACATCGCCGCACAGCAGCCGGTCCATCGGGCGGGGAGATTCCATATCCGCCTTGATTTCCCCGACACAGCGCATCTGGTCTTCTGTCTCCTCATATTCAAACGCAGCTTCAAATTCCGTCTGCCAGCTGTCGTCTTTCGGGAACGCAAAGCCTGTTTTGCGCTCGCGCTCGGCATACAGCTGCAGCAGCTCACCTGCCAGCTCTTTGGCAGCCGCTTTGGCTTTATAGCGTGTTTTCTGCCATTCCGTTCCGCCCAGCTTGTTCAGCCGCACCGTCCCGCCGGAGGCCTCACTGCCCGCGCCGATGTATTTGGAAATCAAATCCAGACTGGTCGCGGGAACATAGAGAAAATCCGTGCCCGCAAATGCAATCTTGACGAAATCCTGAAAGGTGCCCTCGACGCGCATGCGCTCCATGCCCACAAAGCGGCCGATGCCGTGATGCTCATGGACAACGATATCTCCCGGCGTCAGGTCGGTATAGCTGCGCACATGGTCGCGATTGGACTTTTTCTTTTTGCCGGCAGTTTTCCGGCGCGCCGCGAGCATTTGTCCCTCGGTAAGCACTGCCGTGCGCAGCACCGGATATTCGATGCCGGCAGACAGGCTGCCGTCGAGAATGTGAACGCGGCCGGCTGCCGGAAGGCGGTCGGAAACCTTAGCCGTCACGCCCTGTTCCTCCAGCATTTCCTGCATGGTCGTGCGGCGCATTTCGCCCGAACACAGCACAATGACGCGGTAATTCATGTCCTGATACGCGCGGATATCGGATGCCGCCGCCGGAATATTGCCGGAATACGGCGGAAGCTGCTTTGCCGTGATATCGGCGAGCGTTTTCGGCGGACATTCGGGTACCGAGCTGAGGAAGGTTTCCAGATAGAGCATCGCGCGGCCGGACAGTGTTTCGAGCACCTGTTCCAGAGATGCCTGATACACCGCATTTTTTCCATACAGCAGACCGCGCGCGAGCAGCGCTTCCACGTCCTCCTTCATGCGCACCTGAAAGACGCGCGCCGCCTCGCGCACCGCGCGGAAATCATCGAAAAAGATCAGTGCATCGCGCGGGATATAATCCGCCGCTGTCGCCATCTCCGGATAGAGAAACGGGAGGTATTTGTCCGCCGCGGGAAAAAGGCCGTCGTTGTTCAGCCGTTCGACATCGCGGCGCAGATTTTTGTTCAGGTCAGGGTGCTTTTTGGCTTTTGAAGCGATGATTTTTTCAAGCTGGCTGACCAGTCCCTGCGTGCCGTCCGGCGCAAGTGTCGGCAGCGACTCGCGATTGGGCAGACAGACCACTTTTTCCAGCGAACGCGTGCGCCGCTGGGAACCGATGTCAAAATAGGACATCGTATCCACCTCATCGCCGAAAAATTCAATGCGCACCGGTTCCGGCTCGCCCGGCACAAAAATATCTAAAATGCCGCCGCGCAGAGAAAACTGTCCCTCACCCTCCACCTGCATACACCGGCTGTATCCGGCCTGGATCAGCTTGTGCATCAGATCATTGGTGTCATATTCGCCGCTGAATTCAATGGTAAATGTCGCCTGCTCCATCAGCTCCGGCGGCATTGTTGCCATCAGCAGTGCCGGAACGGAGGTGACCACGGTGGTTTTTCCCGCAATCAGGCTGCGCAGCACGGCAATGCGCCGATGCTCGTATTCCCGCGAGGACGACTCTATGCTGTGAAACACAAATTCACGCGTCGGCAGAACAGATATATTCCGCTCGGAAAAGGATGCCAGATCGCGCGCCATGCGGTCGCAGGCGGCATCATCCGGACAAATCACAACCGCCTGACGGTGCAGCTGTTCCGCCAGCGCCGCCGTCAGATTTGCCTTGTGTATGGGCGCGAGTCCCGTCACCTCCACCGGTGTTTTTCCGGTGCGGATGCCTTCGCTTATCGTGTCATATTCGGTTAAATCGGTGATGAGCTGCGTAATGCGTTCCATGTAAGCGTGCTCCTCCTGCATGTCGTTCTCATTTACACGCCGAAAGGCCGCATGCTTCTCACATGCGGCTTTTTTCGGCAGAATTGACTAAAAAATGTTCGGTTTTTCGGCGAATCAGTGCTTGCCGCAGCTGTCGCAGTTCATGTCACAGGTGCCCATGAACTCCTCCGGATTGAGGCCCTTGCGCTTATAATAATCTGCAATCGCGGCATGAATGGCTTCCTCCGCCAGAACAGAGCAGTGCATCTTGACCGGGGGCAGTCCGTCGAGTGCCTCGGCAACTGCCTTATTGGTCAGCTGAAGTGCTTCACTGATTGTCTTGCCCTTGACCATCTCGGTTGCCATCGAGCTGGTTGCAACAGCAGCGCCGCAGCCAAACGTCTTGAACCGGATGTCCGTGATGACGCCCTCATCGCTGATCTTGAGGTACATCTTCATGATATCGCCGCACTTGGCGTTTCCAACCTCGCCCACCGCATTGGCATCCTCAAGGACACCGACATTGCGCGGGTTGGCGAAATGATCCATTACTTTCTCGCTGTAATCCATATTGATCCTGCTCCTTTTATTCTATCACATAACTGACGGATTTACTTGTCGAACAATTTGAGCATCGGCTCACCGCTCATCTTTTCATCCCAGACCGGAGACATATCACGCAGGGTCTTGACGACATAGGTGATCTTCTCGATGAGATAATCGACATCTTCTTCGGTATTCTGTTCACCGAGCGTGACGCGCAGCGAACCGTGTGCAATTTCATGCGGCAGGCCGATCGCCATCAGAACGTGCGACGGATCGAGCGAGCCTGTCGAGCAGGCCGAACCGGTGGACGAAGCGATGCCTGCCAGATCCAGACGCAGAACCAGCGATTCGCCCTCAATGCATTCGATGACAAAGCTTGCCGTTCCCGGCAGGCGGTTGACCGGATCGCCGGTCAGCTGCGTATACGGAATCTTGCACACGCCCTCAATCAGGCGGTCGCGCAGACGGGCGACATACGGCAGATACTCGTCCATGTGCTCATGTGCATACCGCATCGCTTCGCCGAGGCCGACAATACCTGCGACATTTTCCGTGCCGCTGCGCTTGCCGTTTTCCTGTCCGCCGCCGTGAATCAGCGGCTCGAGATGAATTCCCTTGCGGCAGTACAGCGCACCGACGCCCTTCGGACCGCGGATTTTATGTGCAGAGAGCGACAGCATGTCGATGCCCATTTCTTTGACATCGATGTGCATATGACCGACTGCCTGTACCGCGTCCGTGTGGAACAGCGTTCCCTTTTTGTGGCACAGGTCGGCGATTGCCTTCAGATCCTGAATCGTACCGATTTCGTTGTTTGCCGCCATGATGGAAACGAGTGCTGTTTTGTCGGAAATCGCCTGCTCCAGCTCGTCCATCTTGATATGGCCCTCGCCGTCTACACCGATATAGGTGACCTCATACCCGATGCGCTCGAGAAATTCGCAGGTGTGCAGAATGGCATGGTGCTCGATGGTGCTGGTAATAATCTGTTTTTTCTCCTTGGAAAAGCCTCTTGCAAACAGCAGACCCTTGAGCGCCAGATTGTCCGCCTCCGAGCCGCCGGAGGTGAAGATAATCTCATCCGGGCTGCAGTTGAGACACTCTGCGGTATAAGCGCGCGCCTGATCGAGCGCTTTCTTTTCCTCGCGCGCCAGCGAATACAGACTGGACGGGTTGCCATAGCCGGTCGTCAGATACGGCAGCATGGCGTTATAGACATTTTTGGAAATCGGCGTCGTTGCCGCGTTGTCCGAATAAACGACACGTTCCATATGGTATTCCTCCTCACACATGTTGTGCTATCATGAACGGTGCAGCCGCGCAGGCTGTCCCCGTTTGTTTCCACACCTAATATACACTAATTTAGTAGTCTTTTCAACTACCCACAAAAAAATTTTTCCTCTTTTTTCCCTTTTCGGCACTCATACCCTACTATTTTACTATTTTTACCCGCATGTTGCAATAGAAATACGTTTCCACTGACAAAAAAACAGCGGGATTTCCCGCACCGATTGACAGTGATTTGCAATTTGTGCTACACTTTTTCCAGTTACATGAAAGAATAGGCAGATACGCCGCGGTGACACGTCCCGGCGCGGGCCCGATTGATGCCGGGGCATTTCCGCACTGTTCCGCCGCTGCCGGACACATTTTTCGGAATCCGCCGCAGCCACAGCCGAGCGAACCTGCCTTCCATACTTTTCCGCAAGCAAAAAGGATGAACGCTATGACACAATCCAGGGAATACCACGAACAGCGCCTGCGCGCCGCCATTTTCCGCCGCGCTCATGCCGAGCCCGGCTCGGTCAACGACCGCATTCCCCCGCAGTTTCAGTCATGCAGTGATGACGGACTGATCTGTACGGTCAGCTACAAGCTGAAACCGGAAATGCGCAACCCGATGGGATGGCTGCACGGCGGTGTGACCAGCGCCATGCTCGATATGGGAATGGGACTTCTGGTCTATTATCACGCCGGCTTTTCGCTGTGCCCCACCTCCTCCATGACGGTCAATTTTCTGCGCCCCGGCCGCATCGGCGGAACACTCCTTGTCCAGTCGGAAATCACCTTCCACGGACGCAAAATTTTCCACGCGTCTTCCCGCGCCTGGATGCGCGATGACCCGGAAAATCTTGTCGCGACGGCAACCGCCAGCTATATGATTACACGTCCGCCGCTTTCCGACCCCGCAGCGGAAGAAAGCAAAACGAAATAAGTACCGATTTCCTCATTTTCTGCCCAACACTTTTCCACTGTGCAGTGAAAAAATTCTCCATTTGTTCACACAAAATACACGAAGGTGCGCTATACTATGTCCATAGTCAGAAATGGCTATATAAAAGATTTTTTCTTTTATCTCTCTTTTTTACCCCCCTTTAAGTTTTGTATAGGGAAACCCGGATGCCCCCAACATCCGGGTTTTCTCTTTTTTTACATATTTTTCTTCAAAATCCGGTCGACTGCGCCGCTGTAATCAAAAGAATATTTATTATAAATAGTATAATAATTTTGAAAAATTCCAAATAGTAATGATTCATTTATCGTATCCCCTTTCGCCGCCGGATTCAGCTTGTTCCCAAGTGTCTTCTTTCATACCTCAACGGCGGAGGGAGTTTTTTTCTGTTTTTCACAATCCTTTCCCATTTGACAGCAGAACTATGGTATAATAAGAAAAAGCTGTCGAACGACGGCGGAAACAGAAAGGAGCATACTGATGAAGTACACATGCCCATGTTCTTATGAATACGATCCCGCCAAGGGCGATCCGGACAACGGCATCGCACCGGGCACCCCATTTGAGCAGCTGCCGGAGGACTGGGTTTGCCCCGTCTGCGGTCTCGGCAAGGATATGTTCACTGCTGAGTAATCATGCTCGATCTGCGGCAGAACGGTATTTCCGTTGTGCCCCATCGATATTCACAGTCCGTTTCCCGACACAACTGCGAGAACAGGAGGAAAAAATGGAACAGCGTTATTTTATCTGTAAGCACTGCGGCAACATTGTCGCTATGGTAAAGGACAAGGGAGTTCCGGTCGTCTGCTGCGGCGAAAAAATGACGGAACTTGTCCCCGGTTCGGTCGATGCGGCGCAGGAAAAGCACGTGCCGGTTATTGCTGTTGACGGCAATACGGTTACTGTTTCCGTCGGTTCTGCTGAACATCCGATGGCAGATGTCCATTACATCGAATGGATTTCCATTCACACCGCGCAGGGAAATCAGCGCAAGAAGCTCGCTCCGGGCGATGCGCCGAAGGCTGTCTTTGCTCTGACGGAAGGCGACAGCATGCTGTCTGCTTATGCGTACTGCAACCTGCATGGACTGTGGAAGGCTGATGTCTGAGCCCGCCGCTCTGTCCTGACATGATTCAGGCAAAAACAAACACGAGGCAACCGGTACATTCCGGCGGTCTCGTGTTTTTCTTATATATTTTTATTCGTTTTCGCGCGACAGCATGGTCTGATACAGCTGATTTTTTCGCGCACCGGTCTGTTTCGCAGCCTGTTTGACGGCATCCCGCAGAGTCAAACCCGCTGCTGTCAGCTCCTCTGTCAGTGCGATCGCCCGCTGCATACGGTCGGCATCCGACTGCGCTGCATCCTCCTGTGCGCCCTCGAGTACCAAAACAAATTCTCCGCGCGGTTCGTGTTCTTCATAATATGCAGCCGCCTCCGGCAGCGTCATGCGCAGGCATTCTTCATGCAGCTTTGTCAGCTCGCGCGACAGACTGACGCGGCGTTCGCCCAAACAATCCGCCAGATCGCGCAGCGTCGTGCGCAGGCGGTGCGGCGCTTCATACACAATACAGGTGCGTGTTTCCTGTTTGAGAAATTGCAGGCGTTCCCGGCGCGGCTTGTTTGCCGTCGGCAAAAAGCCCTCAAAGCACCATTTTCCGGACGGAAATCCGCTCTGCGCGAGCGCACACACAGCGGCACACGCGCCCGGTACGGGAATGACCGAAATTCCCGCCTCATGACACAGATTCGCCAGCTCCTCGCCCGGATCGCTGATCGCCGGCATACCCGCGTCTGTCACCAGTGCACAGATCTCCCCGTTCAGGATGCGTTCGACCAGCTCGGGTCCGCGCTGCCGCCGGTTGTGCTCATGATAGCTGACCATCGGCTTGCTGATTTCAAGATAGTGCAGCAGCTTTCCGCTGACCCGGGTGTCCTCCGCCGCGATAAAATCCGCTTCGCGGAGGATGCGAACCGCACGATAGGTCAAATCCTCCAGATTTCCGATCGGCGTGCCGACCAGATAGAGTGTTCCCTTTTCCATGTCAATTCTCCTCCCTGTGGTAAATCGCGCGGTATTCCGCCGTCTGCTGTCCGTCTTCGCCGCATACCAGCAGCGGCGGCAGAATCTGTAAACCGGATGCACTGCCGCGGCGCGCTTCGATCAAAACCGCAGACGGAACAGCGCGTGCTGTTTGATGTATCATGCGCAGACGCTTCGGCTCCAGCTGTACCGCCTGCATCGCCGCAATCAGCTCGCACAGCCGCTCCGGACGATAGACAAAAGCGACGCGCCCGCCATATTTGACGAGATATGCCGCCGCCCGCACAGCATGCTCTGCGGTGCCCGCGGTATCCTGCCGCGCCTTTTGCCGGTTTGCACCTGCCGCGGAAAATCCGCTGCTTTTTGCAAAATACGGCGGATTGCACACGATATAGTCGAACAAACCGCCCGAAAACAGCGTCCGGCAGTCATTCCAATCCGCATTGACAATGTGCAGACGTTTGTCCAGCCCATTCTGCGCGGCATTTTCCCGCGCAAGCGCCGCGACCTCCGGCTGAATTTCCATGCCGGTGACCGAAAGCTGCGGATAACGCGCACACAGCAGCACACCGAGCGCACCGTTGCCGCAGCCCAAATCCATCACATTCCCGCGCGCGGGCGGCGCGGCAAACGCAGACAGCAGCACACTGTCCTGTCCCAGCTTGAAAAAGCGGTCATCCTGAATCAGAGAAAATCCGTCCCACAATTTGTCTGTCCGGCGCATGATTCCCCCTTTTCTCCCGCACTGCATATACCGGATCTTTTTATAACAGACACAAAGGAGGGTACCTGGGCGCACCCTCCCTTGCTCTTTTTTCCGATATCTGTCGCAGTTGAACAATATTGATTGTATATCAACAAAATATTTATACAGATAGTATTATTTGAACTGCTTCCACGCATTCACCGCGAGTTCATCACAGCGGTTGTTGTTTTCATTGTCCGCGTGACCCTTTACCCAGTGAAAGGTCACATCGTGTACGTTCAGCAAATCCAGCAGGCGCTCCCACAAATCGGGATTTTTGGCCGGCTCTTTGGGTGTGCGCATCCAGTTTTTGCTGCGCCATTTGACCGCCCAGCCCTTTTGTATGGCGTCAATGACATACTTGCTGTCGGAATACAGATCGACCGTGCACGGTGTTTTGAGTGCTTCGAGTGCGGTAATCACACCGAGCAGCTCCATGCGGTTGTTTGTCGTATTCGGAAAGCCCCTGCTGATTTCCTTTCGATGTTCCCCGTATTGAAGAATGATGCCGAAGCCGCCCGGTCCGGGGTTTCCGGAACAGGCGCCGTCGGTATAAATGGTGACATGTTTATTCTTCGCTGTCATGGTTCATTTCCACTGCCGGTTGTTCGGATTGTGTCATTTCTTCCGCATCTGTTTCGGCAGGCAGCTCTGTGTCCTCGTCTTCTTCCTTTTCAATCCGCGTGATGGCGTTGACATGAACATCATCACCGGTACGCATGACGATGACACCCTGTGTATTTCTGCCGCACAGGCGGATATCTTCGACTGCTGTGCGGATGAGCACGCCGTCATCGGTAATCAGCATGACATCGTTGTCCAGATCTACAACAGCTGTGCCGGCGATATTGCCCGTCTTTTCGTTGAGCGCATGGGCGAGAATGCCGCGGCCGCCGCGATGATGCACGCTGAATTCGTCGACCGGTGTGCGTTTGCCGTAGCCGTTTTCGGTGATGGTGAGCACCTGACCTTCCGGACGGGCGCGCACGCCGCCGATGACACGGTCACCCTCTTCGAGGGAAATTCCGCGCACGCCGACCGCTGTGCGTCCCATTGCGCGCACTTCGTTTTCATCGAAGCAGATTGCGCGGCCCTTTGCCGTGACAAGCAGAATATTCTGTTTGCCGTCGGTCAGTCTGACATCCACCAGACGATCGCCCTCATTGATCGACAGGGCGCGCAGACCGGCGCGGCGGATATTTTTCAGCTCAGACAGTGCAACGCGCTTTACCACGCCGCGTTCCGTCACAAAGAACAGATAATGCGAATCGTCGTATTCATTGACGGCAAACATGGCGGAAACCGTCTCTCCGTTGTCCAGCTGCAGCAGATTGACAACATTTGTGCCCTTTGCCGTGCGTCCGGTCTCCGGAATCTGATAGCCCTTGAGCCGATAGACCTTGCCGAAACTGCTGAACAGCAGAATGTTGTCGTGAGAGGATGCGATAAACAGCGTCTCCGCATAGTCCTCCTCGCGCGTCGCCATCGCATTGACACCGCGTCCGCCGCGTCGCTGTGCGCGGTAGGCGGCAGTCGGCACGCGCTTAATATAGCCGCAGTGCGTCAGCGTATAGGTGCATTCCTCGCGTTCAATCAGATCCTCGATGTCAATCTCATTGTCCACCGCTTCGATCTGTGTCCGGCGTTCATCGCCGAACTTATCGCGGATTTCAATCAGCTCCTGCTTGACGACCTCCAGGATTTTTTCGCGGCTCGCGAGAATTTCCATCATGCTGTGAATTTTTTCCTCGATTTCGTCGTACTCATCGTTGATCTTCTGGCGTTCCAGACCGGACAGACGGCCGAGGCGCATATTGACAATCGCCTGCGCCTGCGCTTCGTCGAGGTGAAATTCAAAGTTTTCTTTTCCGTTGACGATGCCGAGCAGCGCAATCTGATTGATGATAAACGGCTCAGCCATCAGGTTGAGCTTGGCCTCCGTCTCATTGGCAGATGCACGGATGATGCTGATGATGCGGTCAATGTTGTCGGTCGCAACCTTCAGACCTTCCAGAATGTGGGCGCGCGTTTCCGCCTTCTTCAGCTCATAGCGCGTGCGGCGCTCGATGACCTCGCGCTGAAATTCGATATATTGATCGATCAGCTCGCGCAGATTGAGCGTGCGCGGCTGATTGTTGACCAGAGCCAGATTGTTGACAGAGAAGGTGTCCTGCAGCTGCGTGTAATTGTACAGCCGGTTGAGCACGACCTGTGCATTTGCCTCGCGCTTGAGCTCGATGACAATGCGCATGCCCTCGCGGTTGGATTCATCGCGCAGATCGGAAATGCCCTCCACGCGCTTGTTTTTGACAAGATCGGCAATGGATTCCACCAGACGCGCTTTGTTGACGGTATACGGAATTTCCGTGACCACAATTCGCTGGCGTCCGCTGTGCATCTCCTCAATATTGGTGCGCGCACGCACTTTAATTTTGCCGCGTCCGGTCGCATAAGCCGCGCGAATGCCGCTGCGTCCCATGATAATGCCGCCGGTCGGGAAATCCGGCCCCTTGATGTACTGGCAGATGTCCTCCATCTGTGCTTCCGGATTGTCGATGACATGGCAGATGCCGTTGATGACCTCGGTCAGATTGTGGGGCGGCATATTGGTCGCCATGCCGACCGCGATGCCGGACGAACCGTTGACCAGCATGCCCGGGAAACGCGACGGAAGAACCACCGGTTCCTTGCGGTTGTCATCAAAGTTGGGCATGAAATCGACGGTTTCCTTGTCAATATCCGTCATCATATAGGCCGCCATGCGGCTCATGCGCGCTTCGGTATAACGATATGCTGCCGGAGGATCGCCGTCAATGGAACCGAAGTTGCCGTGACCGTCAATCATCGGATAACGCAGGGAAAACGGCTGCGCCATGCGCACAAGTGCGTCATAAACGGATGCATCGCCGTGCGGATGATAGCGGCCGAGCACGTTGCCGACGGTAGTCGCCGCCTTGCGGTACGGACGGTCGCTGGTCAGATGATCCTCATACATCGCGTACAGAATGCGGCGGTGCACCGGCTTGAGACCGTCGCGCGCATCCGGCAGCGCACGGCCGACAATGACCGACATCGCGTAGTCGATGTACGATTTTTTCATCTCCCGTTCCAGATCGACCGGGATAATTTTCTGATTTTCAAAGCTGATACTCATTTATACCTCTTCTTCCAGCAGTTCTGTCAGGCAGGAAATGGCCTCCTCCAGCGAATCCATCGCATCGCCGAGCAGCGCCTCCTCCTCTGAGGCTTTTTTCTTCTTTGCCGGCAGCAGGTCGACCAGATCATCATGTGCCTCCATGAGCTTGTCCGCCGATGCCTGCAGCCGTTTTTTTCTGATATCGTCCATGATGTGTTTTCCTGTCGGTTAAATATCGAGATTGGTGACGTATTTTGCGTTTTTCTGAATAAATTCGCGGCGCGGCTCGACCTTCTCGCCCATCAGCAGAGTGAAGATTTCATCTGCCATCGATGCATCCTCCAGCGTGACCTGAAGCAGCGTGCGGTTTTCCGGATTCATTGTGGTCTCCCACAGCTGCTCCGGATCCATCTCGCCGAGGCCTTTGTAGCGCTGAATATCGACGCCCTGCCCCATTTCCGCGAGCACGGAAACCTGTTCCTGCTCGGTGTAGGTATACCGTGTGACTTTTCCCTTTGTATTTTTGAACAGCGGCGGCTGTGCGATATAGACATGGCCCTGTTCGATCAGCGGACGCATATAGCGGAAAAAGAACGTCAGCAGCAGCGTGCGGATATGGCTGCCGTCGACATCGGCATCCGCCATCAGAATAATCTTGCCGTACCGCAGCTTGGACGGATCAAAATCCTCGCCAAAGCCCGC
>DJXF01000122.1:0-26726 GCA_002449635.1 Clostridiales bacterium UBA7011 | reverse complement strand
ACGTTGAGCATTTTGCCCCACAGCGGCAGAATCGCCTGATACCGGCGGTCGCGGCCTTCCTTTGCCGAGCCGCCCGCGGAATCGCCCTCGACGATATAAATTTCCGTCAGCGACGGGTCGCGCTCCTGACAGTCCGCCAGCTTGCCCGGCAGAGAGCCGGATTCCAGCGCACTCTTCCGGTGCGCCAGCTCGCGCGCCTTGCGCGCCGCCTCGCGTGCGCGGGAGGCGGTCTGTGCCTTGTCAATAATCGCCTTGGCAACCGACGGATTTTCCTCAAAGAAAATCGTCAGCTTTTCGGTCACCATGGATTCCACCAGCGTGCGCATCGACGAGTTGCCCAGCTTGGTCTTGGTCTGGCCTTCAAACTGTGCCTCGCGCAGCTTGACCGAAATGACCGCCGTCAGACCCTCGCGCACGTCCTCACCGGAGAAATTCCTGTCATTTTCCTTGAGGAAGCCGAACTTGCGCGCATAGTCGTTGATGACCTTGGTCAGAGCCGACTTGAAGCCGGTCTCATGCGTGCCGCCCTCAGTCGTGTTGATGTTGTTGGCAAACGACAGCAGATTTTCATTGTAGCTGTCGGTATACTGCATCGCGACCTCTGCCATCGACTCGTCGCGCGAGCCCTCGACATAAATGGTCTCGGGATGCAGCGGATTTTTATTGCGGTTTAAGTAGGAGACAAACTGTCGGATGCCGCCCTCATAGTGCATAATATCCTCGCGCACATCGTCATCCGGATCGCGCTCGTCGCGCAGTGTGATGCGAATGCCGCCGTTAAGGAACGCCTGCTCCTGCAGCCGGTTGGCGAGAATTTCATAGTCGTACTCCAGTGTTTCAAAAATCTGGCTGTCCGCCTTGAAACGAATGGTCGTACCGGTCTCATGTCTGCACGGCGCAGAACGCATCGGAGAAATGGTCTTGCCGCGTGCAAATTTCATTGTGTATTTGTTTTCCCCGTCGTAGACGGTTGCCTCGAGCCATTCGGACAGCGCGTTGACGACAGAGGAACCGACGCCGTGCAGGCCGCCGGAGACCTTATAGCCGTCGCCGCCGAATTTACCGCCCGCATGCAGTACGGTCAAAACGACTTCCAGTGTCGGAATGCCCATCTGCGGATGGATGCCGACCGGAATGCCGCGTCCGTTGTCGCGCACCGTGACGACGCTGTCCGGCTCAAGCGTGACCTCGATGTGGGTGCAGTAGCCCGCGAGCGCCTCGTCGATGGAGTTGTCGACAATTTCGTACACCAGATGGTGCAGACCGCGCGCGGAGGTCGAGCCGATGTACATGCCCGGCCGCTTTCGGACAGCCTCCAGACCTTCCAGCACCTGAATCTGATTTTCGTCGTACGCTTCGCTGACGGTCAAATCCAGAATTTCTTCGCTCATGCTCATAACATATGTTCCATTTCTCCGGCGGACTGGTGGGAAAGAGGATCAGGCAGAACCGGCCGCCGGTCTCCGGCCGCCGCCTGTAAAATCACCTGGAAAGAAAGAATCCCGCATGGAACGGGATTTCGGATCAAATCGCCTGTTGTTCCGGCAGAGTCTGCCCGCTGCGCCTGAGCAGCGTCGCGGTGGACAGCTGAGAAAGATACAGCACCGATACGCCGCCCTCCTCGCAGAGAATGCCCGATCTGGGCAAATCCTCAAACAGCGGTACGACATGCCCCGTCTTCTCGAGCGCGGACATAAAGGCGCGCGTGTGCTTGGACCATGTGGCGGTGTCCATATCGTACACGCCGAGAACCGAGTCCGTGTGAACAATGACATCCTGGCCCAGATGAAGATACATGACAACCGCCTTTCCGCTGTACGGAAAATGACATATCCGCACATCTGCCTGAACAGCGGGAAAATTCCCCGCATTCTGATTTATATTATACCACTTTTTCTGAAGTTCTGCACGGTTTTTCTCAAATATTTTTGAAGTTTTCGCCGTTTTTTTCTTACTTTTTTTGAACAAATCGCACTGTTTCCAAACGCACCCCAAAAAGCGAAAAGAAACGGCGAAATGCCAGGTGCGCCCTTGTGCATTTCGCCGAATAAATATTTCATTTTGTGTTATTACGCTGTCGAACCGGAGCGAACGCCGTCACACCGTGCGCCGGACCGTTCCGCTGTCCACGAGAAACAGCCGCCCGCCCTCGACCTGTGTAAGCTTTTCCGGCTCGCAGCAGGTGATGAGCACCTGACCGTTTTCGATGCGGTTGAGCACAAAATCCTGCCGTCTGGCATCCAGCTCGCTGAGCACATCGTCGAGCAGCAGAACCGGATATTCCCCGCTGTCCGCAAAGAACATGTCGCGCTCCGCCAGCTTGAGGGACAGCGCACAGGTGCGCACCTGACCCTGAGAGCCGAACGACCGTGCACTTTTTCCGCCGATCGTCAGCGCAAGGTCGTCCTTGTGCGGACCGGACAGACAGGACCGCGCCGCAATCTCTGCCGCGCGGTGTGCGCAGGCGTGATCCCACAGCTGTGCGCCGATCTCTTTTGCCGCGGCAAAGGGATCCGACACGGTGGAAACCGTGCGGTATACGTAATCCAGCTGCTCATCCTTTCCCGAAATGGAGGCGTGAATGCCCCGCGCCTTTTCCATCAGCGAGCGCAGATAGTATGCGCGATAGCGTATGATGTGTCCGCCTATCATGGACATACGAAAGGAAAAATCATCGAGCGTGTCGAGCAGGGACGGCTTTTCCTCCGCGTCCCTCAGAATGCGGATTTTGTTTTCGTGCAGACGGGAATATTCCGAAAGGCAGCGCGCATAATTCGGCCGCAGCTGACTGAGCGCGGTGTCGACAAACCGCCGCCGCGCCGCCGCGCCCTCGCGGATGAGCATCAGATCCTCCGGACAGAACAGCACCGAGCGCAGCAGACCTGCCCCGTCAGACAGCCGCTTCTGCCGTACCTCGTTGACCGTCAGCTGAACGCGCCCTGCGGACGGAATGACCGCACGAATTTTCATATCGCGCTTTTGTGCGAAAAACTGTGCTTCCGCCTCCGCCTGTTCGCTTCCAAAGCGGATCGCATCGCGCTTTTGTCCCGAGCGAAACAGCCGCATGGTCGACAGCAGGCCGACCGCTTCGAGGATGTTGGTCTTGCCCTGTGCATTTTCCCCGCAGAAAACATTGACACCCGGCGCGAGCTGCAGCTCCGCCTGTTCATAATTTCGGAAATCCCGCAAGGTCAGCTGTTTGATGTTCATACGATGCGAAATGCCGGACCGTCCGCCACACAGACGGTGTCTCCGGGGCGCAGCTTTTTGCCGCGCATGGTGCACACCTCACCGTTGACCGACAGCTGTCCCTCTTCAATCAGATATTTGGCATGTCCGCCTGTGGCGCACACACCGGCGAATTTCAGAAAGGAATCCGCCTTGATATATTCCGTTTCGATTTTGATATCCTGATATTTCATAAAACGATATTTTCCTTTATGAGTTTTTTCCATTCTGCGGCACCGCGCCGTCACTCTGCCTTCAGGCGGACCGGAAGAACCAGATAGGTAAACGAATCCCCCTCCGCCGGTGTGAACAGGATCGGATTCAGACTGCCCTTGAGTGAAATGCGGACGGTATCGCCCGGGCAGGCGCGCAGCGCATCCAGCAGATACCGGTTGTTGAAGCCGATTTCCAGATGATCGACCTCGCCGTCATATTCAAATTCATCATACGATTTTCCGATGGTTGTGATGCAGCTCATGCGCAGCAGATTGCCGTCAAACACCATGCGGACCGGATTTTTGAGTTTTTCCGAAACGATCAGGGAAACACGTTCGATGCCTGTAATCAGCTTCCGGACGTCTGCCGTGATGACTGCGGCGGCATCGTTCGGAATGGCAGCGCGGTAATTGAGAAATTCGCCTTCCAGCAGGCGTGTAATCAGGACGGTTTCGCCGATGCGGAACAGAATATGACGGGAACCGGGATAAATTTCCGCAGGTTCATCCGATTCTGTGAGAATGCGTTCAATTTCGCGCAGCGCCGTTCCCGGAACGACAAAGCGGGTCGGCTGTGCCGCTGTGTTCTCCAGCTGTTCGCGGCGCACGCTCAGGCGATACCCGTCGACAGCGGCGACATTGAGCTGATTTCCCTCCAGTTCAAACAGGCAGCCGGTGAGCACCGGTTTGGCTTCGTTGTCTGAAACCGCAAAAATTGTCTGGGAAATCATGGATTTCAGCTGAAACTGCGGCAAAACAATGGGATGATCGCTCGTTTCTACCTCCGGCAGCTGCGGAAATTCCTGTGCGTCCGATGCCACGAGATTGAACACCGCTTTTCCGCAGCGAACGGTTGTCAGAAGATTGCCGTCTGTTTCCACAGAAATGACGTCGTCCGGCAGCTTGCGCACCATATCGCCGAACAGGCGTGCATTGAGCACGGCGGAGCCGGGTTCCGTAACCATGGCGCCGATTTGTGCGCGGATGCCCATGGACATATTATATCCACAGAGCGTCAGATGTCCGTCGGCTTCCGCCGTCAGCAGCAGACCCTCGAGCAGGGCGACGGTGCTTTTGCTGCTTACAGCGCGGGATGCCGTCATAATGGCATCCTGTAAGATGGATTTTTCACATGAAAACTGCATGATACGCCTCCTCATTTGTATGCGGATGTTGTTTCATTGATCCTGTCTCCTGTCCGTATCCTTTCAGGCATCGGACGTCTGACGAATCAGAGTGTAATCTAACAGAATAGAATAGTATTTTTAGTAATAGTAGTAGAGAGGTGGAAAATGTGGAAAAGTCCTGAAAGTGTCCATTTCATGGGGATTTTTGCTTCACACGGAGGGTGTGGACAAAATCGGACAAAACTTGGATAATTCGAAACCCCTGTCCTTTTCCACAGCATGTTCCTGCACAGTTAACAGGAATATGTGGAAAAATTTGAAGGAATTCCTTCGCATTTCCGTCATTTGAGCCTGTATATTTATGCATTGGGAAGATCAGCCGCGGATGTTTGCCTTCAGCGTTTTGATGACATTTTCCATTTCGCTCGTCTCGCGCAGATACTGTTCTACCTTGTTGATGGAGTGAAGAACGGTTGTGTGGTCGCGTGAAAATACCTTTCCGATTTCCGGGAGCGAGTAATCTGTGAGCTGCCGGACGAGATACATCGCAACCTGCCGCGGAAGAACGGTGTCTTTTGAGCGTCCGCTGCCGCGCAGCTTTTCCACGGGTGTGCAGTAATAATTGGAAACCTCGCGCAGAATCATTTCCGGCGTCGGGTTCAGCCCCGGATTTTCCTTAAAAATATCGGAGACGGCTTCCTGTGCAAGCTCCAGATCGATCTCCCGTTCCATCAGATCGTGCAGGGCCTTGATTTTCTTGACCGTTCCCTCGAGCTGCCGCACGTTGGAGGTGATCGTCGTGGCGATATAATTGACAATTTCGTCGGGCAGATTGACGTTGAGCGAATCCGCCTTGACATGGATGATCGCCATGCGGGTTTCGTAGTCAGGCGGCTGAATGTCCGCGAGCAGACCCCATTCAAATCGCGTCTGCAGGCGGTCCTCGAGCGTGTGAATTTCCTTCGGCGGTCGGTCGGAGGTCAGGACAATCTGTTTGTGCGCCTCATACAGTGCGTTGAAGGTGTGGAAAAATTCTTCCTGTGTGCGGTCTTTGCCGGCGATAAACTGCACGTCGTCGACGAGAAACAGGTCGGCGAGGCGGTATTTGTCGCGAAATTCCTGAACCTGTCCCTCCGCGATGGCGTTGATGAGTTCATTTGTGAAGTCCTCACCCTTGATATAGACAATGCGGTAGGACGGATGGTCGCGGCGCACGACGGACGCGATGGCGTACATCAGGTGCGTTTTGCCCAGACCGGACTGTCCGTAGATGAACAGCGGGTTATAGTTTTTGGCCGGATTGTTGGCGACAGCGGTTGCGGCCGCGTGTGCAAATTTGTTGGAAGAGCCGACGATGAACTGTTCAAACGTATATTCATCATAGGTTCCGCCGTCGTTGTCGCGGGCGAGCTTGGGCGCTTCGCCGGTGGTGACAATGACGTCAATTTCGGCGGAAAACAGGTCGCGCAGTGCATCTTTGATGGTCTGCAGATAGCGCTGGTCGATGATCTCTTTTTTGAATTTATCCGGTGTGTGGAGCAGCAGCGTGTCATCCTTGAATTCAACAGCGGTCAGATCGTCAAACCATGCGTCGATGGTGACCGGCTGAAGGCGCTTTTCCAGCAGTCCCAGCACCATATTCCAGATATCGGCAGGTGTGTTCATATCGTGGTAATCCCCCTCCGGAAGTGAATTGGAGTCGTTCTTTTCTCAGATCAGCAGGAGATTTTCTCCTTCGGATACTGATACAAATTTAATGATACCACCAAATTTCCACCGTGTCCACAGGGTTTTCCACAGTATTCACAAGCAAAACCGCAAAAAAGTCAGCAGACGACGGAAAAAACGGTGTGTTTGAGCAAATAATGATTGACAATGTCCCGTTTTCCTGATTATAATGTAGTTTGTACACGCACGCAGTGTATGGCCGCAGGCAGCGGCGTCCGCCCGGTTTCCAAGGGGTGGGACTCGGACAGCTGCCGGTGCCCGCACGCATTGAAACTATAGTTGATAAATGGAGGTGCAGCCACTATGTTAAGAACATATCAGCCGAAGAAGCGTCAGCGCAGCAAGGTGCACGGCTTCCGCAAGAGAATGGCTACTGCAAACGGCAGAAAGGTTCTCGCTCGTCGCCGCGCGCGCGGCCGCAAGCGCCTGAGCCACTGATTTTCCCCTGCTTCTGCAAGGAGCAGCGGAATGGGTCGGTTTCTTTTGAGAAATTCGGCTCACAATCCATGTGAACAGATCGATGGACCGCCCGGCGGTCCATTTCTGTTATATGGAGAACTATTCCTCTCCGTATTTTCGGACGGCGCAATTACAATTCGGACGGACTGCGCGCCGGAAAACAAGGCAGTCTGTCAGCTCCGGCAGTAAAAAGAATGAGCCGGAGAGGGACGTGATGTTCCCCTGTCCCCTGCTGTGCGGGTACAAAAAACGGTGACAGGGCATGCGTTCTGCAAAACGGAACACAAAGGAAGTCGGGCGATGAAAAACACCTTAAAGGAAAACCGCGATTTTCGCAGGCTGTATGCGCGGGGGCATTCGGCATCCTCGGATTGTCTGGTGGTTTATGCGCTGCGCAACAAATACGGCGCGGGACGTCTCGGCATTACGGTGGGCGTGAAGCTCGGCGGCGCAGTACAGCGCAACCGCATCAAACGCCTGATTCGAGAGGTTTACCGCCTGCACAGGGATGAGCTGCGGCCGAATACCGATCTGGTCGTCGTTGCGCGTCATCGCGCGGTGACAGCGTCCTATGAACAGATGGAGCGCGCCTTTCTGCGATGCACCCGACAGCTGGGACTGAATCTGACAAAGGAAGGGAAACTGCCATGATAAAGCGTATCCTGCTTGCCTGCATTCGATTTTACCGTTCCGCAATTTCGCCGTACACGAGACCGCGCTGCCGTTACAATCCTACCTGCTCCGCTTATGCGCTGGAGGCGATTGAAAAATATGGCGCACTTCGCGGCGGCTGGCTCGCCTGCAAACGAATTGCGCGATGCCATCCGTTTTCGCACCACAATCCCTACGATCCGGTGCCCTGACGGAGAACTACATCTATTTTACCCAATTTACCCACTTTGGAGGATCAAATGGGAGACTTTTTCGGAATTATAATTGTCAGGCCGCTCGGTCTGATCCTGATGGCGATTTTTTCACTCGTACAGAATTACGGCATTGCGCTGATTCTGTTTACGCTGATCGTCAAGCTGATTCTTCTGCCTTTTATGTACAAGCAGAAAAAGGGCATGAAGAAAATGAATATTGTCCAGGCGGAGTCTGCGGCAATTCAAAAGCGTTATGCAAACAACAAAGAAAAGGTGAATGAGGAAATTCAGAAGCTGTATGAGCGCGAGGGCGTCAATCCGATGGGCAGCTGCCTGCTTTCGTTCATCACGCTGCCGGTTATGATGGCGCTGTATTACGCAGTGCGCAAGCCGATGACCTACATGATGGGTCTTTCCACCGATACGATCACCAATATTGCCAAGGCGCTCGGTGAGACCTATGATGCGTCCGCAATTTCCGGTCAGATTCAGCTGGCAAAGACGGTGCATGAAAACTGGGATAAGGTTTCCAGCTTCGTTTCAGAGGGTCTGGTCAACATTGACTTTAACTTTTTCGGCATTGATCTGTCCGCGATTCCGTCGTTTACGACACTGAATGTGCTGTGGATGATCCCGATTGTATCGGGCGCAACAGCGCTGCTGTCCTCCTTCGTCATGCAGAAGATGCAGAAGGTGCAGAATCCGAATGCGCAGCAGGGCAATGTACAGATGAATTCGACGATGAATGCGATGCTCATCATGATGCCGCTGATGTCGGTGTGGATTGCCTTCACGCTTCCGGCGTCTATGGGTGTTTACTGGATCGTCAACAATGTCTTTACCGTTATTCAGGAGTTGGTTCTCACCTGGTATATTGTCAAGTTTGACAAGGCGGAGGACGACGAAATCACAAAGGAGCGCAAACGCCGTGAGGCTGCCCATCAGATGAAGCTCGCGGAGCAGGAGGAAGCGAAAAAAGCCGGTGTTGAGACCGAATACCGCGGTGCATCGTCGGCAAACGTGTCCAAAAAGAAGCTCAAAGCGCGAGAAGCGGAACAAAAACGGCTGAAGGAAAAGGAAACTGCCGCCCGCTCCGCGCAGATTAAGGCGGAGAAAGAAGCTGCCCGCAGAGCCGGCCGACAGGTCGATGACGACGAATAACAGACGGGAGTAAGCGAAGTTTATGACAAAGTATATTGAAAAGCAGGCCTCTTCCATTGATGAGGCTGTTGAGCTGGCACTGCAGGAGCTGGGTATGGAGCGCGACAGCGTCAGCGTAGAAGTTCTGAACAAGGGAAAGTCGGGCTTTTTCGGCATCGGCGCGGTGCCGGCACATGTCCGCGTTTCCTATGAGGAAGCCACACCGGCAAGCGAGGCAAAGGAATTTGTCGACGGCCTGCTGTCCCGCATGGGAATTCAAGGCGAAGCGTTCCCGATGGACGGCGAGGACGGCCAGATTATTCTGGATATCCGCGGTGAGGACATGGGCGCTGTCATCGGCCGCCGCGGCGACACCCTCGATGCGATTCAGTATCTCACTTCCCTGACGGTCAACCGCGGCAAGGAAGAGCATATCCGCATTGCGATTGATACCGAGGGCTATCGTGCCAAGCGCGAGGAATCCCTCCAGCGTCTCGCACGCAAAATGGCGGGTAAAGTGCTGAAATACCACAAAAACATGACGTTAGAGCCGATGAATCCGTATGAGCGCCGCATTATTCATTCGACGCTTCAGGATTACCAGGGTGTCACAACGTATTCGACCGGCACTGAGCCGAACCGTCGTGTTGTCGTTGCGCTCGAGCGCGGCACGCGTGCGCCGCGCGGCGGCTACCGCAGAGGACCCCGTGAGCACAGAAGTGCGGAGTAAGCGGCAGCATTCATGGAAATGAGGTAGATTATGGGCACGACCATTGCCGCAATCGCGACAGGGCCTGCTTCCGGACCGATCGGCATTATCCGCGTTTCCGGACCTCAAACCCTTGCGATTGCAGATAAAATTTTTACCCCGCAGGGCGGCGGCGCGCTTTCTGCGCGTCCCTCCCGCCTGCTCACCTACGGCGCTCTGCACGCGCGTGACGGCAGGGTGATTGACCATTGCCTGTGCTGTGTCATGCACGCGCCCCATTCCTATACCGGTGAGGATATGGCAGAAATTCAGTGCCATGGTTCACCTGCCATTTTATCCGAGACACTGGCGGCACTGTTTGCCGGCGGTGCGCAGCAGGCGGCGCCCGGCGAATTTACACAGCGCGCGTTTCTGGCGGGCAAAATGGATCTGTCCGGCGCAGAGGCGGTGCACGATCTGGTCACAGCCGCGACGGCACAGGCGGCGGAAAATGCCGCAGCGCAGATGGATGGCGCCGTGGGCTCGCGCATTCGCGAAATCCGCCAGTATCTCGTCGATCTTGTGGCGGAATTTCTCGCCGTCATCGACTATCCGGATGAGGAAATTGACTCGCATCTGTTTGACAATGCGTGTGAAATTCTCCACAATGCGACGCGGGCGCTGTATGATCTGGCGGAGACCTATGAGCGCGGACGCATCCTGCGTGAGGGTGTCCCCTGTGCCATTTTGGGCCGGCCGAATGCGGGAAAATCTTCCCTGCTCAACGCGCTCGCCGGTGTTGACCGGGCCATTGTCACCAGTGTACCCGGCACAACGCGCGATGTGATTGAGGAGACAATTCGAATCGGTGCGGTGGTGCTGCATCTGTATGACACGGCAGGACTGCGCGATACGGAGGATCCGGTCGAAAAAATCGGCATTGATCGCGCGATGAAGCAGGCGCAGGCGTCTGCACTCATTCTGGCGGTCTTTGATTCGAGCGACCATATTTCGGATGACGATCTGATGGTGATCGCGCGCACACACGGCAAGCGCACGATTGCGGTGCTCAACAAGAGCGATTTGCCGTCGGCACTCGACATGGAAACGATTCGCCGGCACTTTGAGCATGTGATCGCGGTCAGCGCAAAGACCGGCGAAGGACTGCAGGAGCTGTACGAGCTGATTCCGCAGGTCGTCGGCATGGACGGCATGGCGTTTGACGGGACAATCATCACCAACGCCCGTCAGGCCGCAGCACTGGTGCGGGCGGCAGAGCGCTGTGAGGCGGCCTTTGTCGCGGCACAGCTCGGCATTACGCCGGATGCCGTTGTCATGGATGCGGAGGGCGCAATCGCCGCACTCGGTGAAATCACCGGTCAGGCGGTGCGCGACGATATCGTGGCGACAATTTTTGACAAATTCTGCGTGGGAAAATAAGCAAACCGCTGCCATTCCGGACAGAGCAATCCGTCCGGAATGGCGTTTTTTCCGATCTTTTTGACAGTACCCGACGATGTTTCCCTTTGCGGCTCGTAATGGGTTTTACACATTTTACACAGAGTTATCAACAGTTTACACCCCCTGTTTTGGCGTCCGTCCCGCAATTCCGGCGAGAATTGCGGGGAATTATCCCCAAAGTTTTCCACAGTTGTGGAAAGAATCCGGCTGCGCAGAGGTGTGGTGAGAATGGCTTTCTTTGTCGCTTGCTGCAATATTCCGGCAAAGGATGCTATATTTCGGAAAATAGAGCCGGCATGCTTTTCCCATCCCATTGCGGCGGCAGGTATGCACAGGCTGTGGACGTTTATTCTGCAGCCTGATTTCGAGCCATGTCAAAAAGAAAGAAAATACTATTAGTATAATTTAATGTGGAATATACGAAATATCATAGAAAGGAGTGCGTTTGATTGCAGTTTTCAGCAGGAACCTTTGATGTCGCTGTCATCGGCGCAGGACATGCGGGCATTGAGGCTGCGCTCGCCTGTGCGCGGCTTGGATTACAGACAGTCATTTTTTCCATCAATTTGGATGCGGTCGGCAATATGCCGTGCAATCCTGCAATCGGAGGAACGGCAAAGGGTCATCTGGTGCGTGAGATTGACGCACTGGGCGGCGAGATGGCACGGGCAGCGGATGCGGCGTGCATTCAGTACCGCCTGCTCAACCGCGGAAAAGGACCGGCAGTCCATTCGCTGCGCGCACAGGCAGACCGCAATGCCTATCGGATTCACATGAAGCAGGTGCTCGAGCAGCAGGACAATCTGATGCTCAAGCAGGCGGAAATTGTGGAAATTACGCATGAAAACGGAGCTGTCACCGGTGTCACAACAAAGACCGGTGCACAGTATGCTGCAAAAGCGGTCATCTGCGCGACAGGAACTTTTCTGCAGGGACGCATTATCATTGGCGATACCTTTTATGACGGCGGTCCGGACGGCATGTTTGCCGCGCTTGGACTGACCGATTGTCTGCGTCAGATGGGACTGAATCTGATGCGCTTTAAGACAGGTACACCGCCGCGGGTCAATCGGCGCAGCATTGATTTCAGTGAGCTGGAAGTGCAGAATGGCGAGACTGACTGCATTCCGTTTTCATTTGAAACGGAACACACGCCGCCCAATCGCGCGGTTTGTCATCTGACGTATACGAATGCGCGCACACATGAGGTTATCAGACAGAATCTTGCGCGCTCTCCCCTCTATTCCGGCAAGGTTGAGGGCATCGGTCCGCGCTATTGCCCGTCCATTGAGGACAAAGTGGTGCGCTTTTCGGACAAACCGCGTCATCAGCTGTTTATTGAGCCGATGGGGCTGAATACAGAAGAAATGTATATTCAGGGCTTTTCCTCCTCTATGCCGGAGGATGTACAGCTGGAAATGATACACACCATCAAAGGTCTGGAGCACGCCGAGGTGATGCGCCCCGCGTATGCGATTGAATACGACTGCATCGACCCGCTGGAGCTGAAGCCCACGCTGGAGACAAAGAAAATTGCCGGTTTGTACGGTGCAGGACAGTTTAACGGCTCATCCGGTTATGAGGAAGCGGCTGCACAGGGTCTGGTTGCCGGCATCAACGCCGCATGCAAAATCAAGGGCGAACCGCCGATGATTCTCGACCGCGCGGATGGCTATATCGGCACTTTGGTCGATGATCTCGTCACACGCGGCACAAACGAACCGTACCGCATGATGACGTCGCGCAGTGAATACAGACTGTTATTGCGGCAGGACAATGCCGACGAACGGCTGGTTGGAATTGGCGCCCGGGTCGGACTCAACTCCCCTGCCCGTCTGGCAGCCGTGCGCGAAAAATATGCGCGCGTACAGGCGGAAATTGACCGCGTGAGTGCGGTAAATCTGTCTCCGACAGAGGAAATGCAGGCTTTTTTGCAGCAAAACGGCAGCACACCGCTCAAATCGGGCTGCAAGCTTGCGGATCTGATTCGCCGCCCCGAGCTGAGCTATGATGCGCTTGCGCCGTTTGATCCGGCGCGTCCGCAGCTGCCGCAGGTCATTCGGGAACAGGTTGAAATCCGCATCAAATATGAGGGCTATATTCGCCGACAGCTGCGCGATGTGGAGCAGTTCCGCAAGCTGGAGAGCCGTCCGCTGCCGCCCGATCTGGACTATCAGGCGATCGAATCACTGCGGCTTGAGGCACGGCAGAAGCTGCAGCAGGTTCGCCCGATGAATTTTGGACAGGCATCGCGCATTTCGGGTGTCAGTCCGGCCGACATCACCGCCCTGATGATTGTCACGGAAGCGATGGAAAAGGAGAAACACCATGGATGAGCTGCTGAAAAACGGATTTTCTGCCATGAAACTCGCGGTTTCCGATGCACAAATTGCGCAGTTAAAGGATTTTACGGCGCGCATGCTGGAGACCAACCGCGTGATGAATCTGACGGCAATCACCGAACCGCAGGAGATTGCGTCGCGGCATCTGCTCGACAGCGCTTCCCTCCTCACCGCTGCGGATTTTTCCGGATGTTCGGTTGTGGATGTCGGCTGCGGCGCGGGCTTTCCGGGCATGCCGCTGCACATTTTGTGTCCCGACTGCCGGCTGACGCTGCTCGATTCCCTCGGCAAACGCATCCGGTTCCTCCAGACGTGTATTGACGGCATGGGATTGACCGATATCCGGGCGGTTCACGCGCGGGCGGAGGAATTTGCCGCCGACCACCGCGAACAGTATGATTTTGCGGTATCGCGCGCAGTGGCACAGCTCAATGTGCTGGCAGAGCTGTCTCTGCCGCTGGTCAAACCGGGCGGCTGTTTTATTGCGATGAAGGGCAGGGACAGCGATGAAGAGCTGGCAGCGGCGGCGCACGCAATTTCCATGCTGGGCGGCCGCATGGAACGAACCGTAGAATACACCATTCCGAATACGGATATCACGCATCGTCTGGTCATCATTCGGAAGAAAAAGCCGACACCCGGACAGTTTCCGCGCCCGTATCGCAAAATCTCGGCCAAACCGCTGTGAGGCGGTGCGGCGAATGTTTCACGTGAAACATTGAAACAATTCAAATCGATTTCCCGAGACTGTGTTTTATATAAAACACAGTCTTTCTTATTTGTCTAAAAACAGAGCGATGTGCAGCGCGAAACAAGACGGTTGTTTTGCCGATGCAGTGCGCGCCTGTTATTTGTAAAAACAAAGAAAACATCAGCCAAATTCACCCGTTCCGAGGTTGTTTCACGTGAAACATCGTGCTATAATAGGAAAGGAAATTTGCATGATATCCGGAAAGGAAAACCACGTATGGGAAAAATCATTGCATTTGCAAATCAAAAGGGCGGCGTCGGAAAGACAACGACAGCCGTCAACCTTGCCGCTGCGCTCGCAGAGCAGGGGAAAAAGGTTCTCGTCTGCGATTTCGATCCGCAGGGCAATGCGACTTCCGGTTTTGGTATTGATCCCCGTTCCCTACAAACCAGTGTTTATGAGCTGACGGTCTGCGATGCGCCGGTCGAAGAGGCGATTATCAAGACGAAGTGGGTGGATGTCATCGGTGCGAATGTCAATCTCGCCGGTGCGGAAATCGACTTAATTGAGCTGGAACATCGGGAATATCGCCTGAAAATGGTGCTCGACCAGATCCGTGAGGATTATGACTTTATTTTCATTGACTGTCCGCCGTCGCTCGGACTGCTGACGCTCAACTCTCTCTGTGCGGCTGATTCGTTTCTTGTGCCGCTGCAATGCGAATACTACGCGTTGGAGGGCCTGACACAGCTGATGACCACTGTGCGGGCGGTTCAGCGCAGTATGAATCAGGGCATTCGTATGGAGGGTGTTCTGCTGACCATGTTTGACGGACGCACCAATTTGTCCATTCAGGTCGTCGAGGAAGTCAAACGGCATTTCGGAAAGAAGGTGTTTGCGACGGTCGTTCCGCGCAATGTACGCCTGTCCGAAGCACCGAGCCACGGCGAACCGATTACAGCATATGACCGCTATTGCCGCGGCGCAGAGGCATATATGGCACTTGCACAGGAGTTTCTCCGCAGAAATGAGGCATAAGGGAGGAAAAACGAATGGCAAACAAGAGTTTAGGACGCGGACTTTCCGCCCTGTTCGGAGAAGATAATCTCGATCCCGCGATTCCGCCGACCGCCGCACAACCGGTAAAACCGAAAAACGGATTCCGAAGCATACCGCTGCACCGCATTGAGCCCAACCGCGCACAGCCGCGTCGTGAATTCGATGAAGAAGCCATGCAGGAGCTGGAAAACAGCATTCGTCTGCACGGCGTGCTCGCGCCCATCACGGTTCGCCGCAGCGACAACGGATATTTTCAGATTATTGCGGGAGAGCGCCGCTGGCGTGCCGCCCGCAGGGCAGGTCTGGAATCCATTCCCGCGATGGTGATCGACGCGGATGACCAGAAGATGACAGAGCTTGCGCTCATCGAAAATTTACAGCGCGAGGATCTCAATCCGCTCGAGGAGGCGGAGGGATATCGCGCCCTGATCGACCAGTTCGGGCTCAAACAGGATACGGTTGCGGAGCGCGTCGGACGCTCGCGCTCGGCGGTTGCCAACAGTCTGCGCCTGCTGTCGCTTGACGAAGAGGTGCGCAGCATGGTCATTGACGGGAAACTGTCCAGCGGACATGCGCGCGCTGTACTTGCCGTGCAGGACGCGTCCAAACGCATCAGCGCCGCAAAGGCGATGGCGGAATCCGGCATGTCCGTGCGGCAGGCGGAGGCATATGTCAAGAAGCTGAACAAACCCGCCCCGCAGCCGCAGGAACCGGCTGTTCCGCAGGAATTTCAGCCGGATTATTACGCCGAGCTGCAGCAGAAGCTGGAGGGCGCGCTCGGACGCCGCGTCCACATCGAAAACAAAAAGAATAAAGGACGGATCGAACTGGAATATTACGGTGATGACGATCTGGAACGGCTGGTTCAGGCACTGGCTGCCGTTATTCTTTGATGGAGGCTTGTCATGAGTGAAGAAAAAAAGAACCCCAATCCGGAGCAGAACAAGGTGACGGATGAAGATGTGACCATATATGAGCAGGCATTGTCCATTGACCGCAGCCGGCAGAAGAGCCGCAAAATCTTTGTTTTTTATGTCATTGCCTTGTTCTGCGTGGCGCTCGGCCTGATTTTGCTCAGTTATGTCATGCAGGCGCATGCGAACCGCCAGCTGGAGGATTTGGGCACACAGCTGACCCAGCAGACCAATGCCGCGGCGGGAGCAAAGGCCAAGGCAGATCAGCTGCAGGCGACGATTGATGCCATGCAGAGACAGCTCGAACAGAATGAGAAGGAAGCACAGGAGCTGACCAAATCTGCCGACGAGCAGAAAAAGTCGGCGGAAGCTCTCGACAGTCTGTGGAAACTGGAGCGCGCATGGCAGCAGGGAGAAGATGCGAGTGCCCGCTCCATCATCGAACAGATGGACAAGGCCTACACGCGCGGCGTGCTGACCGACAGCACAAAGCAGCCGCTCACCGGCGATGCGGCAAAGGAATATGCGGCAATTTGCGCGGATTTGGAGAAGGAATAAGCAGCGCTACGCCGCGGCTTACCGGTTATGATTTAGAATACCGCCGGTGCGCATGTGCGAACCGGTTATAAGAAAGGAACATGAAACGTGTTAGATGTAAAATTTATCCGTGAAAATACGGAAAAGTGCAAGACACGCCTTGCCATGCGCGGCAAGAGCTATGATGAGGAAATTGACGCCATTCTGGCGCTCGACCAGCAGCGCCGCGATATCATCGGACAGGTTGAGTCGATGAAGGCGGAGCAGAATAAAGTTTCCAAGTCGATCCCGCAGCTGAAGAAGGCGGGAGAGGATGTCACTGCCGTGCTCGCAGAAATGAAGGAGCTGAGCAGCGGGATCAAGGAACTGGATGCACAGCGGACCGAAGTGGAGCAGAAGCTGCATGACACGCTGCTGACCGTGCCGAATGTGCCGGCGGACAAGGTGCCGGAGGGTGCGGATGACACCTGCAATCCGGAGCTGCGCCGCTGGAGTGAGCCGCGCACGTTTGATTTCGAGCCGAAGGCACACTGGGATATCGGCAAGGATCTCGGCATTTTGGATCCGGAAACAGCGGCAAAGGTTACCGGAAGCCGTTTCCATTTCTACAAGGGAATGGGCGCCCGTCTGGAGCGTGCAGTCATCAACTATTTCCTCAATACGCACACGGAAAACGGCTATACAGAAATTCTTCCCCCGTTTATTGCCAATGTGGATTCCATGACCGGCACCGGCCAGCTGCCGAAGTTTGCCGAGGATATGTACCGTCTGGAGAACACCGATCAGTACCTCATTCCGACGGCAGAGGTTCCGGTCACCAATATGTACCGCGACAGCATTATTCCGAATGAACAGCTTCCGGTTCGCTATGCGGCGTATTCCGCCTGCTTCCGCGCTGAGGCGGGTGCAGCCGGACGCGATGCGCGCGGCCTGATTCGCCAGCATCAGTTCAACAAGGTCGAGCTGGTCAACTTCACTGCGCCGGAGGATTCGTGGAATCAGCTGGAAAACCTCACCAATGAAGCGGAGCGCGTCCTGCAGGGTCTGGGACTGCCGTACCGCGTCGTCATTCTGTGCACCGGCGATGTCGGCTTCAGCTCTGCCTGCACCTATGATATCGAGGTGTGGATGCCGTCCTATGGACGTTATGTCGAGATTTCCTCGTGCTCCAATTTCCTCGATTATCAGGCGCGCCGTGCGAACATCCGCTGCCGCAATGAAAAGGGCAAGCCGCAGTATGCGCACACACTCAACGGTTCGGGCGTTGCGGTCGGCCGCACCGTCGCAGCAATTCTGGAAAATTATCAGAATGCCGATGGCTCTGTCACCGTTCCGGAGGCACTGCGCGGCTTTATGGGCACAGACTGCATCACAAAATAAGTTCAAAAAAATAAGAAATGCCGCTTTTTCCAATCTGTTCGGCTGGAAGAAGCGGCATTTTTGCGCCGGATGGATCTTTTATCGGTTCTGCCTTCCGGCAGGTCAGAGCTGCGGATTGTCCAGCTGATTTGCCGTCAGCTCAATTTGATAGAACAGCAGCGGCGTGGTATAGCCGGTGACGGGATAGCCGAACAGCTCCTGATAGGTCATAACCGCCTGACGTGTCATTTCGCCGTAGTAGCCGGTGCGCGGAACAACCGGAATTTCCGGGTAAAAATCCGCGATGCGGTTGAGCCAGCCCTGCAGGCGGGAGACATCCTCCGAGCGGGAACCGAGCACCAGTGCATTGGGCGGCGGAAGGATGACGGTGCCGCCGTTGGCGGACTGGATTCGTTCAATCTGGTTGTAGGCATTGATGATGGCATTCCATGTGTTGATGCCGACAATGCCGTCAGTCTCCAGGTCATTTTCCTGCTGAAATTCCCGCACGGCATCGCGCGTGTCCGGTCCGAAAATGCCGTCGATGTCCACGCGGGGAAGTGCGCTGTTGTAAATACTGATTTGATCCAGCAGAAACTGCAGCAGACGAACCATATCGCCGCGCATACCCTCGCGCAGTACGCGGGGAAGCCGCCGCTCCACATCCTCCGGCCGGAGGCCCTCCGCGTCCAGCTCGGCCAGCCGCAGCACGGCATTGTACACAGAGGTGATTTGATACCAGGTCGCCGGACCGACAATGCCGTCAGGTGTCAGGCTGAAAATATTCTGGAACGCCTGCACCGCGTTTTGCGTCTCGAGGTCAAATACGCCGTCGGTATCTGCAATGCGCGGGATGGTGGGGTAATTGCGTGCAATGCGGTTCAGACGGTCCTGTATGATCTCCACGGAGACGTTGATATCACCCAGCCGCAGCGGTACGCCCGGATAGGAACGCATGAGCGGGCGGATGGGGGCGGAACGGATTTCCAGCTCGTCGCCGTAGTAATAGGTGAGAATTTCATAGGGGGTCATACCCTGGCGGGCAAGCTCCACGGTGCCCCACTGGCTCAGCCCTTCGCACTGCACACGCCTGCCGTCACAGTAGGCGGCAAACAGCGGCTGGACAAAGCCGGGGCGGGCGAGATATTGTGCAAATAACTCGTTGACGAGGTCGGAAATGTTGTCAAAAATATCGCGCCCGTATACAAAGGCCTGGTCGAATGCCGTTGAGTTGGTGATGTCGAAGTCGTAGCCGCGCGAAGGATACCATTCGGTAAAGATGCGGTTGAGCGCAAAGCTGGTCTGTGCATAAATGTTGGCGCGAAGCGCATTTTCCGGCCAGGTCGGGTACAGCTCGCTCGACGCGACGTTTTGAATGTATTCCAGAAACGGAACGGTCACATTGGGAGCCGGTTCATCCGGCCGGCCGAGATGAACCGTGATGGTTTCCGGAACATAAGGATATTCTGCCATTTATTCTCTCCCTGATCCGGACGGTCCGGTTTCTGTGCTGTTGATGACGATTTCACGGCGGTCTCCGCCGCCGCCGGCTTCCAGAGGAAGCATGAGCACGGGCAGAGAGGTTGTGATACCGGAAAAAAGAGTCACGTCGAGAACGGTGACCGGACGGTAATTCGGGTGATCGATATCGACGCGGTAGGTCGCAAACGGCGGTACCAGATTGGGATCCGACTGCGCCAGGGACGGCGCATCCAGGGAAATAATGCCGGTCGAGCCGTTCAAATTGGTGCGCTCTGTCGCACATGTGCGAAGCGATCTATCCTCATTTGTACAGTAGACGGTGACTACGGCGTCAATGACCGGACTTGCGCCGCCTGCTGTCCGCGTCTGAACAATCAGTCTTCCAGTTGCCATAGAAAAAAATTCCGCTCCTTTCCTCCCGCACGGGGAACGAAACAATATATGCGCGGGAGAGGGGAAGAAGAACAATGCGTCGGCACAGCGAATGCAAAAAACGCCCCGAATCAGATGGATTCGGGGCGCAGTCAGCGGGAATTTATTGAGACATGGCATTTTTTACGACGGATTCCTTGACCAGCAGATACAGCTTGGAGGGATCCTTTCGCACGAGGAACAGGTAATCCCCGTAGGTCAAGACGGCATAGACGGCCTGATTGTCTCCGTCGGTGACGGTGATGCTGCTGCCGCAGTCTTTTTCCTCGCCGAGCGTATAGGCGGAGGTTTTATCAAAAGCATTCAGCTTGCCGTCTGCGGTAAATTCCATTTTTGATTCGTTGTCATAGACATCAATCCATGTGCCGATCAGATCGGCGGAATCGACGGCTGTGCGGCCGCCGCGCACATAATACAGCTCCTTGTTGTCCAGCTCGGAATAGACAATCATGAGGTCCTGCAGGACGGCACCGGTTGCGGCTTTTTTGCCTTTGTCCGACGTGCAGACGACATATTCAAGCTGATCGAACAGCTTCGCCAGGCGAAAGCCCTTCATTTCATCGAGGAAGGTATAGGTGCCGGTGCGATTCTTTTTGGAAAAATCGGTATAGGTGCCGTCCGCGCGGTATTCGACGGACGAGCCGCCCGGAATGGTCCATGTTCCGGTAACGGGGACATCCGGCGTGACGGTTTTGGCGGTCTGCTCCGGCTGTGCGGCGGCTCCGCAGGCACACAGCAGCCCGAGTGACAGCACACACGCCGTGACAAGGGACAGGATTTTTTTGTTCATGGCTTCTCCTTTTTGTTGTCGGGTTGAAGAGATATCGGCGCGGAAAAAAGTTCAGGAGTTCCGCGATACCGATTTTCATTATAGCTGTTGCGCAGACAGGAATCAACTGCCGATCCGCCGGAACAGAGAAAAACTCCCGCCGTTCCGAGCGAAAAGCGGGAGTCTGAGAATGTGTTATCCTTTCTCTGCCAGCAGGCGGCGCATGGCATGGGTGACAATCGCGTGATCGTCGAGATGATCGGGTTCGCCGGAGACACAGACCGAACCGATGACACCGGTGCCCTTGAGAATGATCGGCATACCGCCGCCGCCCGGCGCAAAGTCGTCCGCATTCAGCTTGCGGCTCTCCAGTGTTTCTCCGTTTTCCTCCAGCCAGCAGCCGAAGCGCAGGGAGCCCATCTGCATCAGTTCCACAGCGTTGCGCTTGCGCTCGAGCCACAGCTCACTGTCCGGCAGTGCGCCGTCCTGAAAATACCGGTAAACCACCAGACCGTTGATGACGATTTCGGTTGCCACCGGCGCAGGATAGCCCGCCGATTCCTCGTTGATGAGTGCACCCAGCCGAAGCGCGTCCGCGCGCGAAAAAGAGGAAAAGCTCAGTTCCTGCTCCTGTGCGGAGAGTGTTGTGTTGTTGAATTCCATATCCATACCACCTTTCTATACAAAAAGTATAATTATTTTTGAAAAATACGAATATACAATACAGGACGATGTTGTCCGCCGATATCGTCATCGTATCACGGGAGCAGGCCAATGTAAAGAAAAATTCCCGGCGCACAAAATCAGAAAAACCGGGGAAAACGCGTGTCAGAAGAAACAGAGCAGGCGGCTGAACGCGCTTTGTTTCCGATTATTATAGAAATTCAGGGAAAATTTGTCGGATTTTATTGTTTTTCATGACATGATTGGCTATAATAGACACGATTAAACCGGAACATTGCAATCCGGCAAAAAATGAATGGCTTCCGCTTGAAAATAAGAAATATGGAGAGGAGCGATCATAATGGATCATGAATTTGACCCGCAGGAAAAGCGCGAGAGAGCAAAAAGTGATCTGGAAGATCTGAAGCGCGTAATGAGGGAAATAGAGTCCGAGCAGCCGCAGGAAACAGCGGCAGATGAACCCGCCGAGACGGCGGCAGCGCCTGAAAACGACCTGCCGGAGCAGGAACCGATGGAATCCGCCGAGCAGGAAGTGCCGGAGGCTGCTGGGGAAGCGGCCGCTGCCGCAGCGGAACAGGAGGCAGACAGGCTGGCGGATCAGGAGCAGGCGCAGCGGGAGAAAATTCTCGATGAGCAGGCAAAGCGCCGCCATCCGGAGCAGCCCGCCGCCACCGTGCAGCTGGGCAAATCTGCAAAGAAAGGCAAAACCTCCGCAAAGAAGCGGAAGGAACGCGAGGCACGCCGCCACAAGAGACACATGAGACGCGTCGGCTTGCTGGCAGCTGTTCTGCTGATCGCTGTTGTTGTTGTCGTATCCGCCTGCAAAGCGATCAGCGGGGGCAAAAACAAGACGGAACAGCCGGCCGGTTCGGCACCGGCACAGTCGGTTTCCGGAGATGACACCGTACAGAAGCCGCAGGAGGATACCCGTCCTGCCAGCCAGCAGGAATCCGAGCAGTATCTGAAGATCAAGGATGACACCTCCCTGCCCGCCTATGCGCGCGAGTACCCGGGCATGTATGCCGACGCGGTCAGCGCGCCCAACAAGGAGAGCGAGAAAAAGGTATGCTACCTGACCTTTGATGACGGCCCGTCCTCGACCAATACGCCGGGCGTCCTCGATGTGCTCAAGGAAAAGGGCGTAAAGGGAACCTTCTTTGTCGTCACGAGCTCGATTGACGGCAACGAGGCATTGATCAAGCGCATGGTTGACGAAGGACACACGCTGTGCATCCATGCCAACGTACACGAATACGCCAAGCTGTATGCGACGCCGGAGGACTATCTGAAGGACTTTGCAGCTGCCTATGACCGGATTTACGAGCTGACCGGCTACCGGGTGCAGGGCTTCCGTTTCCCGGGCGGCAGCAACAATGCAGTCATGAAACGCCACAACACCTATGATGCGATTGTGGGCGAGATGACGCGCCGCGGCTTTGAATACTATGACTGGAATGCATACGATCACGACGCGGAAAACGGCAATTATACCGTCGATCAGATGGTCGATTACGCCGTATCCGAGGTGACACAGAGCTCGCGCAACGACGCGATTCTGCTGATGCACGATACCTATGGCAAGGAGACGACGGTACAGGCCCTCGGTCCGATTATCGACAAGCTGAAGGCCGCAGGCATCGACATGCTGCCCATCACAGCGTCTACCCGCCCGGTTCACTTTGAAGTGAACGAAAATACACCGCCCGATATGCCGGAGGTTTCCGACTCCTCCGACAGCGATACGGACGACATGGACGACCAGACGGACAGCGAAGCAGAAAGCGAATAACGCAGATCATTTGCAGGGATGTGCCATTGCGCGCATCCCTGTTTTTTTCCACAGCCGGTGAATAAAAAGAGTGCGGGCCGCAATCTAAATATTACTATTGGTATACATGAAACGTATTTATCCTGATAGGAATGAAGCGTGCCGGTTTTGTGCGAAAAAGCCGCCGCGCAGCGGCGGTTCCTCCTGTATGCGGAGGGAGCAGGAGATTCTGTGTGACCGGCGGAGAAAACCGCAGAAATGCGCAAGGTTTGCGTGTAATTGCATATTTTCAAGCGCGCGTATCTGGGGTATAATAAGAGCATCAACAAAAAAGTCCTGAGGTGCATACGACTATGAAAGATGGATTTATCAAGGTCGCGGCGGCCACGCCGGAAATCCACGTGGCGGACTGCGCATTCAATGCGGACAATATTCTCGCGCTGTGCCGCGAGGCAAATGAAAAGGGCGTACGGGTCATCGGCTTTCCGGAGCTGTGCCTGACGGGCTATACCTGCGGGGATTTGTTCCTGCACGATGTTTTGCTCGACGGCGCAAAGCAGCAGCTGCTGCGCATTGCGCGGGAGACAGCGGAGATGGACATGCTGATTCTCATCGGTCTGCCGGTGCGGCTCCGCGGTTCTCTGTACAATGCTGCCGCCTTCCTGCACAAGGGCAAAATTCTCGGCATGATTCCCAAGCGGAACATTCCGAATTATACGGAATTTTATGAGCTGCGTCATTTTACCGCGGCGCCGGAGGACATGGACGAACATGTTGCCTGGGGCGAGCAGAATTTCTGGATCAGCGCGAAGCTGGTTTTCCGCTGCAAGGATCTGCCGGAACTTGCTGTTTCTGCGGAAATCTGTGAGGACCTGTGGGTTTCCAATCCGCCGTCCGGCGAGCTGGCGCGGGCGGGCGCGACAATTATTTTTAATCTGTCCGCCTCGGATGAAATCATCGGAAAGGCGTCCTACCGCCGCGATCTGGTTCGCATGCAGTCGGGCCGCTGCCTGTGCGGCTATGTCTACTGCGATGCCGGACAGGGCGAATCGACCACCGATCTTGTGTTTGCCGGTCACAACCTCATCGCGGAAAACGGTGCGCTGCTCGCACAGTCGCCGCGCTTTGAAACCGGCCTGACGATCTCGGATATTGACGTCAGACGGCTGGAGTATGAACGCCGCCGGCAGAATACCTTCCGCACATCGGAGTATTATGGCGTGACGGGCGTCGAATTTGACATGGAGCTGCGCGATACCGCGCTCACACGTCCGATCACACCGACACCGTTCGTGCCGGCGGACAAGACGGATCTGGCTGCCCGCTGTGAGGAGATTCTGTCGCTGCAGGCGACCGGTCTGGCCACCCGCGTGCGCCATGCACATGCCAAGACCGCTGTCGTCGGTCTGTCCGGCGGACTGGATTCCGCACTCGCACTCATTGTGACGGTACATGCGTTCGACCTGCTCGGACGCGACCGGAAGGACATCATTGCGGTCACGATGCCGTGCTTTGGCACGACGAGCCGCACGAAAAATAACGCCCTGACGCTTGCGGCGGCGTACGGTACGTCCTGCCGCACGATTGAAATCGGCGATTCGGTGCGCCAGCACTTTGCGGATATCGGACACGATATGGACGACCACAGCGTCACGTTTGAAAACGGTCAGGCGCGCGAGCGCACACAGGTGCTGATGGATCTGGCAAACAAGACGGGCGGAATGGTC
This sequence comes from Clostridiales bacterium UBA7011, assembly GCA_002449635.1. GTDB lineage: Bacteria > Bacillota > Clostridia > Oscillospirales > Butyricicoccaceae > Butyricicoccus_A. The sequence goes on along the minus strand of DJXF01000122.1, from coordinate 2,050 downwards.
ATCGGCACCGGTGATCTGTCCGAGCTGGCGCTCGGCTGGGCGACCTACAACGGTGACCACATGTCGATGTACGGCGTGAACAGCTCGATTCCGAAGACGCTGGTGCGCTATCTGACGGCATACGAGGCCGAGCGTGCGGGCGGCGAAACCGGCCGTGTGCTGCGCGACGTGCTGGATACACCGGTTTCCCCCGAGCTGCTGCCGCCCAAGGACGGCGAGATCTCGCAGAAGACGGAGGAGCTGGTCGGTCCCTATGAGCTCCACGATTTCTTCCTGTTCCATCTGGTGCGCTTCGGCACGGAGCCGCGCAAAATTTTCCGCATGGCACAGGTCGCCTTTGCGGGCACATATGACGACGCGACCATCAAGAAATGGCTGACGACCTTTGTCCGCCGCTTCTTTATCCAGCAGTTCAAGCGTTCCTGCCTGCCGGACGGCCCGAAGGTCGGTACGGTCACGCTGTCCCCGCGCGGGGACTGGCGCATGCCGTCGGATGCGGTCAGCGCGCTCTGGCTGCAGCAGTGCGAAAATCTGTAAAACCGAAAAATGACAGGACTCCCGCGGGGTGCGTGAAATGCGTGCCCCGCCGCGTTTTTGCACGCAGTGAACACTCTTTGTATATTTTGACCGAATGATTTGTCAAAAAAATCACAGACCGTCAATAACTATGAAAAATAATGGGTAGATTGTGAGAAAATTGAATCTTTTTCACAAATTTGGTGGGTGAAATTCTTGACAAACCCATGGGAATGAATATAATATTTATCGTATACATGTGTGTATATACAATTAACCCACGTTCCACGAGTTGCAGTGCGGCTTTGGCGCGAAGTCAGATCTGCCGAATGTCGCATTTGTAATGATATTTGGAATTTATTTTTTTGGGAGGTTTACTGGTATGGATTTTAGGCTTACGAAAGAGCAGGCTATGGTTCAGAAGATGTGCCGCGAGTTCGCGGTCAACGAGATTGAGCCGATCGCTGCAGAAATCGACGAGCAGGAGCGTTACCCGCACGAGACCGTTGCGAAGATGCGCAAGCTGGGCTTGATGGGAATTCAGTTCCCGAAGGAGCTGGGCGGCTCCGGCGGCGACACCATCTGCTACTCCATCGCAATCGAAGAGGCATCCCGCTTCTGCGGCACCACCGGCTGCATCATTTCTTCGCATGCTACGCTGGGCGCTTGGCCGATCTTTAAGTACGGCACCGCTGAGCAGAAGGAAAAGTGGCTCCGCCCGCTGATCGACGGTCACAAGACCGGCGCTTTCGGCCTGACCGAGCCGAACGCGGGCACCGACTCCGCTGCACAGCAGACGGTTGCTGAGAAGCAGGAAGACGGCTCCTACATCATCAATGGTTCCAAGGTATTTATCACCGGCGGCGGCATCGCTGACACCTATGTCATCTTTGCTATGACCGATAAGACCCAGAGAAATCGCGGCATTTCCGCTTTCATTCTGGACAAGGACGATCCCGGCTTCTCCATCGGCAAGATCGAGCATAAGATGGGTATCCGCGGCTCCCAGACCGCAGAGCTGGTATTCGAAGACGTTCACGTTCCCGCAGACCGTCTGCTCGGCAGAGAGGGTCAGGGCTTCAAGATCGCTATGACCACGCTGGACGGCGGCCGTATCGGCATCGCTTCCCAGGCACTCGGCATCGCGCAGGGCGCAATGGATCAGGCAGTTCAGTACATGAAGGAGCGCGTTCAGTTCGGCAAGCCGATCTCCAAGTTCCAGGGCCTGCAGTGGATGGTCGCTGACATGGAGACTCAGATTGAGGCTGCCCGTCTGCTGATTCGCCGCGCTGCATTCAACAAGGATCACGGCCTGCCGTACAACAAGGAAGCTGCTATGGCGAAGCTGTTCGCTTCCGAGACCGCGATGGACGTTACCACCAAGGCGCTGCAGATCTTCGGCGGCTACGGCTACATCCGTGAGTACCCGATGGAGCGCATGATGCGTGATGCCAAGATCACCGAGATCTACGAGGGCACTTCCCAGGTACAGCGCATGGTAATCGCAAACAACGTACTCGGCAAGTAAGAATAG
>DJXF01000113.1 GCA_002449635.1 Clostridiales bacterium UBA7011 | reverse complement strand
TCGCCTCCATCGGGTCCTCACAGAACCGCAGGACAGCGCCGGTTTCCGCCGCAATGCGCTCACATTCCGCAATCAGCGCCGCATCCGGAAAATATTCCTTCGGCGCACACGCGGTGAAATTCAGGCCCATTTTTGCGCAGCCGACCATCAGCGAATTGCCCATATTATAGCGCGCATCGCCCAGATATACAAAATTGATGCCCTTCAGACGGCCGAAATGCTCGCGGATGGTGAGAAAATCCGCCAGAATCTGTGTCGGGTGAAATTCGTTGGTCAGACCGTTCCAGACCGGCACGCCCGCATATTTCGCCAGCTCCTCGACAATATCCTGTCCGAAGCCGCGGTATTCAATGCCGTCAAACATGCGGCCGAGCACACGCGCCGTATCCGCTATGCTCTCCTTCTTTCCGATCTGTGAGCCGGACGGGTCGAGATAGGTGACGTGCATGCCGAGATCATGCGCCGCAACCTCAAAGCTGCACCGCGTGCGCGTGCTGGTCTTCTCAAAAATCAGTGCAATATTTTTTCCGCGCAGTGTATCATGCGCGATGCCTGCCTTTTTCTTTGCCTTGAGCTCCGCGGCGAGGTCGAGCATACCCGCGATTTCATCCGGCGTAAAATCCAGAAGCTTGAGAAAATTTCTGCCTTTCAGCTCCATGTCAGTACCTCCTGCTATGGTCAGCCGCCCGATCGGCGGCACGGATTGCTTTCATACACGTCCTATTATAGCAGACAAACGGCTGTTTGTGGGAGAATTTATCGCCCGCGGAAGTATAAATTGGCGCGGCGTGCACATATCCTATCTGCGGGTGCTGTCAGGTGCGCCTGCGCGGGACAGCAATTGATGTCGGAGCGCCGCAATGCGGCAGAATGGAGATTTCCTATGAAACAAGACGCATGGAAGCCCTATGTCTTCTGGATTATCTTTACCGAGGCGGTCGGTGCGCTCGCCGGATGGCTCACGCGGGACAGCACAGAGCTGTACAGCACGGTCATCACGCAGCCGCCGCTGTCACCGCCTGCCATTGTATTTCCCATTGTCTGGATCATTCTTTATGCGCTGATGGGTATCGGCGCGGCGCGCGTTTCTCTCACGCCGCCCTCCGAGGACCGCACCCAGGCTCTGCGCGTGTTCCTGCTTCAGCTGGCGTTTAATTTCTTCTGGAGCATCATCTTCTTCAATTATCAGGCGTTTGGCGTCGCCCTGCTCTGGCTGCTTGTGCTGTGGGCGCTGATTATCTGGATGATTGTGTCGTTCCGCAGGGTCGATGTGCTCGCGGCAAATCTGCAGATTCCCTATTTCATCTGGGTCACCTTTGCGGCCTATCTCAATGCCGGTGTATGGCTTTTGAACCGATAACCTGTCCGCTGTCTGTGCCCGCGCAGCATCGCTGACTCTCATGCTGTGCGACTGCGCGTTCAGCCCCCTGATATCCATAGAAATGCCGCCCTTCCGACAGCTCGCGCGGAATGAGCGGCATTTTCTCCTCTCCGGATTGTCCTACCGCAAATCCTGCAGATCCGCGGCGGGAATGTCGTTTTCCAGATTGTCCCTCGCCAGATCGGTGTCAATCTCCGGATAAAGATCCGCCGGAATGGGACGCTCTGTGTGGAAGACCTTCAGGCTCGCGCCGCTCGTCCCGCTGATGATGGGCCTGGCGCGCTGCTTGCCGTGCTTTGCCTTTCCCTGTATTTCGGGCACCGGGTCAACCGAATTGCGCGGCTGCGTATGCGTCCGGTCCGGACGCTTCATCCCTTTTTTCGCCATGAAAAATCACCTCGAGCCTAGTTTTCCGGCGAAAAGAGCAAACTATGCGGCATGGTTCCCGCCAATCATTTCAAATTTGCCCGTCTGCACGCGCCTGCCGCGCCCGAATCTGACCGCAGGCTATTTTGGCGCCGGCATTTCCCGCGGGCTGCGAGGTAAAATCATCCGGCGCATCGTGAATGATGACCGTCCTGCCGATGATTTCCCGCACGGAAAACCGGTCTGTGAGGAAAACCTGAAACGCATAGCCGCGGTTTGCAAACAGCGGCGGCAGATCGCCGGCATGTGCCGGGTGCGGACAGTTTTCCGGGTTGTAGTGCGTCAGCGCATCCGCAAACGGATCGTCCTCATTTCCGCTGCACCGGCTGCCGCTGTGAATATGAAAGCCGAAAACCGCATTGCCGCACCGCTCCGCCGCCACGGGCAGACCGGAGACCTCGGCAGCCGTGAGCACGCCGTATTTTGTCTGATAAAAGCGCACGGTGCCGTGAAGATCCGGGTTGTTCGCACTTCCGGAGAGCGCCGCCCATGCGTCCGGCCTCCTGTGGAGCACAGACAAAAACGCCCAATACCGTTCATTTGCAGACATTGTATTCCACTCCTTGCTTGCACACATAGCCCAGTTTATGCCTCTTGCTCATAAAAGGTTCGGGCACAGGGAATGCTGTATGCGGGTGAATCACAATGAATCAGCTGCAATATGAAAAATCCCCCTATCTGCTCCAGCACGCGGAAAATCCCGTGGACTGGCGCCCGTGGGGAGCCGCTGCCTTTGCGGCAGCACAGAAAAAAGACAAGCCTGTTTTTCTCAGCATCGGCTATTCCACCTGTCACTGGTGTCATGTCA
>DJXF01000061.1 GCA_002449635.1 Clostridiales bacterium UBA7011 | reverse complement strand
TGCGCACGCCCTCGCCAATCATGGCGATATCATTGACCGGCTGCTCCGGACGATACGGCACGCCGATGCCGCCGGACAGATTGATGAATGTAATGTGTGCGCCCGTCTCCTCTTTCAGTTCAACTGCCATCCGGAACAGAATCCGGGCCAGCTCCGGATAGTACTCGTTGGAAATCGTGTTGGATGCAAGAAACGCGTGAATGCCGAATTCCTTTGCTCCCTTTTCCTTGAGGGTGCGGTACGCTTCGGTCATCTGTTCACGGGTCATGCCGTATTTCGCATCGCCCGGATTGTCCATTACCTGGAACCCCTCTTCCGAGCTGCCCAGCTGGAACACGCCGCCCGGATTGTAGCGGCAGCAGATGCGCTCCGGAATATGGCCGATGGTATCCTCTAAAAATGCAATGTGCGTGATATCATCCAGATTGATGGTCGCACCCAGCTTTTCTGCGAGGACAAAATCCTCAGCCGGTGTGTCGTTGGAGGAAAACATGATTTCCCTGCCGGAAAAACCGCACGCCTCACTCATCATCAGCTCGGTATAAGACGAGCAATCCACGCCGCAGCCCTCTTCTTTGAGTATCTGCAAAATGCGCGGTGTCGGTGTCGCCTTGACGGCAAAGTATTCCTTAAATCCCCTGTTCCACGAAAACGCCTCATTCAGCCGGCGGGCATTTTCGCGGATACCGGCTTCATCATACAGATGGAACGGCGTGGGAAACTGCTTTGCAATTTCTTCTGCCTGTTGCTTTGTCACAAATGGTCTTTTCTCGTTCATGTTGTTCCTCTTTCCTTTTGTGTCAGATATGCGCAGGGAAAGAACCTGCATTTATGTCTCCTGGATGTGATGCGCAATCAATCCCAGAATCTCATCGCGTCCCGTTCCCTTTACTGCTGAAAACGGGATCACCGGAATCTCCTCCGGGAGGTGCAGTGTGGTGCGAATGGTTCGCAGACTGTCCTCCAGCTGGCTCTTTTTGATTTTATCGTGTTTGTTGGCAATCACCGCAAACGGAACACCGGTCTGCAGAAACCAGTCCGCCATGGTCACATCATCCGCTGTCGGCTTGTGCCGGATATCAACAATCTGAAAGCCCATTGTCATCATATCCTGACGCGCAAAATACTCTTCCATCAGCCGTCCCCAGCGCTCACGTTCGCGCTTGGAAACCTTTGCAAAGCCATAACCGGGCAGGTCGACAAAATACGTCTTTTTATCAATACAGAAAAAATTGATATGAATGGTCTTGCCCGGCGCATTGCCCACACGGGCAAAATTTTTGCGCCCCAGAATCCGGTTGATGGCGGAGGACTTTCCGACATTGGATTTTCCCGCAAAGACAATCTGCGGCAGGTCGTCCTGCGGAAAATCTGCCGTTTTTACTGCGGAACGAATAAACTCAGCGTTATGTAGGTTCAGCATATTTCTCCTTGTCTCACAGCGGGGGGCTGCGCGGTGCCTGCTGCCACAGGCAGGGTCGAATGTGTGTCCTGTGCCGGACGGCGCAGCGCCGTGTCCAGCACGGTTGTCATCGTTTCAGCGGTCACAAATTCGACGTTTTCGCGCACCAGCGGGTCGATATCCTGCAAATCCGGCTCGTTGTCTGCCGGAACGATGACGGTCTTGATGCCGGCGCGGTATGCCGCCATTGTTTTCTCCTTGAGGCCGCCGATGGGCATCACGCGCCCGCGCAGCGTGACCTCGCCGGTCATCGCCACATCATAGCGGACCGGAATGCCTGTCACGGCGGAGGCAATCGCCGTCGTCATCGTCACGCCTGCCGACGGACCGTCCTTCGGAATCGCCGCCTCCGGGAAGTGAATGTGAATATCGCTGTCCTTATAAAACATCGGGTCAACGCCGAGGTCCTTCGCAGCAGAGCGGACGCAGGTGACAGCCGCTTTGGCGGACTCCTCCATCACCTTGCCGAGGTTGCCGGTGATCTCCAGCTTTCCGGTGCCCGGAATGACATTGACTTCCACCTGCAGCATTTCGCCGCCAACCGCGGTCCATGCCAGACCGTTGACCACGCCGACCTCATCCTTTTTGCTGACGTTGTCCTGCTTATAGCGCGGTGTGCCGAGGAATTTCTCCATATTGGAACGGGTCACGGACACACGCTTGCGTGCCGTTTTCTCCGAATTGCTCTGCTGGCTGTCCGCGATGATTTTGGCAGCCTTCCGGCAGATTTTTGCAATCTGCTGCTCCAGACGGCGCACACCCGCCTCACGCGTGTACGCCTGAATGAGATAGACCATCGTCTCTCTCGAGAGCGAAAGATTGGCTTTTTTCAGGCCGTGATGCGCCAGCTGCTTGGGCAGCAGATGCCGCATGGCAATCTCCGCCTTCTCCTGCTCGGTGTAGCTGGAAATTTCTATAATCTCCATGCGGTCGAGCAGCGGACGCGGAATGGTATCCAACGTGTTCGCCGTTGTGATAAACAGCACATCCGACAGGTCAAACGGCAGCTCGATGAAGTGATCGCGGAACGCATTGTTCTGCTCGATGTCGAGCACCTCGAGCAGGGCCGCGGCGGGATCGCCGCGCGAATCCGCACCCATTTTATCAATTTCATCCATCAGCAGCAGACAGTTCCTGCTGCCCGCCTGTGTCAGCGCCGTCATAATGCGGCCGGGCATTGCGCCGATATAGGTCTTTCGATGACCGCGGATATCCGCCTCATCGCGCACGCCGCCGAGCGACATGCGCGCATATTTCCTGCCCATCGCCTCCGCCACACAGCGGACGATCGAGGTCTTGCCGACACCCGGAGGGCCGACGAGACACAGAACCTGACCCTTGAGCTGCGGAGCAAGGGATTTGACCGCAAGAAATTCGAGAATGCGGTCCTTGATCTTCTCCAGACCGTAGTGGTCACGATCCAGAATGCGGCGCGCCTGTGCCAGATTGATGTTTTCCTTTGTGGTATTGTTCCAAGGCAGGGCAAGGCAGGTGTCGAGATAGGTGCGGATGACGCCGCTCTCCGCGGACAGCGGCTGCATTTTCTCCAGCCGTCCCGCTTCCTTGAGCAGCTTCTCCTCCGACTCCTGCGGCAGACCGAGTGCGCGGATTTTCTCGCGGTACTCCTCCGCCTCGTCGCCGGTATCCTGCTCGCCCAGCTCATTCTGAATGACCTTCATCTGCTCGCGCAGATAGTATTCGCGCTGATTTTTGTCGACCTGATCCTTCAGCTTTTCCTGTAAATCGGTCTCAATGCGCAGGATGTCTATTTCCCGGCCGATCACCCGAATGACCTGTTCCAGACGGCGCACATCGTGCACCTCTTCGAGCAGATCCTGCTTGACCTCATATTCCAGCGGCGTGTTCTGCGCGACATAATCCGCCAGATACCCCGGCTCACCGCCGTCCAGTACCGTCATCACCACATCGTGCGAGATATGCGAGGACAGCGATGCATATTCTTCAAAGCGTTCCTGCAGCGTGCGCACGAGTGCCTCTTTGCGCTTCTGCGAGGCTCTGCCGGGATCGGTGTCCATGCGGAATACCTTTGCAAACAGGCAGTCGTCCTGCATGGAAAACGAATCGACGACGGCGCGGTGCGTGCCCTCCACCAGCACGCGGATGTTGTCGCCCGGCAGCTTGAGAATCTGCTTGACGGTACAAACCGTACCGAACACAAACAAATCATCTTCTCCGGGGATATCGGTGCGAATATCGCGCTGAGCGGTCAAAAATATGCGCTGATTGTCGCGCATAGACTGCTCCAGCGCCTTCATGGAAATCAGCCGGCCGACATCAAAATGTATCAGCATTTCAGGAAATGCAACCAGTCCGCGCAGCGGCAGAACCGGCAGTGTTTCATATTCCAGATAGTTCTCCATCTCTTCGATCTGAGACATAAAGGGGAATCCTCCTTTCGGCAGAACAGGCGAAAAAATACTTCGCCGCGCTGCACGCCATTCGCGTATCACAAGCAAGCTTTGCACAAACAGCGTGTCGAACTTTCATACTTCCTAAAATTATATAGTATTTGATACACCTTTTCAACCCTATTTCTCGCTTGAAATATGGGGAATCTACCGAAATCTTGCCGAAATCGCAACGATTTCCTGTCAAAAAAGCAAGCAGAAATGAATTTCGACCAAAATAGTAGAAAATATGGGATAAAAAAGCACCTGCGGACGCGAATTCTCTCCCGCCCGCAGGCACAAATATCATTATTTACAGCTTCAAAAGATCGGCAAAATAGTCGTAGTTGTCATCACTGAGTGAAAGAATATTGCCAAATTCATCAAAACCGGCCACGACAAACGAGCCGTAAAACTTCTGATTGAAGATGGAACGGTTTTCGGGCATCTTCAGCACCTCGCCGAATGCGTTATAAAACACGCAGATGCCTTCATCCACACCGATCGATGCGATCCGTCCGTCGACAAGATCCTCAATCTGTGCTTCCGTTCCGTTGAGATACTGTTCGACCGGCTGTTTTCCCGGCTGAACATAGATGCTGCGGATGATATAAGGGTTTTGAATTTCCATTTTTCTCCTCCCTTACGCGGATTTCGGCGATTTTTCTGCGATAATCGGTTTGCCTTTTTTGTCGACGACATCCTTTGTAATGCGCACCGATTCAATGTTGTTGTCAGACGGAATTTCAAACATTATCTCCGTCATGACGTCCTCCAGCACGCCGCGCAGACCGCGCGCACCGGTTTCACGCTCGAGCGCAATATCTGCGACGCGCTCAAGCGCGTCGTCGTCAAAGGTGAGCTTGACGCCATCCATATCGAACAGCTTTTCATACTGCTTGACCAGCGCGTTCTTCGGCTCCTTGAGGATGCGGATTAAAATGTCACGGCCAAGGGAATCCAGCGTGACCAGCGCAGGCAGACGTCCGATGATTTCCGGAATCAGACCGAATTTCATC
>DJXF01000086.1 GCA_002449635.1 Clostridiales bacterium UBA7011 | reverse complement strand
TGAAGGGCTTCTGCGATGGTCCGTTTCTCAACCAAAAGCGCATCGTAGATGCCGGCGAAGGCAACATCCGGTCTCTGCGCATCAAGACCCCGTCCATCGACGAGATCGTTGGGCAGCTGTCCGGCGGCAACCAGCAGAAGGTTGTTATCGGCAAATGGGTTAACACCGATGCGGAAATCTTTATCTTCGACGAGCCGACGCGCGGTATTGATGTCGGTGCGAAAATTGAAGTTTATAATGTTATGAACCGCCTGGTAAAGGAAGGAAAGTGTGTCATCATGGTCTCCTCCGAAATGCCTGAAATTTTGGGCATGTCGGATCGCGTTATCGTTATGCGCGGCGGCAGAATCATGGCAACGGTCGACCGTGACAGCAAGCATTTTAACCAGGAGAGTCTCATGAAGGCAGCATGGGGAGGTAGTTTAGATGATTAAGAAGAAGAAAAAATCCAACGGAAATTCCATCCTTGGAACATTACTGGCGCTGATTATTCTCGGTGTTATTTTGACAATCGTCAGCGATAAATTCCTGACATACAGCAACCTGATGTCTGTTCTGAAGCAGACAACCTTTACCGCACTTCTGGCAGGCGGTATGCTGCTCTGCCTGATTACTGCCGGCATTGATCTTTCGGTCGGCGCGAACGCGACGTTCTGTGCATGTGTCTGCGGCATGATGGTAAAAGCGGGTATCACCAATTCCTTTATTCTCATCGTTGTCGCTCTGGTTATGGGCGCAGTGATCGGCCTGATTAACGGCACACTGCTCACCCGTCTGCATCTGCCGCATCCGTTCGTTTCTACCCTCGGTATGAAAAACTTCCTTTGGGGCGCAGCTCTGCTGGTAACCGGCTCTCAGATGATTTCCGGCTTCCCGAAGGGCGTTATGTGGCTGGGCGCAGCTACCGTAGGCGGATTCCCGGTAAGCTTCATCGTACTGGTTGTCATCTACATCATCATGCATATTCTGCTGACACGCACCGCACTCGGCCGTTCGATTTACTGTGCAGGCGGCAACATGGAGGCAACCCGTCTTTCCGGCATCAACTCCGCGAATGTCCTGACCTTCTGCTATACGCTGTCCGGCATTCTGGCGGCGCTGGCAGGTATCGTATCCATCGGCCGTTCCGGCATCTGCAACGGCGCAAACGCCATTCAGCCGTATGATACCGACGCAATTGCATCCTGCGTTATCGGCGGTGCGTCCTTCATGGGCGGCAAGGGCACTATGGCAGGCACGCTGATCGGCGCACTGGTTATCGCAACGCTTCGCAACGGATTTACGCTGCTTTCCATTTCCTCCGCAGTACAGAACATGGTACTCGGTCTGGTTATCATCGGCGCGGTTCTGCTTGACGTAACGCGTGAGGCAATGGCTGCAAAGGCACGCCGCCGGGAAGCTGCTGCAAAGGTATAAGACAATATCGGAATCATTTTTACAATTTCTCTCTTTTTATACTTTCTCTAAGCGCAGAGGAGTCCGCGGAAAAGCGGGCTCCTCATTTTTTGGCAGACAGTTGAAACAGCGGCAGGGGACATGCAGGTGCAGGCGTTCTCCGGCGGGATTTTTAGGCATTATATTGACACTGTGTCAAAATTGGGTTATACTGACACTGTGTCAAAACGGAAGGAGGCGGATGGCTGTGCCGAAGGGATCGCCCGAGCTGACGACTGCCAGACGGGAGGAAATCATCGCCGCGTGTGAAACGCTGTATCGGACGATGAGCTTTAAGGATATCACAATACGCGATATCGGGAACATGACATCCTTTGGAAGAACCTCGATTTATACCTATTTCCAGACGAAGGAGGAAATCTTCCTCGCGATTTTGCAGCGGGAATACGAGGCATGGATTGCGGAGCTGGACGCGCTGGCACAAAGGCAGGGCGAATGCTCCAGACGGGATTTCGCCTGCGGGCTGGCAAAGACGCTGGAACGGCGGGATTTGCTGCTCAAAATCATGAGCATGAACCATTTTGATATGGAGCAAAACAGCCGGGAGGAAAATCTGGTCGAGTTCAAGATCGCCTACGGCAATTCGATGCGCGCGGTCATCCGCTGTCTCGACCGGTTCTGTCCGGAAATGACCGCGGCGGAGCAGCAGGATTTTCTCTATGCGTTTTTCCCGTTTATGTACGGGATTTATCCGTATACAGCCGTGACAGACAAGCAGAAACGCGCGATGGAGCGGGCGGGTGTGAAGTATGTGTATCAGTCGGTTTACGAGATCACCCGCACCTTTCTGAACCGGATTCTCGGTGTGACGGCGGAGCAGTGACAGGCCAAAAATCTGACAGAAAAGGAGAACACGATGATGAGCAGAAAACTGGTGGCGTATTTTTCGGCGGGCGGCGTGACCGCAAGGGCGGCAAAAGCGCTCGCACAGGCGGCAGAGGCAGACCTCTATGAGATCAGACCGGCGGTTCCGTACACGAGAGACGATCTGAACTGGATGAACAAAAAATCCCGCAGCAGCGTGGAGATGAACGACCAATCCTCCCGGCCGGAGCTGGCGGACAAACAGGCGGATATCCCCGCTTACGATGTGATTTTTGTGGGATTTCCGATCTGGTGGTACACCGCACCGCATATCATTCACACATTCCTCGAGTCCTATGACTTTTCCGGAAAGACGATTGTGCTGTTTGCGACATCCGGCGGAAGCGGGCTCGGCTCGACCGCAGACGATCTGAGACCGTGTGTCTCCCCCGACACAAAGATTGTGAGCGGAAAGCTGCTGAACGGAAGACAGACGAAGGAAAGCCTCGCCGCATGGGTGCAGGCGCTTGGCGTATAAGGAGGAGAAGCATGAGCAGAAAAATTGTACAGACAGCCGGCAGAGAACAGCTGGGCGCATTTTCGCCGATGTTTGCACATCTCAATGACGATGTGCTGTTTGGCGAAGTGTGGAACGAGCAGGCAATTGACACAAAGACAAAGTGCATCATCACGGTTGTATCGCTGATGGCCTCGGGCATGACGGATTCTTCGCTGGGATACCATCTGCAGAACGCAAAAAACAACGGTGTCACAAAGGAGGAAATCGCGGCGATTATCACGCACGCGGCCATGTATACCGGCTGGCCGAAGGGCTGGGCGGTGTTCCGCATGGCAAAGGAAATCTGGAATGAGGAGACTCCCGCGCAGACCGAAAAGGACAGATATCAGAACACCATCTTTTTCCCGATCGGTGCGCCCAATGACGCCTATGCACAGTATTTTGTCGGACAGAGCTATCTCGCGCACGTTTCGACCGAGCAGGTGCCGATTTACAACGTCACCTTTGAGCCGGGCTGCCGCAACAACTGGCACATTCACCATGCGGACAAGGCCGGCGGTCAGATGCTCATCTGTGTCGGCGGACGCGGTTATTATCAGGAATGGGGCAAGGAACCGGTGGAAATGACGCCGGGAACGGTCATCAATATTCCCGCGAATGTCAAGCACTGGCACGGCGCGGCGCCGGATTCGTGGTTCTCGCATCTGGCGGCGGAAATTGACGGAGAAAATGCCGGCACGGAGTGGCTGGAAGCTGTTTCTGCGGAGGATTACAGCAAGCTGGGATAAACCGAGGCATATCACAAAACTGCAGACTGCCCGTCAGGGGATACCGCACATGGTGTCCTCCGGCGGGCTTTTTTTGTTTGCGGCGCATGCGCGGCAGCCCGTCACCCGCCCAGCAGGTTGCGTATTCTGCGCCGATAGCACGGCAGCAGACGGGAGGTGAGCGCGGCGGTCAGTTCAGACCGGTTTCCCTGCCGCATGTGTTCCACAAGCTCCGGATGGCCGAGCAGCAGGGCGCTGACATCGCGCATCAGGTTCTGACAGGTCAGATCGTCCTCCGGCGGAATCAGCATGACCACCGCGCCGGAGATCACGCGGCCCTCTTCATAAAGCGGCGAAGCCAGCCGGACATAGCCCAGCCGGCAATGCCGGACACATTCGGTGCGCGTTTGCAGCAGCAGCGCGCGAAACGGCTTGATATAGGTGTCGCCGAGGGCATCCCGCTCGCGCAGCAAGCTGCCGATGATATCCGCCGTGATTTCATCCGGGGCAAACAGGCGGGCGGACAGCGCAATCAGCTCCGCGCGGGAATGGGCGGGCTGAACCGGAGACAGCGCAATGTGATCGACGAGTTCCAGCAGCTCCTGACTCAGGCGAAACACCGCCTCCGCCTCGTTTCGGCTGAGCGGCGCCGGATGCGGCGCAGGCGTGTCCTGTCTGGCTTTCTGCTGCAAAACCGCGGGCAAAACGGTATCGAGAATCATTTTGTCGCGCTCGGTCAGGCTGGGGCTGATGCGGATGCAGCGGAACTTGATATCCAGATCCACCGTCGAGAGAATCAGGTCAATGCCGTCGCGCCGGAGCGTGTCGGGGTCCAGACGGAACGCGGACCGAGTCCCGCACAGCCTGAGCTGCGGAAAGGCGTGGGTCGGAGGTGCCCGTGCCGGTCGGACCGACCACGACCGCACACACCGTCTGCCCGCGCGCGTGCAGGTTCTGGACAGCCGCCCCGAAATGCGCGGTCAGAAATGCGATTTCCGCGGGCGGAACAGCGGAGAGATGAAATTCCGTGCGGAGAATGTCGCAGGCGGCTTCGGTCGCCGCATACAGCTCCGGATAGGTTTCCTGAATTTCCCGGCATTCGCTGTTCTCAATCGGTATGCCGAGCCGCAGCCGGTGGATGACCGGCTCCAGATGGATGCACAGTCCCTCCGGAAGCGATTCCTCTCCGTCAAAGGAAATGCCCGGCCGCGACCTGCGTCATGCTGCGGGCCAGACGGTAGAGTGAAAGCGCGTTGACATCCGTCCAGTCACAGCTGCTGCGCGTGCGCACCGAGCTGCCCGCCAGATGCATGGTGATAAAGCCGACTTCATCGGCGGGAATGGCGAGGGAAAATGCGCGGTGCAGATCATCGGCAATCGCCTCGGCGGCGGCATATTGCGGCATCAGGCGCAGCTTTGCCAGACGATCCTCGGGAAGGACAACTTGCTCCTGCCCGCGCAGACGTCTGACCGCGAGCGACAGAAGGACAAACAGATCGGCATGACTGCTGTCCGACAGCAAAATGCCCAGACGCTCCTCTGTGCGGCGGATGATCTGTTCGACCTGCCCCGCCTGTTCTCT
>DJXF01000007.1:25819-26030 GCA_002449635.1 Clostridiales bacterium UBA7011 | reverse complement strand
TCGCCGCCGAGGCGGTTGTTGCCCGCGGTTGCCAGAACCTCCAGAACGCCGTCGCCGATCTCCAGAATGGAGACATCGAACGTGCCGCCGCCGAGGTCATAGACCATGATCTTCTGCTCGGATTCCTTATCTACGCCGTAAGCCAGTGCGGCTGCCGTCGGCTCGTTGATGATACGCAGTACCTCAAGGCCCGCGATCTTGCCGGCGTCCT
>DJXF01000007.1:0-25752 GCA_002449635.1 Clostridiales bacterium UBA7011 | reverse complement strand
GCGATCTTGCCGGCGTCCTTGGTTGCCTGGCGCTGTGCGTCGGTGAAGTAAGCCGGAACGGTGATAACCGCCTGTGTAACCGGAGAGCCGATATAGGCCTCTGCGTCCGCCTTCAGCTTCTGCAGAACCATCGCGGAAACCTCCTGCGGGGAGTACTTCTTGCCCTCGATGTCCACACGGTAATCCGAACCCATGTGACGCTTGATGGAAATAATGGTGCGCTCTGCGTTGGTAACCGCCTGGTTTTTCGCGGTCTGACCGACAATGCGCTCGCCCTGCTTGTTGAACGCTACGACGGACGGTGTGGTGCGCGCGCCCTCACTGTTGGGGATGACGACGGCTTCGCCGCCCTCCATCACTGCAACGCAGGAATTGGTTGTACCCAAATCAATGCCGATAATTTTACTCATGATCGTTTCCTCCTATGAATCAAGCTATTGTTTTACAAAAATCAGTTTGCGACCTTGACCATCGCCGTGCGGATGATCTTGTCGCCGTGGCGGAAGCCCTTCTGGAAGCATTCCGCAATCGTGTTCTCTCCGAGCGCCTCGTCCTCGATGTGCATGACCGCGTTGTGCACGGTCGGGTCAAACGAATCGCCGGCCTCCGGTGCGATGATCTCCACACCGATGGAATCGAGTGCGGCGTCAAACTGCCGGGCGGTCATCTCGACACCCTTCTTATATTCGGTGTCGGCGGTCTCCTGCGCCAGCGCACGCTCCAGATTGTCATAAATCGGCAGCAGCGCGGTCAGCGCCTTTCCGGTCGCCTCCGAGCGAACCATGTCGCGCTCGCGCAGTACGCGCTTGCGGAAATTATCGTATTCGGCAGCCATGCGCATATAGCGGTCGTTCAGCTCGTCAAGCTGCTGCTGCAGCTTTTCCTCTGCGGTCGGCTGCTCTTCCGCAGCCGGCTCCGACGCAGCCTGTTCTGTCTCTTCCGTCGCAGCAGCAGTTTCCTCCATATCCTGAACGATCTCCTGCTCTAAGCTGTCTCTGGTCTCCATGTGTGTTTGTTCCTCCTCGATCGCCGCGGTGCGGCGGGATAATTACAGTCAGACGGGATACTACTCCTCGTCGAAAAAGGTCTCCGCGATCAGCCGGTTCAGTCCCTTGGAGAACAGCGCCAGTCTCGCGGACAGCCGCGCGTAATCCATGCGCGTCGGTCCCACGATGCCGATCAGACCGCGTCCGACCGAGCCGATGTTATACGTCGCGTAGACCATGCTCGCGTTCTGCATCGGTCCGCTGCCGTTTTCCGGCCCGATTGTGATGCGCACGCCGTCAATATCGCGCGTGAACGTGCGCAGCGCCGGCATGTTGCTCTCATCGGAAATAAAGTCGAGCAGCTCCTGCGCCTTGTGCGCGTCCTTGTATTCGGGATACGTCAGCAGCTTGGATGCGCCCTGTAAAAACAGCTTCTGCTCACTCATCTCCTCGATGAACTCGCCGATAAACTCTGCGACAAGCGTGAGCAGCGCCGTCACGCCGGCGGCGCGGCGGACAATATCCATGCGCGCGGGTGTGATCGCGTCAATCGGGATTCCGGTCAGCGTCTGGTTGAGCACATAGGTCAGCAGCTCTGCCTCATCCGCTGTGACGGGCGTTGCCGTGCGCAGCATCTTGTTCTTTACCACGCCGCTGTCTGTGACCACGACAATGACAAAATCCAGCTCACTCACGGGAATGATCTGGAATTTGCGGATGGTGATGCGCTGCATCAGCGGGGTGACGGCGAGGGTCGTGTAGTCGGTCAGATTGGAAATCAGTTTTCCGGCCTCGGACACCATGCGGTCGAGCTCCTTGACCTTCAGCTTCATGACCGAATTGATGCTGTCAATGTCGGCAGCGGTCAGGTCCGGATGACCCATCAGCTCATCGACATACAGCCGATAGCCCGCAGGGGACGGAATTCGCCCCGCCGAGGTGTGCGGCTTTTGCAGATAACCCATTTCCTCCAGCTCGCTCATCTCATTGCGGATGGTGGCGGAAGAAAAACCCAGCTCCGGACGGCTTGCAATCGCCTTTGAGCCGACCGGCTCAGCTGTGCGGATATAGTCGCCGATGATGGTTTTCAAAATCAGTTTTTTGCGTGCGGACAGCTCCACGGTTCTCACCTCCCAAAGGCATTCCGGGTGCTTTGGCACTTTCCTGTTTCGAGTGTTAGCACTCAACCTCTCCGAGTGCTAAATACAAGATACCACCCGCCCCGTATCTTGTCAAGAAAAAGAAAAGGAATTTCTGTGAATAATTTGTGAATGTTGAAAATTGCTGTAAAACTGACCGTTTCAGGCGGGATTTTCCTGCAGAATTTGGGCACTTTGCCGCGTGCGGAGCAAGGCGGGCCGACCGCAGGTGCAGCGCCGCCCGTTCCCCTGCCTTCCGGCACTTTTTATGCGGAATTTTGTTGTCGCACGCGAAATGCTATGATATACTATTATTTACGAGAAAAACGGCGGGCATGTATCCGCCGCGAATGCCTGCCGCGGCACACGGACCGCTGCGGCGTCAAAGGAGAAAGCATGAAGGATCAATCTCTCATCCGCAATTTTTCGATCGTGGCGCATATTGACCACGGCAAATCCACGCTGGCGGATCGTCTGCTGGAGCAGTGCCACACGGTGACACAGCGCGAGATGGAAAGCCAGCTGCTCGACAACATGGACCTCGAGCGCGAGCGCGGCATTACGATCAAAGCGCGCGCTGTGCGCATGGACTACGAAGCGCAGGACGGCAAAACCTATCAGATGAATCTGATCGACACGCCGGGCCATGTCGACTTCAACTATGAGGTCTCGCGTTCTCTCGCCGCGTGTGAGGGTGCGGTGCTCGTCGTCGACGCGACACAGGGCATCGAGGCGCAGACGCTTGCGAACACCTATCTCGCCATCGAACACGGGCTGGAGGTTCTGCCGGTCATCAACAAAATCGACCTGCCGTCCGCCGATCCCGCCCGCGCAAAGCACGAGATCGAGGACATCATCGGAATTCCCGCCGAGGATGCGCCGGAGGTCTCCGCCAAAATGGGCATCCACATCGACGAGGTGCTCGAGCGCATTGTCAGCGACATTCCCGCGCCCGACGGCGATCAGGCCGCACCGCTGCGCGCGCTGATTTTTGACAGCCAGTACGACGCCTACCGCGGTGTCATCGTATACATCCGCGTCATGGAGGGATGCATCCGGCCGGGCATGAAAGTCAAGCTGATGGCGACCGGGGCACAGTTTCAGGTCGTCGAGGCCGGCTATATGCGCCCGCTGACCCTGGAACCGTCCGCAGACGGTCTTGCCGCCGGCGAAGTCGGCTACTTTACGGCATCCATTAAAAAAGTGTCGGATACCCGCGTCGGCGACACGGTCACCGGTCTGGAGCAGCCCGCACCGGAGGCGCTGCCCGGCTACCGCAAGGTACAGCCGATGGTATTTTCCGGCGTCTATCCGGCGGACAGCGCACGCTACCCCGACCTGCGCGACGCACTGGAAAAATTACAGCTCAACGATGCCTCGCTGACCTTTGAGCCGGAGAGCTCGGTCGCGCTCGGCTTCGGCTTCCGCTGCGGCTTCCTCGGTCTGCTGCACATGGAGATCATCCAGGAGCGCCTCGAACGCGAATACGACCTCGATCTCATCACCACCGCCCCGAGCGTCATTTACAAAATCAAGCGCACGGACGGCGAGGAGGAATATATCGACAATCCGCTCAATTATCCCGACCCGACCACGCTCGACTACGCCGAAGAGCCCTATGTCCGCGCGAGCATCATGACGCCGAGTGAATACGTCGGCAACATCATGGACCTGTGTCAGGAGCGGCGCGGTATTTATAAGGATATGCAGTACATTGACACCGACCGCGTTGAGCTGCACTACGAGCTGCCGCTCGGCGAAATCATCTACGATTTCTTTGACGCGCTCAAGTCGCGCACGCGCGGCTATGCATCGCTCGACTACGAGCTGATCGGCTACCGCAAATCCGATCTCGTCAAGCTGGACGTGCTGCTCAACGGCGATCCCGTGGATGCGCTGTCGTTCATCGTCCACACGGAGAAGGCGTATGCCCGTGCGCGCCGCATCGTGGAAAAGCTGAAGGACAACATCCCGCGTCAGCTGTTCGAGGTTCCCGTACAGGCGGCAATCGGCAACAAAATCATCGCGCGCGAGACCATCAAGGCAATGCGCAAGGACGTCCTCGCAAAATGCTACGGCGGCGATATCACGCGAAAGAAAAAGCTGCTCGAAAAGCAGAAGGAAGGCAAAAAGCGCATGCGCGCACTCGGCTCGGTCCAGGTGCCGCAGGAGGCGTTTATGGCGGTGCTCAAGCTGGATGAAGAATAACTCCTCTCTCGGCATTTATATTCATGTGCCGTTCTGCGCGGCAAAATGCGCGTACTGCGACTTCTATTCTCTCGCAGGTCACCCGGAGCAGATGGACGCCTATGTCCGTCTGCTGTGTCAGCAGCTGACCCGCCGTGCACCCCAGTGCACAGACTATACCGTGGATACGGTGTATCTCGGCGGCGGCACGCCCAGTCTGCTCGGCGGCGCACGCATTGCGCGCCTGCTGCACACGGTACAGCAGCAGTTTTGTGTCGCGCCTGACGCGGAAATTACGGTCGAGGCGAATCCCGATTCGATGACCGACACCTTTCTGTCCGCCGCACGCGCCGCCGGTGCAAACCGGCTCTCGATGGGCATTCAGTCTGCGCACGACAGCGAGCTGCGCGCGATGGGCCGCATCCACACGTTTGCACAGGCGCAGGATGCCTTTCTGCGCGCGCGCCGCGCCGGCTTTGCCAATCTCAGCGTCGATCTCATGTACGCGCTGCCCGGACAAACGGCTTCGCTGCTCCTGGAATCCCTGCACGCGCTGCTGGAGCTGGAGCCGGAGCATGTGTCGTGCTACGGGCTGACTGTCGAGCCGGACACCCCGCTCGGACGCAGCCATCCGGTGCTGCCGGATGAGGACACGCAGGCGGAGCTGTATCTGCTGCTGTGCAGCCGTCTGGCACAGGCGGGCTTCGAGCACTATGAAATTTCCAATTTTGCCCGCGCGCCGCACCTGCGCAGCCGTCACAACAGCCGCTACTGGGCACAGCTGCCCTACCTCGGCTTCGGTCCGGGTGCACATGCGGATTTCGGCGGCATGCGCACCGCCGTCCCCCGCGACCTGACCGCATGGCTCGCAGGCGATGCAAAACCTGTCTGCGAGGATGCCGACATCGACCGCGCGGCGGAATACATCATGCTGTCTCTGCGCACGGCAGACGGATGGGACGCCTGTCACTACCGAACCGTCTTTGGCCGCGACCCCGCACCGGTGGCACGGGCACTCGACGCACTGCCGTCCGATTACATCATCCAAGCCGGAAGCCGCCGGCATCTGACCGACCGCGGCTTTCTCGTTTCCAACGCAATTATTCTCGCCGCACTGGATGCGGCGCAATCATGTTAGGAGGAACACACATGCGTGCAATATTAACTGTAGCGGGCAAGGACCGCACCGGCGTCATCGCCCGCATTTCCAACACGCTGAGCCAACACAGCGTCAACATCCTCGACGTTCGTCAAAATGTCATGGGCGGCGATCTGTTCGCCATGATTATGCTGGTCGAGCTGGACGGCTGCGACATCAGCTTCCCGGCACTGACCGCGCAGCTGGAGGCGGACGGCGTCGAGCTGGGCATGAAGGTGCACCTGATGCACGAGGATATCTTCAACGCCATGCACCGCATCTGAGGCGGGAGGAGAACCAGCTATGTTAAACAGCTTTGATATTCTGGAAACCATCAAGATGATCGAGGATGAGCATCTGGATATCCGCACCATTACAATGGGTATCTCCCTGCTCGACTGCATTTCCGGCGACATCCAGGCGGTTTCCGACAAAATTTATGACAAAATTACGCGCAGAGCGGAGCATCTCGTGCGCACCGGCGAGGAAATCGAGGCAGAGCTCGGCATTCCGATCATCAACAAGCGGATTTCCGTCACCCCGATTGCCCTGATCGGTGCGGCGACCGATGCCGACTCGTATGTCCCGCTCGCTCAGGCGCTCGACCGCGCGGCGCAGACCTGCGGCGTCAATTTTGTCGGCGGCTTTTCCGCGCTCGTCCAGAAGGGCTTTGCGAAGGGCGACGAAATTCTGATCCGTTCGATTCCGGAGGCGCTTGCATCCACCGAGCTGGTCTGCTCCTCGGTCAATGTCGCCTCGACCAAGGCAGGCATCAATCTCGATGCCGTGCGCATGATGGGCGAGGTCATCCGCGAAACCGCCGAGCGCACCGCTGACCGGCAGTGCATCGGTGCGGGCAAGCTCGTCGTGTTTGCCAATGCGGTAGAGGACAATCCGTTTATGGCGGGCGCGTTCCACGGCGTGGGGGAAGCGGACTGTGTGCTCAATGTCGGCGTGTCCGGTCCGGGCGTCGTTCATTCCGCAATCCGCCGCGCAGGTGACTGCTCGATCAACGAAGTCGCGGATATCATCAAGAAAACCGCGTTCAAAATCACGCGCATGGGTCAGCTGGTCGGCTCGATTGCATCCGAGCGTCTCGGCGTGCCGTTCGGCATTGTCGATCTCTCGCTCGCGCCGACGCCGGCAGTCGGCGACTCGGTCGCGCGCATTCTGGAAGAAGTCGGTCTGGAATGCTGCGGCACACACGGCACGACGGCAATTCTCGCCATGCTCAACGACGCTGTGAAAAAGGGCGGCGTCATGGCTTCTGCCGCTGTCGGCGGTCTGTCCGGCGCATTTATTCCGGTCTCCGAGGATGAGGGCATGATTCATGCCGTACATGCAGGCAGTCTGCATCTGGACAAGCTGGAGGCAATGACGGCCGTCTGCTCGGTCGGGCTCGATATGATCGCCATTCCGGGCGATACACCGGCTGACACCATTTCCGCTATCATCGCAGATGAGGCGGCAATCGGCGTTGTCAACAGCAAAACCACCGCGGTGCGCATCATTCCCGCCATCGGCAAGCAGGTCGGCGAGGAACTGGAATTCGGCGGTCTGCTCGGCTCCGCACCGGTTATGGATGTGCATCCGTTCTCGGCCTCGCGCTTTATCAGCCGGGGCGGACGCATCCCCGCGCCGATGCACTCGCTCAAAAACTGAGGAGGTGTGCAATGAAACGCCTGAAGCGCACCGTGCGGCGGTTTCGCGCGTTCTATGCCGCCGGCAAAATCGCTATGCTCGCCCTGCTCGGGCTGCTCGATCAAATAAGAAAGCACTAAAAGAAAAGCCTGTATCCCGTGAGATACAGGCTTTTTCTGCCCCGTTTCTATTATTCGATGCCGAGGAAATCGCGAATCTCCCGGCCTGCTTCCTGCGTGTCGTAGACATAATACCACGCGCCGTCGATCTTCCGGCCCTCCGCCTGCTCTCTGTTTTCCGAAGGAACCGCGTGCTGCCGAATATCGGTTTTCTCCGGTGTAAGCTGTGCGAGCAGCGCAAGCATCTGTGCCTGCGAGAGATTCGACGTACATTGCGCCATCAGCTGATCGAGCAGCTGCGGATACTGTGCGCTGTCCATCCCGCGTACGCGCTCGAGCAGGCTCTCCAGCACCTCGCGCTGACGGGAGGTGCGCACGTCATCGTTGTCCAGATAGCGAATGCGGCTGTACGCCACCGCCTGTTTGCCGTTGAGCAGTACGCGTTCCCCGCTCTCCAGACTGCTGCGCTGTTCCGCGGTCAGATGTTTCCGAAGATATGAAATTTCCGCCTCTGACAGGCTGATTTCAACGCCGCCCAGCTGGTCGACAATGTCCGCCATGCCGGAGAAATTGACCGCAATATAACTGGTCACATGTAATCCGAAATTGCTGTTGATCGTCCTGAGCGCCAGATCGCCGCCGCCGTAGGAATAGGCGGCATTCAGCTTGCGCTGTCCGTATCCCTCGATGTCCACGCGCGTGTCGCGCGCAATCGAGCACAGGCGGATGCGATTGTTTTGACTGTCAATCGAGGCGAGCATGATGGCATCCGAACGTCCCTGCTCACCCTCCGCCGCGTCAATCCCGAACAGTGCCACGCAGTCAAACGGATCCAGCTGTTCCGGCTCGGTATCTGTCTGGCTGTTTACCATGCTGCGCACGGCGTCATCCCGCTCCACACCGCGGAAGAAAAAACGATATGCGCCGGCCAGCACGGCGGCAAATACCGCGATGAGGACGGCGATATAGATCACGACGCTCTTTTTTCCGATCATATTTTCTCCTCTTTCCGGCAGCAGATAAAATGCCAGCTGTCACGGCACATATCGGCCAGTGTGGCCTGTGCAGTAAAGCCGAGCACATCCTGCGCCTTGTGTATATCCGCCCAGCAGGACGCAATATCGCCCGGACGGCGCGGCGCGATGACGTACGGCAGCTCCCGTCCGCAGGCCTCGGAAAACGCGCGGATGAGCTCGAGCACCGAGCTGCCATGACCGGTGCCGAGATTAAACACATCCGTGCCTGTGTGTGTGAATGCGTACTCCAGCGCGCGTATATGCCCCCGCGCCAGATCGCATACATGGATATAGTCGCGCACACCGGTGCCGTCCGGTGTGTCATAATCGTCCCCGAAGACATGGATGCACGGCAGTTCCCCTGTCGCTACCTTTGCGACATACGGCATCAGATTGTTTGGAATGCCGTTGGGATCTTCGCCGATTAAGCCGCTCGGATGTGCGCCGACCGGATTGAAGTAGCGCAGCAGCAGCACACTCATGTCCGGCTGTGCCGCTGCAATATCCGTCAGGATGCGCTCCTGTGCGACCTTGGTATAGCCATATGGATTGGTCGCCGCGGTGGGCATGCTCTCATCAAACGGAACAGGATTTGTCTCACCGTACACCGTCGCCGAGGAGGAAAAGACCATCACCCGACAGCCCTCCTCCTGCATCGCGGTCAGCAGATGCAGCGTACCGGTCAAATTGTTGGAATAATAGCGCAGCGGCTGGGCAACCGATTCCCCGACCGCCTTGAGACCGGCGAAGTGAATGACGCCGTCGATGCGGTGTTCCCGAAAAATGTGCCGTACGCTCTCCAAATTCAGCAGATCGGTCTCATAGAAGGCCGGCATCCGTCCCGTGATGCGCGCTATGCGCTCAACGACATCGCGCCCGGAATTGACGAGATTATCCGCGATGACCACATCATACCCCGCCTCCAGCAGCTGCACACAGACATGACTTCCGATGTACCCTGTGCCGCCCGTCACCAGAATTTTCCGATTCCTATTCATTTGCTTCTCCCATCACGGCAGGCACCCCGCTCTGCCGCATCTGTTCGATGGCCCTGCGGTTCACTTCCTCCGCACTGTGATATGTATTCACACAGGCATGCAGCGCACGGCGCACATCTTCCGCATCACCGGATTCCAGCGAAGCCTTGAGCTTCGCCAGCATTTGCTCCATAACCGGGGTGGGAATCCCCGCCTGCCGTTCGATAAATATTTTATGGTTATCCGTCCGCTCCAGCTCCTCGCTGTTCATGAGCAGCTCCTCGTACAGCTTTTCACCCGGACGCAGTCCGATTTCCACGATGTCGATATCGCGGTACGGAATATAACCGGAAAGCCGGATGAGGTTTTCCGCCAGTTCCAGAATCTTAACCGGCTCACCCATGTCAAGTACATAGACCTCGCCGCCGCGTGCCATGGCACCCGCTTCCAGAACCAGCTGTGCTGCCTCCGGAATGGTCATAAAATAGCGGATGATGCGCTTATCTGTGACGGTGACCGGACCGCCCGCGGCGATCTGCTGCTGGAACAGCGGCACAACCGAACCGTTGGAGCCGAGCACGTTGCCGAACCGCACGACAGCAAACTCCGTCGACGAAAGTCCCATGCGGCTCTGCAGCAGCTGCTCGCACATGCGCTTGGTCGCTCCCATGACATTGGTCGGGTTGACCGCTTTGTCGGTAGAAATCAGCACAAATTTCTCCGCCTGATATTCCTCAGACAGGCGGACGATGTTCCATGTGCCGAAGATGTTGTTTTTCACGGCCTCTGTCGGGCTTTCCTCCATCAGCGGCACATGCTTATGCGCAGCTGCATGAAAAACGACCTGCGGTTGAAACCGCGCAAAAATATGCTGCAAACGCCGCCGGTCGCGCACGGAGGCGATCTCTACACGCAGATCAAGCTTCCCGCCGTACCGGCGCAGAAGCTCCTGCTGAAGGTCATACGCGCTGTTTTCATTGATCTCAAGAAGAATCAGCTTTGCAGGTGAAACCCGCGCGATCTGCCGGCACAGCTCAGATCCGATAGAGCCTCCTCCTCCCGTGACCAGAACCACCTTGCCGCGCAGAAATCCCTCTGCACGGGCGGCATCCAGCCGAACCGGCGTGCGGCCGAGCAGATCTTCAATCCGCACCTCGCGCACAGAGGCCGACAGCGGAACGTCCTCCGGTCTGTTCAGAATATCAGCCAGATCCGGCAGCACGCGCACATGACAGCTCGTCTTGGTGCAGATATTCAAAATTTCGCGCCGGCGTTTCTCCGGCACGTTCGGCATAGCGATAACCAGCTCGGAGACCGGCAGATTTGCAATCTGGTTGGGCAGCGAGCTGATCGGCCCGTAAACCCGAATACCGTGGATGCGTATGCCGATTTTATTCGGATCATCGTCAAAAAAACAGTACGGGTGATAATGTCCGCCGGAATTGCTCTGCATTTCCAGCAGAAGCGCGACGCCGGCATCTCCCGCGCCGACAATCGCCGTGTATGCACTTCCCTTTGCGCTGCGCCGCATCACATCCTCGCGGTAACGGCGATACAGCATGCGCACCGCCAGCATTGCCAGAAGTGAAAATGCCGCTGACGTACACACGAACGTGCGCGACACATGCTGTCCGAATATGCGCATGACAATCAGATTGAACGCGGTGCCGCCGCCCATGCCGAGCAGCAGCGTGAGATATTCACGGGTCTCCGCGTAACGCCACAGCGTGTTATATGTGCGCAGCAGCAGCTGAAAAATCGAAATGCAGACCGCAAGCTGGCAAAAGCCCGGCCAGAAATGCTTCCACGCGTTGGATTCCGTTCCGTTCGTTTCCGGAGTCAGGCGGAAGATTGCCGCGCTGACTACAAGCAGAATCGCCAGATCCAAGAAAAATGCCAGAATCTGCCGATACTGATACTTCTTTTTCAAACTGTCACCTTTCCCCTGTTATGAGTTTCCTTTATCCGATATATTAGCATTCGTTAATTTTTAAACCTTCTTTTAATCATTTTACTGTGTGCAGACTCTGCTGTCAATTCCATATTTGATAAATCGTCATACAATTATTTCTTTTTCTTTCGTTTTTTTGTCAAAAAAAACAGTAAAAATATCAGCATTTTCGAATTTTTATGGTATACTATAAATGTTTATCACATCTGTCAGAACAGGAGACTCCCATGATTGACCTGCACTGCCATATTTTACCTAATGCGGACGACGGCTCACAGTCGCCGGCGCAGTCGCTGCGCATGGCGCGCATGGCTGTGCGCGCAGGTGTCACGGTCATGGCCGCAACACCCCACACCAACATACCGCGCATATTCGAAAACTACGCTTCGGAAGAACTGGACGCGCGTTTTGACGAGCTGCGCGCGCTGCTCCGGCAGGCGGGCATTCCGCTGGACGTTCGCCGCGGGGCAGAAATTTTCTGCGACGGCGATGTGGCGGATCTGCTGCGGCGCGGCGCGGTATCGACGCTCGACGGCACGCGGTATCCGCTTGTGGAATTTTCCTTTCACGACCGCCCGATGCGCGTGCTGTCCGTGCTGCAGGATCTGCTGGACGCGGGCTGCTGTCCGGTCATCGCCCACCCGGAGCGCTATCGCTTTGTGCAGCGCGACCCGGACGGACTGCTCCCCATTTTTGCGGAAATGGGCTGCGTGCTGCAGATGAACAAAGGCAGCCCCCTCGGCCGCTTCGGTCCGGCGGTGCAGCGAACGGCGCTCCGGATGCTCGATCAGGGGCTTGTTCACATTGTCGCGAGCGACGCGCACAGCGATCTGCAGCGAACCCCGTGGCTGGCTGATTGTTACGATTTTCTGCAGGAACATTACGGGAGCGGCTGTCCGCACCTGCTGCTGGAACGGAACCCCGCACATATTCTGAACGACGAGCCGGTGGAATCGGTTTTTGACATCTGATCTGCCGGGTACATTATTTTTCTTTTAGGAAGGAGCTTGAATCACTTGTTATGAAACCGCTGCGAATTGTTACTGTCGCACTGTTCCTTGTTGTTTTTGGCGTATTCGGTTTTCACACATTTGCGAAGCGCGCAACAACCGATCTGACGATGCCGGAGATCACCTCCAGCAAGGATTCCGTCACGATCACGGCAAAGCAGTACGGGGACGAATCGGTTTTGCTCGACGGACTGACCGCACAGGACGAAAAGGACGGCGATCTCACCGATCAGATTTTTGTCGCAAACACCTCTCATTTTGTCTCTGTCGACGAAAAGGGAAACGGCACCATTCAAATTACTTATGCTGTATTTGACAAGGACGGGCACTGCGCCACCTATACGCGCGATGCCGTGTATGCAGGGTATCACGCGCCGCGTTTTGCGCTTTCCGAACCGCTGATTTATACGGAAAATGACACCATCACAATTTCCGACCGCGTCTCGGCAAAGGATGTCATCGACGGCGATGTCACCTCCCGCATTCGCCTGACATCCTCTTCGCTGTCCGCCACCAACCCGGGTACCTATTATGTCAATGCCCAGGTCACCAATTCCAAGGGCGCCTCGTCCACCATCGTACTGCCGGTCATTGTCCGCCCGAAGGATTTCGCAGGCAAGACCGTCCCGCTGACCTCGCCCCTCGTTTACGTCACCAAGGGCGCCGACTTCAGCCCGTGGGCGTATGTCAAAACAGATTCCGGCATTACATCCAGAAATACCGAGCTTGACCGCGGCGATCTCGACACCTCGACACCCGGCACCTATCATCTCACATTTACGACCGAGACCAGGGATGCCGACAATCGCACCGTTCAGGCGGACACGATCCTGACGGTCGTTGTCGAATAATTCAGAAAGGGGGCTTTGACATGGAGAAAAAACAGTCCTTGGGCAGTGCGTTCCTCTCCAGCATCGATGTATCGGGCGCGCTGCGCGCGATCGTACGAAATTTCTGGCTTGTCGTACTCGCTGCGCTGACGGGAGCAATGGGCGCGCATGTCGTTCTGCAGACGATCTATAAGCCGCAGTACACCTGCTCGGCAACCTATATTGTTTCATCGAAATACAGCACGGTAAGCTATTCCAACATTTCCGCGACGAGCGACACCGCATCGCTGTTCTCCAAGCTGCTCGACAGCCAGGTCCTGCGCAAGCATGCTGCCGAGGCGATCGGAGTGGAGAATCTGCCCGCTCAAATCAAGACGGAAGTCGCCAAGGATACCAATGTGCTGACGCTGACCTCCACGGCGGACACGGCCTATGATGCCTTTATCTGTCTCAAGGCAGTGACGGAAAACTACAACCTGATTTCGGACAACGTGTTTTCCTCTATTGTTCTGACGGTTATCGACGGGCCGTACATTCCGACCCAACCGTCCAACCAGATAGACAGCCGCGATCTGATTCGGAAAACGGCCGGCATCTGCGCACTCATCATGATTGTCCTCATCGCTCTGCTCACACTGGTCCGCGACACAATCCAGACGCCGACCTGCATTGAGCGCAAACTGGATATCAAGCGCTTCGGGGTTATCTACCACGAACGCAAAAACCGCACCCTGCGCGACAGTCTGCACAAGGTGAACCGCAGCGTTCTGCTCACCAATCCGGTTGCCAGCTTCCCGTTTACGGAAACCATCAGCAAAATGTGCACGCGTCTGGAATATGCCGCCACACGGCACGGGCGCAAGGTCATTCTGATCACCAGCGTCGGCGAAAACGAGGGCAAATCCACGATTGCGGCGAACCTCGCGCTCGGTCTGGCGCAGCGGCACAGCAAGGTGCTGCTCATCGACGGCGATCTGCGCAAGCCCGCTGTGTACAAGCTGCTGCAGCTCCGCCTTCAGCCGGAGCAGGCGCTGTCCCACTATCTCTCCGACGATTCTGTCCGTCTGAGCGATTTTGTTTCCTCCGCTGTGATGCAGGAGGAAAAGACCGGGCTGTATGTCATCGCCGGCGATCACTCCGTTCCGATGTCCTCCGAGCTGGTCTCCTCCGCCCGCATGCAGGCACTCCTTGCGCATTTCCGCGAGGAAATGGACTTTATTCTGATCGATTCGCCTCCGATGGCGCTGTTCTCCGATGCCGAAGCTCTTGCGAACCTGTCTGACGCATCGGTCATGGTCATTCGCCAGAGCCGTTCGCTTGCACAGGAAATCAACACTGCCGCGGACACACTGGAGAGCGGACATTCCGAGCTGCTCGGCTGCATTCTCAACGATGTCTACGGCATGCCGTTCCCGCTGTCCCTGCTCGACAATGACAGCTATTCCTACGGGTACGGTGATCTGCACAATTACGGGCGCTATCGGAAATATGGCAAATACGGGAAATATGGCGGATACGGCAGATACGGCGGATATGGCCGCTACGGCGACTACGGTGCTGCCGCGCAGGCTGAAGCTGAAAACGTATCTGCGACGGATAAGGAACCGGAGGTGAAGTAATCCATGCAGCCCAATTCCGCAAATCACGAATCCTCTGAGATGGAGCAGGTGTCTGTGCAGTCGGACATGCTGATTTCCGATCTTATCAACGGTTTCCGCCGCTTCTGGTGGATCTATCTGGTTATCACTGCACTGTGTGCCCTCATCACCCTGATTCCGCACGGCGGCTATGTTCCGCAGTATCAGGCCGATGCAACATTTACCGTTTCGATCCTCACCGAAACAGCCGGCACCTCTGACGTCGGCCGCAAGGACTCGTTTTACGACAACGACGCTGCCGAGCAGCTGTCCACGCTGTTTCCCTATATCGTGCAGTCCGACCTGCTGCGCGGCTATATCGGCGAATACCTCGGCACAGACGACTTTTCCGGTGAAATCTCCGCCTCCTCGGTCGCGGGAACCAATCTGTTTACACTGACCGTCACGGATTCCGATCCGGAAAATGCCAAGCGCGTATTGGAGGCAACGATCCACAGCTACCCCTACGTCGCACAGTACATTCTCGGTGCAACCAAGCTGGAGATGATCGATGAGCCGTCTGTTGCGGATGTGCCCATCAATCCGATTTCTCATAAGCGAACCGCAATGCGCGGTGCTCTGAAAGGTGTTATCATCAGCGCTGCGCTTCTGCTGCTGTATGCACTGACACGCCGCACCATCCGCCGGCCGGATGATATCAAGACCATTCTCAACCGCGAGTGTCTGACCGCTATTCCTCTTGTTCAGCTGAAAAAACGCAAGAACACAAATACGGTTGCCTCTCTGATTTCGATCGAGAACCCGCACATCGGCACACCGTTTCTCGAATCCATCCGTTCGCTGCGCATCCGTGTGGTCAACGATATGCGTGAACATGACGACCACATTCTGCTGCTGACAAGCACGCTGCCGTCGGAAGGCAAGACGACGCTCTCGTCCAACCTCGCTGACACGCTCGCACGCAGCGGCAACCGTGTCATTCTCGTCGACGGCGACCTGCGCCGCCAGTGCATCAAGCAGAGTCTCGGCATCACGGAGGAATCGCCCTCGCCGGCCGATGTGCTCAGCCGGAAAATCCCGCTCGGCAAAGCGCTCTGCCCGTCTTCACACCCCAACCTCAAGCTGCTTGCCGGCGACGGTCCGGTAAAAAATTACCGGGACACCATTCATTCGGATGAATTCATCGCTTTCCTGCGCGAGCTGCGCAAGTATGCCGATTATGTCATTATTGACACGCCGCCGTGCGATGCACTCTCAGACGCCGTTTCCCTTGCGCGGGCGGCAGACTGTGCATTGTATATCATCCGGCAGGACTATGCCAAGTATCCGCATATTCTCAACGGCCTGCGTGAGCTGGAGATCAGCGGTATTCGTCTGTGCGGCACGGTGCTCAACGGCACACGCTCCGGCCTCACGGGCTATGCGCACGGATATGGCTATGGCTACGGCGGCTATCATGCCAATCGGTACGGCAGGTATGGGTATGGTGAGCGCAGGTCCCCCGGCCTGCTGCGCCGCCGTTCCGACAGCCGGACGGAAGATTCCGAATAACAAAAGATCACACACGCATCCAGCGTCCGGCAATCATGCCGGACGCTGTTTTTTTGTACACAAATGCAGTTGCCCCGCCTGTGGGGAGATGGTATAATAGAGTGCCGAAACGGCGAAGGGAGGTGCCCGCGGTGCGAAACATAAAAATCTGTATCAGCTGGCTGCTCACAGTCGGTCTGCTGCTGTGCTGCGCCTGCGGTGCACGAAAACCGGACACCGGAAGCGGCGGTATTCCCGCGGATACCGGCAGTGCCGCCGTGCCGCATGCACCGCTGTCCATGCCGTATATCGGCATCATTCTCAAGGCGCAGAACAATCCGTATTTCCAGCTCATCAAGGCGGGTGCGGAGGACGAAGCGGACGCAGAGGGTGTGCAGGTCATGGTATTTTCCCCCGACGCGGAGGACAATACAGTGGATCAGGCGGATATGCTTCTGACCATGGCAAATATGTCCGTCGATGTCATCGCCATTGCCCCCTCCTCTGCACAGTCGCTCACCGAAGGGCTGACGCGCGCCGCGGAAAACGGCAAAATCCTGATGGCAGTGGACACGGTGCTGCCGTTCGACGGCTGTGCCTGTTATATCGGCACCGATCATTATAACGCAGCTTATCGGCAGGGTGTCTATGCCGCTAAGCTGGCGGAGGGCTCCGGCCGTGCCGTTATTTTGCGCGGGCGGGAGGATGACCGCGCGCACACACTGCGCACCTACGGTCTGGAGGACGGTCTGAAAGCAGGCGGTGCGGCGGTTGCAGAAACCGCAGTGTGCGGCTCGGAGGAAGAAGCCGAACAGACGGTCACACAGCTGCTCGCCGCGCACCCCGAACGGAACATAATCTGCACGACGTTTGATTCGGCAGCGGTCGGGGCACAGCGCGCCGCCGCACACGCCGGGCGAGACGATGTGCACATTGTCTCCTTTGACGGCATGCCGGAAGTCTCCGAGCTTGTGCGCGCCGGTGAGATTGATGCCGCAGTCGCGCAGGACCCTTACCGCATCGGTCAGCTTTGCGTTCAGAATGCCGTGCGGCTGTATCA
Organism: Clostridiales bacterium UBA7011; assembly: GCA_002449635.1. GTDB lineage: Bacteria > Bacillota > Clostridia > Oscillospirales > Butyricicoccaceae > Butyricicoccus_A. Next base: position 8,570 of record DJXF01000007.1, on the reverse strand, counting down.
TGGCGAGCCGGTGCCGGAATCCATACATACCGATGCGGAGCTGATTACGCCGGACAACGCGCAGGCGCACATGGAGCAGCTCAGCTCCCGGCTGAAGCACAAAAATACAAAATGATGACAAACTCGTAAATTTTCTGTGAATATGCGTCCGATTCGGTCAAAACCCCCGAATCGGGCGTTTTTTTGCACTTTTTTGAACCGGCTGACTATTGACACTTCAAATATTTTTCCGTATAGTGGGAACAGAAATTGTCGCAATGTGTCGCGGTGCATCTTCATCCGATGCGCCGTCATTCCACCATTTCTGTTTGCTCTGCGCGGCGGCCGAACTGCCGGACGCAGAGGGAGGTTCGATCCATTATGAAACAATTTTTTCAGATCATGCGCGGCATTCTGCTCGCGCTTCTGCTGTTTGAGGTGCTCGTTTGGGCCGGCAGCAGGCTGCCGTTTGTGCGGATGCTCATCGGCGCATTTCCTGTGCTCATCGGTGCGCTTGTGCTGCTGCTGTGCCTGTATCTGACCTTTATCCGAAAGGGATCTGCTGCCGGGTCCCCTGACCGCAGGGAATATCTCGTCACGATGACGCCCGACGCATACGGACACATCGGCAGTGTATTCGAGCCGGAAAAATACGGCAATCCCGAACGGCTTCCCGGCGGTCTGCTCGAGGGCGTGCGCACCTATCGCGCCGAGGACGGCTCCCTGCTGTTTACGGTGCGGCAATACGGCTCTGTGCTGCGCGGCCGCAGCCGTCTGCTGTGCGCGGTGCTTGTCACCGCCGCGCTGCTCGGCCCGCTCTCCGCCCTGTCCTACGTCAACGCTGCCAACCGCAGTGTCGGTCAGATGCTCTCAAACGTCGGACTGACGGTACACCCGAATGCGATGTCCTATCTGCCGGTGCGGTCGGTTGATCTGCCGTGGTCATCGTCCGGCTCGTCGGATACGCCGGAGGACACCGCGCAGCAGCATGGGGACGACACTGCAGCGGATTCTGTTCAGCCGGACACGTCCGCGCCTGTCTCCGCGGCGCCGGAGCGCGAGGATGCGCCCTCTGACAGCACGCCGTCTTCCGATTCATCTCAAACTCCGTTGGACCGTGCGGCAGATGCGGCTTCCGGTGCGTTCGGCGCCGTGCGCGGCTGGTTTTCCGGCGTAGGCAATCAGGTTTCCGGTTTGTTTTTCGGCGGACGCAATGATATTCTGCCGTCTGACCGCCGCGTGCTGACCCAAAGCGATGTCGCAGGCATGAGCGCCGCCGAGATCCAGCGCGCCATCAATGAGCTGTATGCCCGTCACGGCTATGATCTGTCCAATTCCTCTGATGCGGATTACTTCGCCGCTCAGGACTGGTATGAGCCGGATTCCTCGCTCTCGCAGGATGAGGTGCGTGCGCAGTTCAGTGAAACGGAGAACAAAAACCTCGACTTTTTGATCGACTGCCGCAGCCGACTGCGCCAGTGAAGGAGGACAACATGAGCAAGATTATTGTCACTGCCATCGGGGTCAGCGGCAGCGGAAAGAGCAATGCCTTTGGCGCAATTATCGAGCTGCTCAAGGTGCGCCGCCGTGACAGCTACTATCTCACGGCCTGCGGCGCAACGCCGGAGGAGCGCATCCGAAATTCCGGCAGAATCGACCGCATTGCAAACATCAACAAAGGCTTTGTCAATCCGACGATGATTGAAAATGAATTTCCCTTTGCCTTTGGCGGGCACTTTCGGCCGGATGTGCCGACCTGGCCGCTGCTCGACCTGCCGCTCCTCGATTATCCGGGCGGCCTGCTGCAGACGATGCTGGAAGATGGCTCGGAGGAATCCGACCGGCTGCTGCATCGTATTATGGATACCGATGTCCTGCTTCTGTTCGCCGATGCCAATATTCTGTCCGAAGAGGACGGGGAGGAAGTCGCACAGCAGAAAATCGCGCGGGAAATCAACACAATTTTTGAAATACTCGGAACTGACCGCGACACCGCCTTTGTCTCCCGCCCGCGCACGGTTGTCCTCCTGCTGACCAAGTGCGATTCCAACCTGATTCCGAAGGAGCTGCGGGAAAACAGCTTCCGAGGGCTGATTAACCGCGCACTGCGCGTATTCGGCACAACCGTAAACTTCTGCATCAATCAGCCCAACTGGAAAATCGCCATTGTTCCCACCTCCACCTGCGGCGACGGCAATTCCAAAACGTGGCGCGATGCAGACGGTACCTATCACGCACAAATGACTGCGCCGCCGCAGCCGTACGGCTTTGATCTCGCCATTTTATATGGTATTATGAGTGAGCTTGACAACCGCATTCGTCTGGGATATGACGGCAGCGATGCAGCTCCCGCGCGCCTGGAGCACAAAAAAGGCGTTGTCTCACGCCTGCAGTGGCGGCACATTCTCAGCCGGCTTTCCGCGCAGGAATCCGAGCAGTTTGAGCTGTACCGGCTGTATTCCGCCAATCTGCATTCTATCCTCGACCCGCTCGCGGGCACACAGCTGTTTGAAATCTGATTGCAACAAGGGAGGGGTTTTTTTATGAAGCCGGAGATTGTGCTGTTCAGCCGCACGCGGGCAAAGGATTACCATTATCTGTTCCCGCTTCCGCCGGACAGCACCGAAGCGGTGCGCGGTTTCGTGCAGCAGCAGCTGCAGGCCATGCAGCAGGGTTCATCCGACGGTGTGTTGCATTTTTTCCTCGGTGACACGGATGCCGTTCTGCTGCGCGCTGTGGACAGCGGCAGCCGCGATGCCTTTGCGCGGCCCATCGCATCGCTGGAGGGCATTTACTGCCCCGCGGCGGATATCCGCCCGTTCTGGCTGTGCCTGCCGTTCCTTCTCCCCGGCTTTTTTTCGTCTCCCTCTCTGTACGGCGTATTGGTCAAAAATGACGCGCCCGTCCCCATTCCGATTTCCCGTGTGCTGGACGACTTTGCCGCTCTCAGCGCCAAAGACAGCCGCAAAGAGGCGCTGAAACAGACCATTTATGCCGCGGATATGCCGGTTTCCTTCACCTATGATGCGAACGGTCTGCATCCGTCACAGCCGCTTTCCGCCCGGGGCCGGAAGCAATGGCTGCCGCAGGAGCGACGCCGCTATACGATGCGCCTGCACATCAGCCGCAGGCAAAAAACCGCCTTTGTGGAGGCGGTGAGCGCGGGCAATTCTTCCCCGTTCCCCCTTTTGCACAGTGCAGAGATTGCTCGCGCTGAAAAGGGCTGGAAGTTATCCGAGCTGAATGCCGCTGCCGCCGCGGTGCGCCAGACGCTGGAGGCGGACGGCTGGCAGTACGGCAACGCAGCTTCCGGAGAAGGAGGAAACCTATGACATTGACCGGCTATCCGTTTGTACTTGACCCGGCAGAACGACACCGTCTGCTGACCGCGGAGGAGCACGAAGGCCTGTGCTGTCTGCTCGCACGCGCCCGTCACTTCGGCGGGGACGGCGATGTGTTTTTTCTCTGTGTCTCCGCCTGCTCTGTGCTGGTGCGCTGCGCGCCCGACCGAAGCGGCACGTGGCAGCTTTCCGGCTACGCCTTCAAAAAGCAGATCGAATCGTGGATTTGGCTGTATCTGCCCTCCTTGCTGGGTACTGTTCTGCAGCCGCCCGCCGGTATGCTGCGTTTTCCCATCGACCAGGCGTCACAGGCAGATGCGTGGCTGGAACGGCACAGCCGTGCCCTGCGCGCGGCCGCACTTCAGCTGGAACGCGATGCCGCACGGCAGATGCATCCGTATTCTGTCGGTTTTACCCGTCTCGACCCGTCTCACTATCATGACGACGGCATTCGCTGGTATCGGCTGGAGCCCCCGCAGGATGCACAGGCGCACACGCCGGCATTGTCCGCCGCGGAGACCGAAGCGGTGCGAACAGAGCCCGGGGAGGAAATTCATCTGGTCCCGCCCGTTCTCACGCGCAGATGGCATCTGGTACAGGGCGAGCACAAGCTCCGCTTCGGCGCGCTGGAGGAGACCTCCGACTGGGACACCTTTGTCCGGCGCGTGAACAGCACGCTGACACAGGCAGGACTGTCCGGGAGTGAAGCGTGACACAGGCGGTATGTTGTGATAAAATATAAAAAAATCATGATTTTTTCATCAGGTGGTATCCTTTCGGCAGCCTGACTGATGAGGGGGGAAACGGATGACACAACATGAACTGCTTTTTCTGGATGCGCTCCGGGCTTCTCTGCAGGGAGAACCAGTCTGCTGGGAACAAAAGCTCTCCGCCCGGGACTGGGAGGCTCTGTTTTCCCTCGCCGATGCACAGCATGTCCTGCCGATGATTTATGAGGCTGTGTATCGCTGTCCATCCGCAGGCACGGCGGACCCCGCACAGATGAGCGGAATAAAGCAGCAGGTCATTCGCTCTGTTATGGCGCAGACCATGCGCACGCATGAGCTGTTCCGCCTGCTGCAGCACCTGCGTCAGGCTGATGTGACGCCTCTCGTCGTCAAAGGCATCATCTGCCGCAGTCTCTATCCGGCGCCTGACAGCCGCATGTCCGGCGATGAAGACATTTTTCTGCCGCCGGAACAGTTCCCACGCTGTCACGAGGCGCTCCGCTCCTTTGGTATGCAGCCGGCCGATCCGGCGCAGGATCCTTCGGCCGAGCATGAAGTGACCTACCAGAAACCGAACAGCATGCTGCGTATCGAGCTGCACAAAAGCCTGTTTCCGCCCGATTCAGATGCCTACGGTGATCTCAATCGGTTTTTTGCGTGTGCGCATGCACAGGCAATTTCTATTTCCCTCGACGGCATATCCATACCGACCATGTCCCATACCGATCATTTCTTTTATCTGATCTGCCATGCGTTCAAGCATTTTCTTCACAGCGGCTTCGGCATCCGGCAGGTATGTGATATCGTGATGTATGCCAATCAATACGGCAGCCAAATCGACTGGCCGCAGGTCGTGAGGAATTGTCAGGCGATCCGTGCCGACCGCTTCACTGCGGCTCTGCTGCACATTGGGGAAACGTATCTGGTTTTTGATCCGAAAAAGGCCTGCTGTCCGCCGGAATGGTACAGCATGCAGGTGGATGAAATCCCCATGCTGGAGGATCTGCTCTCCGGCGGTGTCTACGGAAGCTCAAGTATGAGCCGGCTGCACAGCAGCAACATCACATTAAATGCCGTTTCCGCACAGAAAAGAGGGGAAAAAGCCGGATCGTCCCATGTCTTAAAGACAGTTTTTCCCTCTGCGAAAAAACTCGAGGGACGCTATCCCTATCTGAAAAAGCACGCCTTTCTGCTCCCCGTCGCCTGGGCGGATCGCATATGGAAATACCGAAAGGAGACGCACAACAGCACCGGGAACAATGCCGGAGAGAGCATCCAAATCGGTTCTCAGCGCATCGAACTGATGCGAAAATACGGGATTCTCGAATAAGCATTCCTGTTTATTCCCCACACCAAAAACACGAAAAATCCTCCTTGCGCAGTGTGTGCACAGGGAGGATTCTCTTTTTATCCCGCGGTTTTCTTTTGCTTACAGCGATTTTCCGAATTGATACAGCTCTTTTCTCTTTTTTTCGGATTTGTTCTGTCTGCCGTTTGCCGTAAAGATTCCGGCGTTTTCCACGCCCCAGTATTCCACAATGGACTGGAAATACTGCGTGATGGCTGCTCCATAGACATATTTACTGCCGGAGCTCAGAACCAGCGCAACCTTTTTGACATTCTTCGGGATACCGAAGGCATAGGTGCGGTGAATCACAGCCTGCAGCTGCGCCGAGAGGGTAAAGTAATAAATCGGGGAGGCAAACACGATCATATCCGCGGAAAGAAATTCCGGATAAAGCTCCTGCATATCATCCTTCTGCGCGCAGACGCCCGGTTCCTTCTCGTGGCAGTATTCGCAGGCCATGCAGCCGTTTATCCTTTTGTGTGCGACCGGCACAACCGTTACCGTGTGTCCGGCCTCTGCCGCACCGCGTTCAAACGCGGACAGCATATCCGATGTCGCGCCGTCCTTATGCGGGCTTCCGTTTAATACCAGTATCTTCATGTTATTCTCCTGCTTTTGTCCCTGTCGACAGTACCACTGTCACATTTCCGTCGCCCAGAATCTGCTTTAATTCATCCTGCGTGATGTCCTGTATTTTTGCCATGCGGGTAAAATTCCAGGAATTCACATCATAATAAATGGTGATCTGATCGCCCTGATACAAAATGACATCGCCCGCCTGTGTGGTAATCTGCGTATCATTTTTCGGCAGCTTCCACGGGAGCTCACCGACTTTTTCGAAGCTGCCATAATCGTGCAGCTCCAGTGTCACGGCGCCGTCTTTCAGCTTTTCCTTCAGTGCAGCAGCGGAAGAGTTGTCCTCGAACGCCGCATACAGTATATGGCCATTGACCTCTATTTTCAGCATCTGTTCCTCCTGCATCTCCGTGCGGTCGGATGCCGGCTCTTCTGTCTGAGCCTGCGCTTTGTCCTCACGGGCCGGCTCATCTGCGGGGGACGGAGCTGCCGCGCCGCATGCCGTCAAACAGCACATCAGACCAAGCAGCAGGGCACCGATCCGGAATTTTTTCATTCTCTTTCCCTCCATCGCAGGTTTTTCTCCTATGCCCGGGTGTGAACGCCGTCGGCTCATCCGGACTGTTGTGCCGGCTGGCGCATTCTTACAGAAACGCGCCGTTGCACACCTGAAGCACCTGTCCCTTGACATGGACGCCCATTTTGGAGGCGAGGTACAGGCAGGCATACGCCTGATCCATCGGATCGCATTCGGGGCCCGGGAAATAGACATAATGTCCGCTGTATCCGAGCATTTTGCTGCCGCCCGGCTGCTCGCCTGCTTTGTTCTGGAGATGCGCCGGTGTCACCGTCGCGCCCGGCGCAACCGCATTGATGCGGATATTGGTATCAATCAGCCGCATTGCAACATTCTTTGTCAGTGTGTTAATCGCTCCCTTTGAGGAGGTATACGCCGCTCCGCAGAACGGACGCTCTCCGTTGACGGAGGAGATATTGATAATACATCCCTCGTTCTTCGGCAAAAACACCTTCAGCGACTCTCTGATATAACGGAGCGGACCCATGACATTGGTATTGTAGACATGCTCCGCCCACTCATCGGTGGTCTCGTCGATGATCGTCTGTTCGCCGATTCCCGCATTGTTGATGACGATATCCAGATCGCCATAGGTTTTTACCGCGGTGTCGATGACATGTTTGACATCGTCGAGCTTCTCACTGTCCGCCACAATGCCGATTGCCTCATATCCTTTGTCGGTCAATTCTTTGACTGCCGCATCCAGCTTTTCCCTGCCGCGTGCGGTCAGAACGACCTTTGCGCCCTCTTCGCAGAAAAGCTCTGCCATCGTTTTGCCCATGCCATAGCTCGCGCCGGAAATAATCGCTACTTTTCCATCCAGCATTTTTGCATCCATCTGAATCGTCCTCCTGTATCGCCTTTTCTGTTCTGCCTGTTTACAGTTACCACTATATCAGATATAATCAAAGATAACAAATATTTATATTGCATATCCTGTTATTTATTTTTTGAATATGATGTGGAGGTTTCCCTATGGATCTTCGGGTACTCGAATCGTTCCTTGCCATTGCCAGGGAGGAGAGCATCACAGCCGCCGCAAATTCCCTGCATATCTCCCAGCCTGCCCTGTCAAGGCAAATGAAAGAATTGGAAAAAGAGCTGGGGAAGAAGCTCATCATCCGCGAAAGCCGCGGCATTTCCCTGACGGAGGACGGACAGTTTTTCCGAAGGCGGGCAGAAGAGATGATTGCCCTGATGGAAAAAACCAGAAGTGAACTGGCCGGTTCTGACGGCGCGGTCTCCGGTGACGTTTACATCGGCGCCGGAGAGGCCGAGAGCGTTCATTATCTCACAGAAGCAGCCTATCGCCTGAAGCTTGCCCATCCGAATGTTCATTTTCACATCTCCAGCGGAAACACCGCGGATGTATTGGAACGGTTAAACAAAGGCCTGATTGACTTCGCGCTCATCGTCTCCCTGTCGGAAATGGACGAACGAAAATACAGCGTGATTCATCTGCCCGCAGAGGAAGTGTGGGGAATCCTTTTGCCCGAACATCATCCGCTCGCAGAAAAAGATGTGTTGACCGCAGAGGACATCTGTGCGCAGCCGCTGATTGTAAGCAATGAGATGCTCCGCTCTGACCTGCTGACGGATTTTACCGGAAAAGCAATGGATGAACTCAACATAACCGCCACATACAGCCTTCTGTATAATGCGTCGATCATGGTTCGGGATCACCTGGGAATTGCCATCGGGCTCGACCGCATCATCAACACCAGCGGAAACAGTGACCTCGTGTTTCGGCCGCTCTCTCCGAAAAAGACCTCCGGCATGTGCATCGCATGGAAGCGCTGCCCGGTATTCTCCAAAGCGGCATCGGCATATCTCGCAGAACTGCAGAATGCTGCCGTATCCGATTGACCGCACGGCAGGCATTCCTGCCAAAAACTGCAAAAAGACCGCTGAATCACAACGATTCAACGGTCTTATTTATGGCGGAGAAAGAGGGATTTGAACCCTCGCGACACTTTCGCGCCCTACTCCCTTAGCAGGGGAGCCCCTTCACCACTTGGGTA
>DJXF01000034.1 GCA_002449635.1 Clostridiales bacterium UBA7011 | reverse complement strand
ACCCGAGCAACCCGAGCAACCCGAGTTCTCCGTCGACACCGTCGTCCAGACTGCCGAACACCGGTATGCTGTGGTGGCCGGTTGGGCTGTTGGCATCTTCCGGTATGCTGCTGTTCCTGATCGGCTGGGTTCGCAGTCAGAAGAAAGAAAGCAAGAAGAATTGACGATGCGGAAAAAACGCGTGATGCGAAAAAAACGCGGGAGATTTTTCATGGCGGCCGGACTGGTATTGGTTCTGGCCGCCCTCGTCCTGACCGGATATAATTTGTGGGATGAGAATCGGGCGGATCGGGAATCCGGCCGGGTTCTGGCGGAGATGGAAACGCAGCTGCCGTCAGAGGCGCTGAATGTTGAGCGCGGCCCGGATGCAGAAATGCCGACCATTACGATTGAGGGCAACAAATACATCGGCCGGCTGGCAATTCCGGCACTGGATCTGGAAATGCCGGTTATGAGTGAATGGAGCTATCCGAAATTGAAGAAGGCACCGTGCCGCTATTCCGGTACGGTTTATGCCGGCAATATGATTATAGCGGGTCATAATTACCGCCGGCATTTCGGACGGCTGAATATCATTCGAATCGGCACAGCAATACAGTTCACGGATGTGGAAGGGAATGTCTATTCCTACAAGGTGGCTGAGATACAGACGCTCAAGCCGACGGCCGTTGCGGTCATGCAGAAGCCCGGCGGCTGGGATCTGACGCTCTTCACCTGTACCTTCCGCGGCTCCAGGCGTGTGACCGTACGCTGTGTGCGGACGGATGTGTGAAAAAGAAAGGAATCTGGACAGTCCGATGCAAATCGGACTGTTTTTTTGCGCAATTATGAGGCAAAAAAACAGTTGTTTCCGCAGAAACAAAGGATTACAATAAAAAGCGAAAGTGTCTGTCGAAACAGACGGCAAAAAGGCGCTGAAAAACAGACGATTTGAAAAGGAACAGGCAGGGGAGCAGGGTATGAAGCGGACAGGACAGATGAGAGCGGGCGAGATGGTCAGCCGATACGACACATTGCGCACGCTGTTGGTATTTGAAGGACTTTTGGTCGGCGTGGCGGCGGGTGTGGTTTCTGCACTGTATCGCTACGCGCTGGCGAAGGCAGACGAGATACGCGAAGAGATTCTGTCCCTGTGTGCGGGCAGTCCGCTGCGCATTGCCTGCTGGTTTGCTGTGCTCATCGGCATCGCGGCGCTGGTGACGCTGCTGCTCAAATGGGAGCCGATGATCTCCGGCTCCGGCATCCCGCAGGTGGAAGCGGAAATTTCCGGATACATCCGCCCGACGTGGTGGCGCATCATCGCGGGAAAAATAGTGGGCGGCTTCCTGTGCATTGTCGGCGGTCTGTCACTCGGCCGGGAGGGTCCGTCGATTCAGCTCGGGGGTATGACGGGAAAAGGCGTTTCGCGCATGCTCGGACGTTTCCGTCTGGAGGAGCATTTTCTGATTACCTGCGGTGCATCCGCCGGTCTCTCGGCTGCATTTAACGCACCGCTTGCCGGCGTTATGTTTGCACTGGAGGAAGTACACAAAAATTTCTCCGCCATGGTCATGCTGTCCTGCATGGCGGCCTCCCTCGTCGCGGATTATATCGCCAACAGCATTTTCGGCATGAAGCCGGTATTTTCGTTCGATGTGGACAGCATGATTCCGCTGGGCGGCTATCTCTATATTGTCGTGCTCGGGCTGCTGTGCGGTGTGCTCGGCGTGATATACAACCGCGTTCTGCTCGCCTCACAGACTGCGTATCGGAAGCTGAGCTTTCTTCCGCAGACAGCGCGCATTGCAATTCCGTTTCTGTTTGCCGGCGTGCTCGGTTTTACCATGCCCGAGGTTCTCGGCGGCGGACACGGCATGATTGTCAGACTGACCGGAGAGCGGCTCGGACTATCCCTCATTCTGCTGCTTCTGTTGGCCAAATTTCTGTTTTCCATGGTCAGCTTCGGTTCGGGCGCACCCGGCGGTATTTTCTTCCCGCTGCTGGTGCTCGGCGCCTATATCGGCGGAGCGTATGGAACGGTTGTGGTCGACTGGCTCGGCTTTGACCGCAGCTTTGTCTCCAATCTGATTATTATTGCCATGGCGGCTCTGTTTTCTTCGATTGTGCGCGCACCCGTGACCGGTATCGTGCTGATTTCGGAGATGACGGGCAGCTTTTCCCACATGCTGTCACTGTCTACCGCCTCTCTGCTCGCCTATTTCGTCGCGGAGCTGCTGGGCAGCAAGCCGGTTTATGAGAGCCTGACCGAACGGCTGCTGGCAGGCAGCAAGGTCAAATTTGCAAAGGGCAAGGTGCGCGCCAAGTCAATCGTCACCTCGGTCGTCGAAGAGGGCAGTGAGGCGGACGGTTGTACGCTGGAAACACTGGGACTGCCGACGGGCTGCCTTGTGGTCTCGGTCACGCGCGGAGAAGAAGAGCTGATTCCGCGCGGCAAGCTGCGCCTGCGGGCAGGTGACACGCTCGCCACAGTGGTCAGTGAGCGCGACCTCGCCGCTATGGAGTCGGTCATGCGGCATAAAACATCGTTTGAGGTGAAATAAAAATGCGGGTCACACATTCCTTCGGACCGTGGTATGACGGAAATTCCCGCGTGCTTGTTCTGGGCACGATGCCCTCGCCGAAATCGCGCGAGGCGGGATTTTATTATGCACATCCGCAAAACCGCTTCTGGCGCGTGCTGCCGGCCCTGTATGATGAGCCGTCGCTTGTGGGGGATATTGCGGCACAAAAGGATTTTCTGACGCGGCGGCACATCGCGCTTTGGGATGTCCTCGACCGCTGTGACATCGAAGGGGCATCGGATGCGTCCATACGCAATCCGGTTGCCAATGATATGCGAAAGATTTTGCGCGCCGCACCCATCCGTGCGATTTTCACAACCGGACAAAAGGCCGGCGCGCTGTATCAAAAATACTGTTTTCCGCAGTGCGGCGTTGCCGCGCAGGTGCTGCCATCCACATCACCCGCAAATTGTGCGGTGAAGATGGACGCGCTGCTGGCACGGTATGCCGCCATTCGGGAGGCTGCGGAGCAGAAGGAGGAAAGAACATGATTCGGACGATCATTTGGGCACTCTATTTTATTTTTTATCTGATTTTTGTTTCGCCGGTTTGGCTGTACTGCAATCATCAGGTGAAAAAAGGCCGGCGCAGTCAGGTGCAGGACCGGATTGAACGCATGGTTTCCAGATGGGCGGGGCGTCTGCTCCGGCTGGCCGGCGCACGCATTGAAGTGACCGGACAGGAGAACATTCCGCAGGAGACCGCGGTCTTTGTCGCCAATCATCAGGGGAATTTTGACATTCCGATTGTGCTGACACAGACAGGCCGTCCGCGGCCGCTGATGGCGAAAAAATCGCTGGAAAAGATTCCGGGCATCCATGGATGGATGAATCTGCTGCAATGTGTCTTCCTCGACCGGAAGGATGAAAAGCAGGCGCTTCGTGCGCTGATGGACAGCACAAAGCTCGTGCGTGCGGGCAATTCCATGACAATTTTCCCGGAAGGAACGCGCAGCAAGGGCGGTCCGGTAAAGGAATTTAAGGGCGGCGCTTTCCGCATTGCCACAAGTGCCAAGGTTCCGGTCGTGCCGATTACAATCGAAGGAACCTATCATCTGCTGGAGGAGCGCGGCCGCATCCATCCGGGCACGGTTCGCGTGACCATTCACAAACCGATTCCGACGGCGGGCATGAGCCGGCAGGAGGTGCGTGAGCTGCCGGAACGCGTGCGGCAGGAAATTCTTTCCGCCATGGATCATTCAGGGGAGGAGCATACATAATGGAACAGACGGAATTTCGCTATGACACACAACTGCTGATTGAGGGAACAAACCTCGATGAGGACGCCATTAACGACTATTTTCTGGAAAATTTTAAGGGCGACTGTCTGCTGGCGGTCGGCGATGAGGAACTGATAAAAATTCACTTCCACACGAATGAGCCGTGGAAGGTGCTGGAATACTGCGCCTCGCTCGGAGAGATTTTTGATATCGTCGTGGAGGACATGGACCGTCAGTCGAGAGGGCTGAAGGGCTGAACCGAGACAGAAAAACAGCCGGACGAAGCATTCTCGTCCGGCTGTCGGCTTGTTTTGGATTAACTTTGCTGCGCATGGAGCAGTGAGGCGCGCGCGCTCAGCTGCTGTTCCAGCCAGCGGCTGATATCGCCGTAAACCTCTTCGCGGTTGATTTCGTTGAGCACCTCGTGGCGGCAGTCCTTGTAGAAAATAACTTCCAGATTGCGGAAGCCTGCCGCGCGGTAGGTGGCGGCAACCTTGCGCACGCCTGAGCCGTAGCCGCCCACGGGATCGGCATCGCCTGCGATGAGCAGCAGGGGCACATCGTGCGGCGCACTGCGCGCACAGCTCAGGCGATTGCTGTACTGTACCAGACGGAACAAATCGCGGAAGCCCGAGGCGGTGAAGATGAAATTGCATTTGGCATCCGACTGATAGAGGGCGACGACAGAGCGGTCGCGCGTCAGCCAGTCAAACGGGGACTGACAGTCGGGAATACGGGCGTTGTAATGGCGGAAGGCCATGCCGCTGAGCAAACCGCTGCGGTACATCGGTCCGTGCGAGCGAATGACCGAGCCGGCCAGCTGAACGCCGAAGCCCGCAGCCGCATTCGGCCCGGGACAGCCGCTCAAAATACAGCCGTCCAGATCGCCCTGCTTACAGCGGGCGAGGTACAGGCGCGCGACCATCGAGCCCATCGAATGGCCGAGCAGGAAATACGGCAGATCGGGCCAGCGGGACTTCATCAGCTCGGTGAGCTTCCCGACATCCTCTACGAGCACATTCCAGCCGTTGTGCTGTCCGAAAAACCCCAGCGCGCCGGAGGGCGGCACAGAGGCGCCGTGACCGAGGTGGTCGTTGCCGCAGACGATATAGCCGAGCGAACACAGATATTTTGCAAACGCGGTATAGCGCGTGAAATATTCACACATGCCGTGGCAGATCTGCACGATGCCGCGCAGCTCCACACCGACCGGCCGCAAAATATAGTAAGAAATTGAGGCACCTGCGCAGGCGCTGGGATAGATGCTTTGCGTACAGCGTATGTCCATGCAGGCTTCCTCCCTTCTGTTTATCGTCTGTCTTATTGTATTCTAATGATATCATAATATCGACGAAATGAACGGCGGAAAGACAAAAGTTTACAAATGGTTAAAATATCAGGGACAGGGGCGGATATACTGCACACAGTTGCTCTTGCATCTGCGGCAGGAGACGGGTATAATGGGAAAAACAGGCGTCTGCCTGAGTCCAACCGCAAAGGAGAATGTTGTATGGATAACGATCTGGAAAGAATGGAAGAACAGGAAGGCATCATGACGCTGATTGACGAGAACGGCAATGAGGTCGAGTATGAGTTTATCGACTCGATCACGTACGAGGATGCGGAATATGTCGTTCTGCTGCCCGTTGAAGAGGGTGACTGCGAGGCGCTCATTCTCGCTGTCGAGTCGGATGGCGAGATGGAAAATTACGTCGCAGTCGACGATGAGGATGTTCTGTCCGCTGTCTATGAGATTTTCAAGGAGCGGTTTGCTGACCAGCTCGATTTTGAAGACTGAATACGAAAAAAGGCGCTGTCTCATGTCAGCCGGAACGACCGGCCCGAGGCGGCGCTTTTTTCTGTGCGGCAGTCAGATGCCTTCCGGTCTGGTGTTGACAACATTCCAGTCCACCGGCTCAATGCCGTGGTCGTACAGGAATTGATTGGCCTGCGAGAAGTGACCGCAGCCGAAAAAACCGCGGTGTGCGGAAAGCGGAGACGGATGGGCACATTCGAGAATCAAATGCCGGGGCTGGGTAATCAGCTCCTTTTTTTTGCGCGCGTTTGCGCCCCACAGCAGAAAGACCATCGGCTGTTCGCGCGCGCCGAGCAGGGAGATGATGCGGTCGGTCAGCTTTTCCCAGCCCTTGTCCTTATGTGAATTGGGCTGCCCTTCGCGCACAGTCAGCACCGTGTTCAGCAGCAGCACGCCCTCCCGCGCCCACGGAACCAGACAGCCGGACTGCGGCGTAAAAATGCCGATGTCATCGTGCAGCTCGCGAAAAATATTTTGCAGCGACGGCGGCATGGGAACGCCCGGACGGACGGAGAAGCACATGCCGTGCGCCTGCCCCGGGCCGTGATACGGGTCCTGGCCGAGGATGACGATTTTCACGTCAGAATAAGAGGTGTATTTCAGTGCGTTGAAAATATCCTGCATCGGCGGATAAATGTGCGCTGTGCGGTATTCCTGCTTGAGAAAATCGCGCAGATGAAGATAATAATCCGATTCAAATTCTTCGGCGAGAAGTGTATCCCACTCGTTTCCAATGTTGACCATGCCGCAGTGTTCCTTTCTTCTGGTGTATTCTGATTATACCACGCGGATGCCGGAAAGCAAACTGTAACCAAATATGGGCAAAGTGTAACCGGTCTGTAGTTGTATTCGGGAAGGGAAATTGATATACTGAGTGTACTAAGGGTAATAGTACACTTGTACCATTTGCTGGAAAGGAGGAAGAGCGATGATACATCTCGACCTGCACGATCCGCGGCCGATGTATGAACAGGTGGTCGACCAGATGGAGATGCTTGCGCTGCGCGGTGTGCTGGAACCGGATTCGCGGCTGCCGAGTGTGCGGCAGATGGCAATGGAGCTCTCGCTCAACCCGAATACCGTACAAAAGGCATATGCCGAGCTGCTCAACCGCGGTGTGATCTACTCCGTCCGCGGAAAGGGAAACTTCGTTTCGGCAGACTGCTCGAGCATACGGCAGACAAAGCTGGATGAAATTCGGGCGGCAATCGCCGAACTGATACAGCAGGCGCGCGAGCTCGGCGCGTCCCCCGGGCAGTGCAACACACTGCTGCAGTCTTTGATGGAGGTGGAACAGTCATGATTCGAGCACAGGCAGTGCACAAGAGCTTCGGCAATACACCGGCGCTCGATTGCGTTACGGCGGAAATCCGTACCGGCTCGATTTACGGGCTGATCGGTTCCAACGGCGCAGGCAAATCGACCTTTCTGCGCATACTGGCGGGCATTATCAAGCCGGACAGCGGAACGGTCACCATAGACGATCAGAAGGTATTTGAAAATCCGGAGATCAAGAGCCGCTGCTTTATGATTTCCGATGAACAGTATTTTTTCTCCGGCAGCACGCCGCAGGATATGAAGGATTACTATAAGACGATTTATCCGCATTTCAATGAGGACCGCTACCGCAGTCTGATGGGCAATTTCGGGCTGGATGAGCGGCGCAAGCTGCGTACATTTTCGAAAGGCATGAAAAAGCAGGTCTCCGTGATCTGTGCGGCGTCGTCCGGCGCGGATTATCTGTTCTGCGACGAGACGTTTGACGGACTGGACCCGGTTGCGCGGCAGGCGGTCAAATCGCTGTTCGCGGGCGATGTCGCGGATTTCTGTGCCACACCGGTCATCGCTTCGCACAATCTGCGCGAGCTGGAGGACTTCTGCGACTGCATCGGTCTGCTGCATCGCGGCGGCATTCTGTTCTCCCGCGATCTGGACGATATGAAGCTGAACATTCAGAAAATACAGTTCATTCCCGGTGACACACCGGCCGAGACGCTGCTTGCACAGCTGGATGTCATGGCGCAGCACAGCAGCGGGCGGATGGTGACCATCACGGTGCGCGGCACGCGCGGGGAGACAGAGGCGATTGTGCGGGCGGCGGCGCCGATGTACTATGAACTGCTCCCGCTTTCGCTGGAGGAAATCTTTATTGCTGAGACGGAGGTGAACGGCTATGACGCGCGAAAGCTCATCCTTTAAGATGCGCACCCTGCTGACGAACTGCTGCCGCAGACAGGCGGCCCTGTTCGCGCTTTCCATTGTCAGCATGCTCGCGGTTCTGCCCATCGGCATGATTCTGACGATACAGACGCTGCTGCGCTTTTACGATGAAATCGACGACAAACATGCGCGCGAGACCGTGCTTGCCGGCATTTCATCGACGCTGTATCAGAGCTATTTCCTCGACCTGCTGCTGATTGCACTGGCGGTTGTGGCGGGGATCGGACTGTTCCGTTATCTGCATTCGCGCAGTCAGACCGATTTCTTTTATGCGCTGCCGATTAAGCGCGGACAGATCTTCGCTGTTCGCTTTCTGACCGGACTGCTGGCAGTTGTTCCGGCATATCTGATCGGCGTTGTCCTTTCCTGCGTCGTATGCGCCGTGTACGGCTACGGGGATGCCATTGATATCCGATTGCTTGGCATGTCGGTTGCGGTGCATCTGATCGGCTTCCTGCTCGTCTATGCGGTCAGTATTCTCGCGGCCGTACTGTGCGGACATACGCTGGTCGCGCTGCTGATGTGCGCGTGGCTGCAGTTCGGCGTCATGGTCGGCTGGATCTTCGCCCATTCGCTGCTCAATGTGCTGTATCCGGCACGTGCGGTTCCGAGCCTGAGCGCAGCCTACTGGACATCGCCTCCTGCGGGCCTGTTCCGGCTGAGCATGAGACTGGGCGAACTGATGGACGTTCGCGGCAGCGGAGTGACATATCAGCCTGCCGGAAATGTGAAACCGGCCGCATTTCCGGCTCTGGTGTATCTGATCGCCGCAGCGGTCATTCTGCTGCTGAGCTACATCCTCTGCCGCATCCGCAAGGGCGAAAATGCGGGCCTTTCGATCGCGTTTCCGCTCATTGAGCAGCCGCTCAAGCTGTATATGGTCGCTGTTGTCGCGATTGCATGCGGTCTGATTTTCGAGATGACCACCGAGAACTGGCCGGTTATGTTCCTCGGCATGGCACTCGGCGGATTTGTCGCGGCGTGTGTGGTTGAGGTGGTATACGATCTCGATTTCCACAGTATTTTCCGGCGTTGGAAGAGCCTGCTGGTGTTTGCTGTGCTCTGTGCGGCTGCCCTCGGCTGCATGGCGGCGGATGTCACGCACTGGAACAGCACGATTCCCGACCGCGCAGAGGTGGACGCAGCGGATCTGACGGCGGACAATGAGAGCTGGGACTGCTCGCCTGCGTTTAACATGCAGGGGGTCACAACCGGCGGGACCGTGACGCAGCTTCTGCTGGGGGAAAGCGTTGAGCGGGAGGAAAGCGATGGCCCTGCGGCATTGCTCCAGTCAGAGGAAGCCGTTGACGCCATTTATGATTCGGTCGCGCTCGGCGCGGAGGCGATGAAGGGTGACCGCAGCAAGATCCGCTCCGGTCTGTTCGGCGGCAATACCGCGTATCAGATCACACTGCGGCGGAAGGATGGAAAGCTGTTCCGCCGAACGTATTATCTGCCGGATGACACGGAACAGCTGGCGGAGAACGGCGCTGCTGTTCGCTTTTCCAAGGAATATAAACAAATCCGCACGGCTGCCGCACAGGCAGAAAAGCAGAAGGAACGTCTGACTTATATGATGGCCGCCGGATATCACGATGCACAGGAGTATGATTACACTGAGCTGAAGGATGCCGCGGCAATCAAGGAGATTGTCCGGACGGTATATGATGAATCGCAGACGATTGCGAAGGAATACGCGGCGGCCCATCCGCCCGTTGTCATGGTGCGTGTCATGACGAAGGAGGCGCAGGCCTCTGCCGAGGGCAATCGGCCGGACTGGAATGATTTTTATCCCAACATGGGCGAGGTATTCGACATTCCGGTGTACGCAAGTGAGACCAAAACGCTCAAGCTGCTGCAGAGGTACGCAAAGACCGCAGAACCCGGCTTCGGCGACCTGAAGAAGATCCATTCCATTCTGGTGACCTCCTATGATGAGGAATCCGACGAGATGTACGAGACGGTCTACAGAACGCCGGAGGAGATCGAAGAATGGTGTGCGAAACTGGTTCCCGTTACGTTCTCAGGGGTCATTGATCCGGTCTGCCCGCTCGGCGATGAGCAGGTCACGGTTTCGTATCAGGATGGAACCGAAGTCTCGTGCTCACTCTTGGGCGCTGCGGCGAAGAAAGACAAAAATGTGGAAGAAAGGGTGAGCATACACAGTGAACAGGACGCTGGCTGATGTGGGCATTATCGGCCGAGCAGACGGCCCCGCGGCGATCTATGTCACGCACGTCGGCATGTCCTATGCTGTCATCGCCGGCATTGTGCTTGCGGCGACAGCGGCCATACTGCTGCTGGGCTGGATGCTCCACCGGGACGGCGGCTGAACCGCACATCTCTGACTTGCTCTCTGAATGATTTTCGAGGCCCCTGCGCTGCGGCGCAGGGGCTGTCTTTGTTTTTGCAGAAATTTACGGCAGAATGTCGCTGTTTTCCAAATAAAAGCGGGGAAACTGACAGAATTGTTTGGTGCACTACTTTACAAATAGTTATAAAACCGCTATACTATAAACAATAGGCGCAGTCTGTGCATGGCATGGCTGTGCGCATGCTTTTGAGAGATGGAGCTAACGTACCATGGCAAGTGACTTTTCCCGCACCCTGGCGCTGCTGCGCCGCGAAAAGAGAATAAGCCAGCGGACAGCGGCAGGAGATTTACAGGTCTCTCAGGCACTGCTCAGCCATTATGAGAATGGTTTGCGTGAGCCGGGTCTCAGCTTTGTTGTGCGCGCAGCGGATTATTACGGCGTTTCGTGCGATTATCTGCTCGGACGCAGCCTGTCCCGCGAGGGCAATGCGGCGCCTGCCGCGGTTCCTTCGGAAGACGGGGACAGCGAGATGGCGGCGCTCGGCAAAAAGCTGATTGCCGATTCGGCGTCTGTGCTGCTGGAGGTCGCGGCCAAGTCCGGTTCACAGCAGCTGCTCGAACAGCTGACCACCTATCTTTCTGCTGCGGAGTACAAGCTGTTCCGTTATCTGTATGCGGCGGACAAGGCGAATCCCGCAGAGGCGTTCCGCACATCGGAGGACCGGTTTGATGCGCTGTGCGATGCGTACATGAAGCTGACGGAGCTGCGCATACGCTGTGCGGCGGGCGGCGGCGGTGCGCTCGGCCTCGAGGAGGAGAAGGCGGAGCTTCCGGCATTGTCTCTGGCAAAGCTGCCCGAGGAGTATCCCGGGCGCGCGGAATCGCTGCTGTATGTGCTGCAGCATGTGTCAGATTCGATTGAGGAATTTGACGGCACAACGAAAAAGAAAAAATAAGACGGATTGTCCGTTTTTTTTGAAAAAAGTTTGAAAAAACTGTTGACAGATCGCGTCAAGCGTGATATTATATTACACGTCGCTGAGAGAAAACGCAGTGGACGAAAGAAATACGGCACGCTGGTGTAGCTCAGTTGGTAGAGCAGCTGATTTGTAATCAGCAGGTCGGGGGTTCGAGTCCGTCCACCAGCTCCAGTTTCTTTACAACTTGATATGGGAGGTTTCCCGAGTGGCCAAAGGGGGCAGACTGTAAATCTGTTGCTGCTAGCTTCGATGGTTCGAATCCATCCTCTCCCACCAGTTCCGGTATGAAAATACCGGAATTTTTATTTTTTCTTAAATCAATATGGAG
>DJXF01000043.1 GCA_002449635.1 Clostridiales bacterium UBA7011 | reverse complement strand
GGCGCGGCGATTGTCTCGGGTATTTTTGCCGCAGAGGATATTCAGGCGGCAACTGCTGCCCTGCGCGCACGGGCAGAAGAGATGGTGCGCAGATGAAGCTGTCCGGTGCGATTTTTGATCTGGACGGCACGCTGCTCGACTCCATGCCGTTTTGGGAGACCGTCGGCTCGCGCTATCTGATTGAACGGGGCATATCGGTGCCGGAGGATTTGCCCCTTCGCTTAAAAACGATGACCCTGCGGGAGGCTGCCGTATTTTATCGACAGGATTTTGGTGTGACAGAATCGGAAGAGACCATCTGCCGGCAGGTCAGCGAGATGATTGAAGAGGATTACCGCAGCCGTGCACCGCTCAAGGCAGGTGTTCGCGATGTGCTGGAGCAGCTGCGGCAGCGCGGCATTCCGATGTGCATTGCCACAGCGACAGACCGCAGGCTTGTGGAGCTGGCACTTCACCGCCTCGGAATTTTTCATTTCTTTTCGTTTATTGTGACCTGCGGCGAGTTAAACACCAGCAAAAACCAGCCGGATATTTTTGCGGTATGTGCACGCAGACTGGGCACACAGCGGGCAGAGACCGTTGTGTTTGAGGACAGTCTGCACTGTATCCGGACAGCAAGCCGTGCGGGATTTCCCGTCGTCGGCATCTATGACAGCTCGGCAGACAGCGAGCGGGAGGAAATTCGCCCGCTCTGCGAGCAGTATCTTGTGAATTGGGAGGACTTTTGTTTTGTATAAGGTATTGACCATCGCCGGATCGGACTGCAGCGGCGGCGCAGGCATTCAGGCGGATCTGAAGACCATCACAGCGCACCGCATGTATGCGATGAGCGCCATTACAGCGCTGACTGCGCAGAATACGACCGGCGTATACGGCGTACAGGAATCGACAGCGGAATTTCTGGGACAGCAGCTCGATTGTATTTTTACCGATATCATGCCCGATGCTGTCAAGATCGGGATGGTCTCTTCGGCGGAGAACATCAATGTGATTGCGCAAAAGCTGCAGCAGTATCACGCGAAAAATATTGTACTGGATACCGTCATGTATGCAACCTCGGGACATGCGCTGCTGCGGCCGGAGGCGATGGAGGCACTGCGCACGCAGCTGCTGCCCCTGGCAGATATCATCACGCCCAATATTCCGGAAGCAGAGGCGCTGTGGGGTGCATCCATTGCAGACCGCGGGCAGATGGAGCAGGCCGGATTTGACATTGCACAGCATATCAGGGGAGCCGTGCTCGTCAAGGGAGGTCATCTGGTTGAGACCGCGAATGACCTGCTGATCTGGAACGGTCAGGCAATCTGGCTGGAAGGCGAGCGCATTGACAATCCAAACACACACGGCACAGGCTGTACGCTTTCGTCTGCGATCGCATGCGCACTGGCAGGCGGCGCCGAAATGCCGGAGGCTGTGCGGCAGGCAAAGGAATATCTCACCGGAGCTCTGCGCGACGGCCTGAACCTCGGCAGGGGCAGCGGACCGGTCAACCATTGCTGGGCGCTGTAAGCGGCTGCTGACCACAATATCTTGTGCCCTTGAAAAGGCAGAACAACAAAATAAAAAATTTTTTTCCTGTTACTTTTTTGATCCCGCGTGTACGATGCACATGAGGGAAAACGGGGAGCAAGCGCGGAAAAAATGTTGCCGAAATTCGCGTTCCGCGTTTGTCCGTCCGTCTTTTTGCGGAAAAATCTGCCGCATCGCGCCGTCTGCCGCCGCCGGAGGACGGGGATGGAAGACCAAAAGAACGGTACAAAAAATAAAAACAGGAATCATTCCTGCCATTTTAGGGACACCACAAGCCCCGGCCGCGACCTTGACATCTGATGTCGCGCGTACTAAAATGTAATATAGTTCCGTTCACCCCATACACAATATATTGTGTATATATGTGGAAAAACATACATATTTTGTGGCAGACACACAGAACGGAATGAGATCACACACAGGATACAAGAGGAGCAGCAGATGATTCAACAGATTGAAAAGCGAGACGGCAGATGTGTTTTCTTCGATGTGACAAAGATAGCAAATGCCATCTACAAGGCCGCGGAAGCGTCCGGCGGACATGACTATCAGATGTCCATGCGTCTGGCGCTGGATGTGGCAGATTATGTGGACGCGAACTGCCCGACTTCGACTCCGACCGTAGAGTATGTACAGGATGCCGTGGAAAAGATCCTCGTCGAGAGCGGACACGCCCGCACGGCGAAGGCATATATTCTGTACCGCAACGAACGCTCCCGTCAGAGAGAGATGAATACCAGGCTGATGAAGATCTATGAGGATCTGACCTTCCAGTCTGCGATCGAAAACGACATCAAGCGCGAGAACGCCAACATCGACGGCGATACGGCGATGGGCACCATGCTCAAGTATGGCTCGGAGGGTGCAAAGCAGTTCAACGAAATGTTCCTGCTCGAGCCGCACATTGCCAAGGCACACCGCGAGGGCGACATTCACATTCATGACTTTGACTTTTACACGCTGACAACGACGTGCACGCAGATTGACCTGCTCAAGCTGTTTGACGGCGGTTTTTCCACCGGACATGGCTTCCTGCGCGAGCCGAATGACATCATGAGCTATTCGGCACTGGCGTGCATTGCAATTCAGTCCAATCAGAATGACCAGCACGGCGGCCAGAGCGTGCCGAACTTTGACTACAGCATGGCACCGGGCGTGCGCAAGACGTATTGGCATAAGTACCGCGACAATCTGGCCAAGGCACTTGAGGTGTTCGGTCTGGAAGAGGAAGGTCTGGAAGCCGCAAAGGCACTGGTTGAAGCGTGTCCGGGCAAGCCGGTACTGGGAGATGACAACGGCGCATCCGAGTACATCCGCAGCCGTCTGCTCGAGCGCACAGACGAAAAGACAGCAGATTCCATTCTGGCGTTTACCCTCAAATATGCGCGTCGGGAAACCGAGCGTGCGACGTACCAGGCGATGGAAGCGCTGGTGCACAACCTCAATACGATGCATTCGCGTGCAGGCGCGCAGATTCCGTTCTCATCGCTCAACTACGGCACGGATACCTCGCCGGAGGCGCGGCTGGTTATGAAAAGCCTGCTGCTGGCGACGGAGGCGGGCCTGGGCAACGGCGAGACCTCCATTTTCCCGATTCATATCTTCAAGGTCAAGGAAGGGGTTAACTACAATCCGGAAGACCCGAACTATGATCTGTTCCGTCTGGCTATGCGCGTTTCTGCCAAGCGGCTGTTCCCGAACTTCTCGTTCCTGGATGCGCCGTTTAACGCACAGTACTACAAGCCCGGCCGGCCGGAAACCGAAGCCGCATACATGGGCTGCCGTACGCGTGTCATCGGCAACGTCTATGACCCGACGCGTGAGATTGTCAACGGACGAGGCAACCTCAGCTTTACCTCGATCAATCTGCCGCGTATTGCGCTGAAGGCAGAGGGTGACATGGAGGCGTTCTTTGCAGAGCTGGACAGCAAGATCGAGCTGGTCATTGAACAGCTCAAGGCACGTTTCCGCATTCAGAGCCAGAAGCGTGTGCGCAACTATCCGTTCCTTATGGGACAGGGCGTATGGATTGATTCCGACAAGCTCAGTCCGGATGACAAGGTGGGCGAGGTGCTCAAGCACGGCTCTCTGACCGTCGGATTTATCGGACTTGCCGAGTGTCTCAAGGCACTTGTGGGCAAGCATCACGGCGAATCCGAGCAGGCACAGCGGATCGGTTTGACGATTATCACCCGTATGCGCGAGCGCATGAACCGTGAGAGCCGTGAAACCGGCATGAACTTTACCGTGATTGCAACACCGGCGGAGGGTCTGTCCGGCCGCTTTGTCCGGCTTGACCGCGAACGATACGGCGTAATTCCGGGCGTCACTGACCGCGATTATTATACCAACTCGTTCCACGTACCGGTATATTATCCGATTTCTGCGTTCAAGAAGATTCAGATTGAGGCACCGTATCACGAGCTGACCAATGGCGGCCATATCAGCTATATCGAGCTCGACGGCGATCCGACCCAGAACCTCGACGCATTTGAGGCGGTTGTTCGCTATATGAAGGAGTGCGGCATCGGCTACGGTTCGATTAATCATCCGGTTGACCGCGATCCGATCTGCGGCTATACCGGCATCATCGGCGATGTCTGCCCGCGCTGCGGACGGCGCGAGGGCGAGGCGGTCAGCATAGAAAAGCTGCGTCAGCTCGGTGTTTATAAAAATCACAACAGCGATACCATCGGATATCACGGTGACCCCAACGAGGAGCGGGATCGCCGTCCCAATCCGCTGCGTTGAGAGAGATCGATCTAACAGGGAGGAATTGAAGATGAATCAGCTCAATCACATCACATACAATGAAAACGGTGAAGCAATGGTCGGCGAGGGCGTAGGCTTTGAACGCATCCGCCGCATCACCGGTTATCTGGTCGGCACACTCGACCGCTTCAACAACGCCAAGCGTGCGGAAGAGCGTGACCGTGTCAAGCATGATGTCTATCACAGCGTAGCGGGCAATGCCGACGCGCACGATGACATCCGCCACAGCGCATAAACCGCACATGAAAGATCAAAATCTTCGGATTGCCGGAGTCATTGATGAGTCAATCGTCGATGGCCCCGGCATCCGCTTTGTCATTTTTACGCAGGGCTGCCCGCATCACTGCCCGGGCTGCCACAATCCGCAGACCCATTCGTTCACAGGGGGCGAGGAAGTTTCTGTTTCCGAGCTGCTGTCCCGCGTGCAGGAAAACCCGCTGCTTTCGGGTGTGACGCTGTCCGGCGGTGAACCGTTCTGTCAGCCAAAGCCGCTGGCAGAGCTCGCGCGCGCGCTGCATCAGGCGGGAAAGCATGTCATGGCGTATACCGGTTATACCTGGGAGCAGCTGCTCCGGATGGACGATCCGGACATACACGCCTTGCTGGAACAGTGCGATGTGCTGGTAGACGGGCCGTTTTTACAGGAGGAGCGTGATCTGTCCCTGCGCTTTCGCGGAAGCCGCAACCAGCGGCTGATTGATGTGCCGCAGTCGCTGCGCACCGGCACGGTTGTGTGTACAACCTGCGAGCATCAATGAGGTTTCTCGTTAATAAACAGTTAAGATTTGGGAACTGCTGTACAAAATGCCGGATGTTATTGACAATATCATCTGTGCTGGTATAATGAAGCTATGAAGTACAATTTTCTGTGAATGTCGGAGTTATTGCTTGTCTGCGGGAAGGGGAAAGACTGCAGGCGGCAGCTTCGGGGCACATTCATTCCGCATCGGAAGGCCTGCTTTTCCGGATAAACAGATCCGGACATCGCATTGCAGCCGAATCGGTTCAGAAAATCATGTGAGACGGTACTTTCTAATCGGCAAAGGGCTGATCCGTAGGAGAGCGGATCAGCCCTTTTGTTTTTTATCTGAAGAATAAAAAATGACACCGCCGAAACCGGCGGTGTCGATATATTTTGAATGCTGTGCGCAGACGACTTATCTGCGGTTGGAGGTTCTCCAGATCTTCAGCTTTTCTGCCTCGGCAATCAGTTGATCGCGGAACTGAGGGTGTGCAACAGAGATAATTGCCTCTGCGCGCTCCCATGTGGACAGACCCTTCAGGCACACCTTGCCATATTCCGTGACAAGATAATGGGTGTTGGTGCGTGTATCCGTGACCGTCGAACCGGGAGTGAGCGTCGGAACAATGCGGCTGCGCAGCTCACCGCTGCGGGTGGTAAAGGTGGATGAGCAGCAGATAAAGCTCTTGCCGCCGTTGGACAGATAGGCACCCAGAACAAAGTCGAGCTGTCCGCCCGCGCCGCTGATGTGCTTGGTACCTGCCGACTCTGCATTGATCTGACCGGTCAGATCGAGATCAACTGCGTTGTTGATGGAAATAAAGTTGTCAATCTGCGCGATGGTGCGCGCGTCGTTGGTATAGCTGACCGGCGCACTCATGAGCGCGGGATTGTTGTCCATATAGTCATACATTTTCTGCGTTCCGGCACCGAACGCATAGACCTGACGGCCCTTGTCGATGTTTTTCTTGCTGCATGTGATTTTACCTGCCGCAGCGATATCGACAAAGCCGTCGACATACATCTCCGTGTGTACGCCCAAATCCTTCAGGTCGGACTGTGCAATCAGCGAGCCGACAGCATTCGGCATACCGCCGATACCCAGCTGCAGACACGCACCGTTCGGGATTTCTTCCACAATCAGTTTGGCAACCGTCTGATCGACTTCCGTGGCAGCACCGCCGCCGCCCATCTGTCCAATGGGGGGATTGTCGCCCTCGACAATCATATCGACCTTGCTGACGTGTACCCCCTCTTCGAAGCCGCCCAGACAACGCGGCATGTTTTTGTTGACCTCGACGATGACAACCTTGGCGGTTTCGCAGACGGCGGCGAGGTGGGAGGCGTTCGGACCGAAGTTAAAATAACCGTGCTGATCCATCGGTGCGACCTGAATCATGACGACATCCGGCGGTGTGATGCTCTCGCGATACCAGCGCGGCAGCTCGGAATAGCGCAGCGGAGCATAGTATCCGATTCCGTCGTTAATCATGCGGCGTTCGATGCCGCTCATGTGCCACGAATTCCAGGAGAAATGCTTGTTTGCATCCGGAATCTGTGCGATGGCAAGCGGCCACAGCAGAATGCCGCCGCGAATGTTGACGTCATACAGGTCATCCGCGCGCGCCGCAAGGGCCTTGTCCAGCGCGACCGGAATTCCCGTGCACCAGCCGTAATCCAGCCAGTCTCCGCTTTTGACCACCTTGACCGCTTCCTCGGCGGTGGTGCGTTTGCTCTCATAGAGTGCCTGATAATCCATAAATAGAACTCCTCCGTTTCTGTATCATGCGCAAAATGTGAAAAAAGAGTGGCAAATCAGCCAAAAAAACATCAGTATATTTACAAATTATTGTACCAGTTGGGACAACTCCCGTCAAGCAGGTGACAAAAACTTGTATTTGACGGCCGTATGATGTACCATGAAAAACGGTAAGGCTGAAAAATGACGGGAGTAATTGACATGAAGACGACAAAAATGAGCGGTATTTTGATTCCGGCACTGTTTTGCACCCTGCTCTGGGGCAGTGCCTTTCCGGCTGTAAAGATGGGGTATGCGTTGTTCGGCATCGGAGAGGATGTGTTCAGCAAGCTGTTTTTTGCGGGCTGGCGGTTTATGCTGGCAGGTGCGGCGGTGCTTGCTGTGGCTGCCGTGAGAAACCGCGGTCTGACGCTGCCGCGGCGTTCGCTGTGGAAAGGCATTCTTGCGCTCGGTCTGATTCAGACAACGCTGCAATATGTGTTCTTTTATATCGGCTTGTCCCATACGACCGGGGTCAAGGGTTCGGTGATTACCGCTACGACGACCTTTCTTTCGGTCGGTCTGTCCCATTTTCTGTTTGCGGAAGACCGCATGACTGCGGCGAAAGCAATCGGCTGTATCGTCGGCTTTGCGGGTGTCATGATGATTACGCTCAGCTCGGTCGATGCGCTGCGCGGCGGCGTGACGCTGACAGGTGAGGGCTTTATGCTGATTTCCTCGGCGGCGGCTGCGCTCGGCGCGATTGTCAGCAAACTGGTGGCAAAGGGAGAATCCCCGATGATGATTACCGGCTGGCAGCTGTTTTTCGGCGGTGCAGTGCTGCTTGCGGCGGGAGCATTGGGCGGCGGACGGTTTGCCGCGGCCCCGCCGAAGGCTTTTTTGCTGCTCGGATATCTGATCTTTCTCTCTGCCGCGGCATTCAGCATCTGGACCTGGCTGCTCAAGCGCTATCCGGTCGGAAAAGTCACGGTGTATAATTTCCTCGTGCCCGTTTTCGGGTCGCTGATGTCCGGACTTGTGCTGCATGAAACCGTGTTCACCGTGCGTACCATGCTGTCACTGGTGCTGGTATGCGCAGGTATTGTGCTGGTCAACCGGACGGGAGAAAAAGAATAAGCGCGTTATGAGCAGATTGTGTTATTTTGCCGGCGGTGCCGTCTGCGGGCGTTTCCGGAAAACGATGCAGACGAACGGTGCATGCGCATGGTACGGCAACGAATCGTCAGACGTGCAGCGTGACGTCTGACGGATATTGCGGTGGAAACCGACAGGTTTGAGCGGAAACGGAGGGACAGGGGTGCAGGAGAGACTGCAGAAAATTATATCCGGCGCAGGGGTTTGCTCGCGGCGGGCGGCAGAACGGCTGATGGAGAGCGGCGCTGTCACGGTCAACGGTGTGACGGCAAGGCCGGGGGACCGTGCGGACATTGAAACGGATGATATCCGTGTAAACGGGCGGCGCATCGGCGCACATGAGCCGCAGCATACCATTATGCTCTACAAGCCTGCGGGAACGGTGACAACCATGTCGGATGAAAAAAATCGAAAAACAGTTGCCGAGCTTGTGGGCGGCTGTCCGGTGCGTGTGCTGCCGGTCGGCAGACTCGACCAATATTCGGAAGGCTTGCTGCTGCTCACCAACGACGGGACACTGCTCGAGCGGCTGACCCATCCGCGGTACCATGTGGATAAGACCTATGCAGTCACGGTGCGCGGCGGCTCGAACGGCATTTCCCGCCTGTCACAGCCGATGGAAATTGACGGCTACCGCATTCGTCCGGCTGCCGTGGCCGTACAGGAGCGGCAGGGGGAAAACACCTTCCTGCTGCATATTACGATTCACGAGGGACGCAATCGGCAGATTCGCAAAATGTGCGCACAGTGCGGACTGCGTGTGCTGCGCCTGTGCCGCATTTCTGTCGGCAGTCTGCGGCTTGATCCCGCGCTGCGTCCCGGGCGCTGGCGTGAGCTGACACAGGCGGAGCTGGCTGCTCTCAAAAAACAGGTACAGCTGCGGTGAAGGGAATCCTGCATCCGCCCTGCAATTTTAAGCGGAAAGACTTGCATTTTTCCGCGGCAGCGGATACAATAAAATGGATACAGATTAACCGAATATGTGAGGGCAAGAGGAAACAAAAATGAATGATTTAATGAGCAAAATACAGAATAATCTGTCCAAATTTTCCAAAGGACAGCGTCTGATTGCGAAATATATCATTGAGCATTATGACAAGGCGGCTTTTCTGACTGCAAGCAAGCTGGGGGCAACGGTCGGCGTCAGTGAGTCCACGGTTGTTCGATTTGCAACAGAGCTGGGCTATGACGGATATCCGCATTTGCAGAAGGCATTGCAGGAAATGATTCGCAACAAGCTGACGGCGGTGCAGCGCATGGAGGTCACGAGTGACCGCATGGGACGTCAGGACATTCTGCGCACCGTGCTCACGTCGGACATCGATAAAATCCGCCTGACGCTCGATGAGATCGATCATGCGTCGTTTGACGCGGCGGTAGAGGCGATTTTGTCCGCAAAACAGATCTATATTCTCGGTGTGCGTTCTTCCGCGGCACTGTCCGGCTTTCTGGGCTTTTATTTTAATCTGCTGTTTGACAATGTGCGGCTGATTCACACGACCAGCGTCAGTGAGATTTTTGAACAGCTTCTGCGCGTCGGCGAGGGAGATGTGGTGCTCGGCGTCAGCTTCCCGCGTTACTCCAAACGCACGCTCAAGGCGCTGGAATATTCGAAAAAATCCGGTGCGACTGTCATTGCGGTGACCGACAGCCGTCTGTCGCCGCTGAGCCAGACGGCGGATTATACGCTGCTCGCCAAGAGCGATATGGCATCGTTTGTCGATTCGCTTGTCGCGCCGCTCAGCGTCATCAATGCACTGATTGTCGCAATCGGTATGCGCAAACAGAAGGAGATCGGCGAAACCTTTGCCCGACTGGAGGATATTTGGGACGAATACCAGGTATATGAAAAGCTTGAAAACGAATAAACACACTGTCGCGGTGATTGGAGCAGGTGCAGCCGGGCTGATGGCGGCGGGAACAGCCGCACAGCAGGGCGCACAGGTGCTGCTGTTTGAACGCAATGAAAAGGTCGGACGAAAGCTCGCCATTACCGGCAAGGGGCGCTGCAATGTCACGAACAACTGTGACACACAGACCTTTCTCAGCAACATTCCGCAAAACCCGCGGTTTTTATACAGTGCGCTCGGCGCATTTTCCGTCGCGGACACGATGGCGTTTTTTGAACAGCTGGGCGTTCCGCTCAAGACCGAACGCGGCAGCCGCGTCTTTCCGGTGTCCGACCGCGCGCGCGATGTTGTCGACGCGCTGTATCACTGGGTGCGCCGGTGCGGCGTGACCATCATTCAGGCGGCCGTCACCGAAATCTGCACCGGAACAGACGGTGCAGTCTGCGGCGTGGTTGCGGACGGACGAATGCGGCGCGCGGACTGCGTCATTGCTGCGACGGGCGGAAAATCCTATCCGCTGACCGGCTCGACCGGTGACGGCTATCTGTGGGCGCAGCAGCTCGGCCATACAGTCACACCGCTGCGCGCCTCGCTGGTGCCGCTGGAATGCACCGGAAAAACCTGCCCGCGGCTGCAGGGCCTTTCACTCAAAAATGTCAGACTGACGATTTTTGAAAACAACAAAAAGCTGCATGAAGGATTTGGCGAAATGCTGTTTACCCATTTCGGCATTTCCGGTCCGCTGGTGCTCAGTGCGTCGTCGCACATGCGCGCATGGGATCGGGCGGCCTATCGCGCGGAAATTGACCTCAAGCCCGCGCTCGACGAGGCGACACTGGACAAGCGCATTCTGTCCGATTTTTCGCAGCAGCTGAATGCGGATTTTCACAATTCGCTCGGCAGGCTCCTTCCGCGCAAGCTGATTCCGATTGTCGTCGAACGGTCCGGGATTGATGCGCATCAGAAGGTGCATGAAATCACAAAAAAACAGCGCCGTTCCCTTGTGCGCGTGTGCAAGCACTTTGAATTGGATATCTCCGCGCCGCGGCCCGTTGAGGAAGCCATTGTCACCTCGGGCGGTGTGTCGGTGCGTGAAATTGTGCCGAAAACGATGGCGTCAAAAAAAGTTCCCGGTCTGTTTTTTGCGGGAGAAATCATCGATGTTGACGGCTATACGGGCGGATTTAATTTGCAGTGTGCGTGGTCAACCGGCTATCTGGCGGGTTGGAATGCCGCACAATCCATAGAACATACAGAAGGGGAAACCAAATGAAAACGATTGCAGTTGCAATAGACGGCCCGTCGGGTGCGGGCAAGAGCACGATTGCGCGTGCTGCGGCCGGCCGTCTCGGCTTTGTTTATGTTGACACAGGTGC
>DJXF01000095.1 GCA_002449635.1 Clostridiales bacterium UBA7011 | reverse complement strand
CATCGTTGACGCCGTCGCCGGTCATTCCCGCGACCAGACCGGCGCGCTGTGCGGCCTGCACAAGCCGCACCTTGTCGGACGGCATGGCACGCGCGACAACGGCCAGCTGAGGCAGCCGGCGGCTCAGCTCCGCGTCACTCCAGGCGGCGAGCTGTGCACTGTCTGCGACCAGTGCGTCCCGTGCCGACAGCAGTCCGCAGCGCCGCGCGACGGCCCGTGCCGTGTCCGGATGATCGCCGGTGAGCATCACGGTGCGAATGCCCGCGCCCAGCAGCCGGTATACCGCGTCCGGCGTTTCGCGCCGCACCGGATCGCGCAGCACGACCAATGCGGTCAGGGTCAGCCCGGCAGGCAGGTGATCCGCTGTCACGGCGCGGTCGGTGACTGCCATGGCGAGCACGCGTCCGCCCTCCGCCGCCTGTTCCCGCAAAATGCGCTGCGGCGTTTCGCGGCCAAGCGCGTGTACCCGTCCGTCCGGCGCGAGATACTGCGTGCAGCGCGGCAGCAGCAGCTCGGGCGCACCGCGCACAAGGGTCAGCGCGCGCGCAGGCAGACGCACTGCGGCATATTTGCGCCGCGAATCAAATGAAACCTTATCCCCGGCCTGCTCCTGCGGCTCGGAATCGGTCAGCGTCAGCACGGCCTGCAGCAAAGCGCGGTCGGTTGCGTTGCCGCCGCTCACCGTGCCTGCGGAAACGGCCGCGCCGGAGTTGCACCGGCAGTCGGCGCACACCTGCCGGAACAGTGCGGGCGCACCCGCGCGCAGCGCCTGCATTCCGTCAAACCGTGTGCCGTCACCGGCAAATACCAGTTCCGCCGTCATACGTCCGCAGGTCAGCGTGCCTGTTTTGTCTGTGAACAGGATGTTCATGCTGCCCGCCGTCTCGATGCCGGTCAGCCGGCGCACCAGCACATGGTCGCGCATCATGCGCACCATATTGGACGAGAGGACGACCGTAATCATCATCGGAAGTCCTTCGGGCACAGCGACAACGAGCACGGTGACGGCGAGCGTCACGGCGTGCAGAATGTGCTGCAATATGGCGGCAGCGCCCTCGGACAATCCGCCCTGTACAAACAGCGACAGGAACAGGTCGGATGCCGCGACGAGCACCGCGGCCGCCATGCCCAGACGGCTGATCGTGCCTGCGAGCGCATCCAGACGCACATGCAGCGGACTTTCCCGCGTGTCCTCCTGCATCTGCTGCGCCATACCGCCGTACAGCGTGCGGCTGCCGACCGCGGTCACCTCCATCATGCCCTCGCCCGAGAGCACCGCGCTGCCGCGCAAAAGCTGGGCGCTGTCCGGGGGCTCCGGCTGCGGACGGACGGCAATTTCCCGGCTCTCGCCGGTCAGCGCAGACTGATCGACATCGAGCGCGCCTTCGCGCAGGAAACCGTCCGCCGGCACGCGCTCTCCCGCCTGCAGCAGCACCAGATCCCCGCATACGATGTCATCTGCGGGCACGGTGCACAGCATACCGCCGCGCCGCACGCGGCAGGTCACCGCGGCAGCCTCCGCCTGCATCCGGCGAAAGGCCGCATCACTGCCGTACTCCGAAAGGGCAGAGACAAAGGTGGCGAGAAAGACTGCGGCGGCAATGCCTGCCGTTTCAAACCAGGGCGCACCGCGCAGCAGAAAGCACAGATTGATTGCCAGCGCGATGAGAAGAATGCGGATAATCGGGTCACCGAATCCCGCGAGCACGCGCGCCAGCAGTCCGCTGCCTTCCTGCTTTTCCAGACTGTTCGAGCCGTGCTGCTGCCGCGACAGGCGCACCTCACCTGCGCTCAGCCCGCCGCTTCCGGTCATAGACATCCCTCCTTTGTCCCAGATTATGCGGACGGGCGCGGCGGCATGACAGGCGGGGCACAAAAAAACAGGGCGGGAGCACGCGGCTCCGCCCTGCGGAAGTGGATTGCGTTATAAAAACAGGTCGATCAGGATGCCGGCGGCGACGGCGGCGGCATAGGTGCAGGCGATGATTTTTACGGCATCGGCACGGCGCGGCGATTCGCGCACGAGCAGGACAAAGCCGAAGCCCGCTCCGGCGGAAAGACCGGCGACAGCGCTGCCGAAGCTGATGGAGCCGGCCATGAGAAGCTCTGTCAGCAGCACGGAGACCGCGCAGCCGGGGAACAGACCGATGAGTGCACACAGCACCGGCTGGAAAACGGTGCCGCCGAGCAGCAGCGCGGAAATGGTGTCCTCACCGATGAGGAAAACCAGCGTGTTGAGGATGAGCATCGCCGCGAGCAGAAAGACGGTGGTGCTTGCCGTGCGCGAGAGCGCCGCGGAGAGCAGCGTCTGTCCGCTGCAGCAGGAGCAGCCTGCGCCCACCTCATCCAGATCGATTTCGTCATCCGGCAGCTCGTCCGGATTCCACTGCTTTCGGAACAGGGTGAAATAGAACAGATAACCGGCGGCGACGGCGATGATGAGCTTGACGCCGATGAGGGTCAGGACGGTTTTCCAGTCCCCTCCGCCTGCGAGCAGGACCGGGATTGCCTCGTCTGAGGTGGACAGATAAACCGCAATCAGTGTCGCGGGCGGAAGAAAGCCGCGGCAGTACAGCGCCGAACAGCCGACGGAAAAGCCGCACTGCGGAATGGCGCCGACCAGTGCGCCGATCAGCGGGCCGGCCGGCTCGGTGCTGGTGACAATGCGTGTCACGGTGTCCATCCGCGTTTCCATCCAGCCGATGGCGAGATATACGAGAAATAAGATCGGCAGTGTCTTAATCATGTCCGCAATGCAGTCGGTCCACACTTCCAGACAGCCGGTCAGTAATGCAAGCACAACAATCGCTCCTTTCCGGTTGCACAGCTGTGCACGGGATACAACAGTAAAAGAAAGTATACCACAGAGGGAGACAAAAAAATAGATGCAGGTTAGATAAGAAACGGCGGCGGGAACCGCTGCTTTTTGCCGCAATCTGCCCGTTTTGCGCAAAAAAACTGCCGCCGCGGATGCGGCGGCAGGGGGCTGCTCCGGGGGATGTCTTACCGCGGATTCTGACGCAGGCGCTCCATCAGCTCGCCAAAGGCGAGCACGGTTTCCACAGCGCCGTCAATGCCGGCAGCGCTGGTTGAAACACACAGGTCATAGCTGGAGGCATCGCTCCAGCGCTTGCCGGTGTAGTAATTGAAATAGCTTGCGCGCTTTTTGTCGCGTTTGAGCACAGCGTCCTCAATGCGCTTTTCGGGCATACCGAGGTCGTGCACGGCGTGATGTACGCGAAACTCGATGTCTGCGGTGCAGAAGATGCGCACGACATCGCGGCGCTCGCGCAGGACATAGCTGCCGCAGCGGCCGACGATCACACAGGGGCCTTTGTCCGCCGCCTCGCGGATGATCTTGGCCTCCTCGACAAACAGCTTATCACTCATGTTGAGATCAGTGGACTGCGCGAGAGGACCGGCGGCTGTGTAGCTGCCCATGACAAGCGAATAGAGAAAGCTGTTGGTGGGCTTCTCATCAAAGCCCTCGAAAATTTTGCGGCTGACCCCCGCGTTTTTTGCCGCCAGATCGACAATCTGAGAGTCGTAAAACGGAATGTTCAGCAGCTCTGCGAGCTTTTCGCCGACGATGTGTCCGCCGGAGCCGAACTCGCGTTCAATGGTGTAAATGGTAGAAGTTGTCATAAAAAGCCCGCCCTTTCCCGCTGCCGAAGGCCGGACCTGCGTGTTTCCGGCGGGCGGCGGATGTATCATTTCTGCCAGCATATTATAACACAATTTTACAAAAGTGAAAAGAACCCGCATCCGGTTAACGGACACGGTGACGAAGGAGGAATCTTTTTCTGTTTCGGTTCGACAGAAAAAACCACCAAAGAATCAAACGAATCAGCACAATAAACCCATCAAATTTCACGAAATAAGCGAAAAACGCACCGGATTGCCGCACTTTTTACGCCAAAAATGTTGAACGTGCGGGCGTGCTGTGCTATAATGAGAACCGTGAAAAAAGCGTATTATTTGATAGCGGAAAACAGACAAAACACCGGCTTTCCGCTGTAAGACAAGGAGTGTAATCATGAAGCAGACATTTGATGAAACCGCATGGTACACCATTGCGGCCAAGGTCAGCGGCAAGGTTATCGAGGTCGAAGGCGCCAGCGCTGAAAACGGCGCGGCTGTCTGCCTGGCGGATGCCACCGGCGCAGATAATCAGCTGTGGGCAATCCATCACATTGACGGCCAGTACTACAAGCTCATCAACAAGAACTCGGGCAAGGCGCTCGACATCATCAGCATGGGTTCTGTCAACGGTGCCCAGCTGCATCAGTGGGACTTCGTTGACGGCGACAGCCAGATGTGGTTCTTCGAGGAGAAGAAGCCCGGCGCAGTTGCCATTATGTCCGCAAAGTCCGCAAAGTGTGTTGACATTGTCGGCATGGACGCAGAGGCAGCGGGTGCACGCCTGCAGATCTGGGACGACGTCAGCGGCGACAACCAGAGCTGGATTGTAACAGAGGCAAAGCAGGCTGCTGCCGCTCCGGCTGCTGAAGAAGCGCCGAAGGCAGAGGAAAAGGCAGCTCCGGCTGTTGAGGAAGCACCGAAGGCGGAGGAAAAGGCAGCTCCGGCTGTTGAAGAAGCACCGAAGGCGGAAGAAGCTGCACCGGCAAAGAAAACAACACGCAGAAAGGCAGCTTCCACTGCAAAGAAGACCGCGACCCGCAAGAAGACGACTGCGGCGAAGAAGAAGACCGCTGCTGCGGCCGACACTGCGGACAAGCCGAAGCGCACCCGCAGAACCAAGGCAAAGACTGCTGAGGAAACCAAGTAAGCAAAATCGCTCTGCATGTTCCCTGATATCCCTGCGGTATCAGGGAATTTTTCTGCGGCGAAACTGTAATGTGCCTGTAATTGTATTCCGTTTGCCGCTGTGTTATAATTGGCACAACATTCGAAGTCAGCCTCGGAAGATAGAAAGGGGATTGTTCTTTATGATGTATGACGCAGAGGCGCGCCGCCGGTACAAGGCGCAGGCGCGCGCGGATATCCGGCAGAAATTCTGGCCGACGATGGGCGCCGTCATTCTGTATATGCTGCCGGTTCTGCTGATCGCGGAGATTTATGAAATCTCCACCAAGGGCGTGATGGATGATCTCACAGCGGGCAGCTTCACGGTCGAAATGCTCAGCAGGGTCTACGGCGGTCTCGCTGTTTACCTGATCGCCTGCATCCTGATTGCCTCGCCGCTTCAGTTCGGCATCATGCACTATTTTGTCGCCCGCGCACGCGGACAGGAATCCTCGCCGGCGATGGTATTTTCCTGTTTTGCAAGCGGAAAAAAGTATCTGACCTCCATTAAAATTATGCTGTGCATTCTGATTCGTTCGCTCGGCTGGATGATCCTGGCGGGCGTTGCCGCCGGCGTCGGCACCGTGGCGATGATTGCGCTGGGCGTTCTGATTTCGCAGGGCGTCATGGTGGCATTGAGCGCGATACTCATTGTGGTGATCGCTGCGGCGATCCTTGCACTCGGCCTGCTCGCTGCGGTAAAGGTACGCCGTTATGACGGCGCGTATATCTGCATGATTGACACGCCGGATGCGAGTGTATGGGCGGCAACACGTTCCTGTGCACCGATTTTCAAACATCACAACTGGGAGCTGCTGGTGTTCGACTGGAGCTTCATCCTGTGGTATCTGCTCGGCCTTGTCACGCTGGGCATCGGCCTGATTTATGTAAGTGCGTATGTAAATATCGCATTTGTGCATTACTTCGATGCGCTGTGCGGAAAAGATGCACAGCCGGAGATGCCGGAAATGCTGAACTGACAAACAATCAATGAAATGGCCCGATCCGCATGGATCGGGCCGCTTTTTTTTACACAAGAAACCGTTATGCCCACGCGATGAGCAGAGCGAGGGAAAGAACAAAGCTGAGCGCCATGCTCACCGAGCTGAGTGCGGCGATGCGGGACTGCCGGCAGCCGCAGGAGAGACCGAACGGGATGGCGAGCGTTGTGATCGGACCGATCAGGCACAGGCACAGCGTCTGCCGGGTCACAAGGTCAAATGGCGTGAGCACAAACACGGCCGCCGCCGCGAGCAGGCACAGACCGTAGCGCACCGCGAGAATGCGGCCGACCTCCCCGATGTCCTCGCGGGTGAGATGCCACTCAAAGATCAGGCCGAGCGTGAACATAGCGAGAAAGGCATTGCCCTGCCCGAACAGACCGCACAGGTCGAAAAAGGCGTCCGGCAGGCGGATGCCCGGCAGATACAAAAGCAGCATGATGAAATAGGCCAGAAACGGCGGGGAATGGAACAGCCTGCGGACGATATCGCGCAGGGACAGCCGTCCGCTGCCGCCGGAAACCGAGCAGGCGGCGGAGTAGGTAATGCCCGCGCCGAACGGATTGTTGCCCGCGTCGAACATGCACAGACACAGCACCGCGGAAGAGGGCAGGAAGCCCTGAACAAACGGAAGAACAAAGTTGCCGATGTTGTAGGTCGGCACGTTGAGCAGATACAGCGCGCGCGTGCTGCCGTCCCTGCCGGCAGAAAAGATCCAGCCTGCGGCGAGCAGCAGCAGATTGAAGCCGAAGCCGATGGCGACGGCAAACAGCAGGGAAAAATCGACGGAAAAGGTGCGGAAGCCGGAGATCAGCGCCGCCGGCATGGTGATGTTGATGATAATTTTCATCAGCACCTGACTGTCCTCCTGCTGCAAAATGCCCCGCGTTTTCATCAGATAGCCGAGCGAAATCATCAGCACGAAGGCCAGTGCCTTAAAGAGTACGGTTGACATGAAAAAAACCTCCCGGACGGGCGTAGAGTACGCTGTTATTGTACCGCGCAATCGGACATGCCGCAAGAAAAACCGTATTTGAGGACGGATTGTGCACAGAAAGGTGCGGCGGTTCGGGAAAAAACAGCGGTTTCCGGCGCGCCGTCGCACTGCAAAAAACGGAAATCCGAATCGGCGGGCCGGAGGGCGCAGGCAGCGGGCGGGAGAAAGCTGCGGGTTGTTTTGCGCTTTCTCACGTTTTATTATTGTGTTAAAACGACAAAAATGTTATAATGAAGCGGTCAAGTATTGAACAGGGCAGGTTTTGCCCTGAAATCATTGGAAAGGGGCAATTATCTATGCCGGGCAAAATTGTACTGGGCGCACAGTGGGGCGACGAAGGAAAGGGCAAATATATCGACATCTTTGCTTCGCAGGCTGACGTTGTCGTGCGTTCCCAGGGCGGCAACAACGCGGGACATACGGTTGTTGTCGGAGATAAATCCTATAAATTGCAGCTCATCCCGTCTGGTATCCTGTATCCGGACTGCATCAATATCATCGGACCGGGCGTCGTCGTCAATCCGAAATCCATTCTCGGAGAAATGGACGGACTGAACGAGCGCGGGATTTCCACCGATAAGCTGTATATCGACGCGCGTGCACACTGCATTCTGCCGTGGCATCTTGAGCTGGACGCGCTGAGTGAAAAGGCACGCGGCGGAGACGACATCGGCACAACAAAGAAGGGCATCGGCCCGACCTATATGGACAAGTCGGAGCGCATCGGCGTCCGCATGCACGATTTTGTCGATCCCGCACGCTTTGAAACGGCCATGCGTGAGGCCTGCGCGCGCAAAAATAAAGTGATTACCGGTGTCTACGGCGGCGAGCCGATTGACATTGAGGCAGTGCTCGAGGAATACAGGGAATATGCCGACCGCCTGCGCAGCCATGTGCGCGACACCTCGGTTCTGACCTATCAGGCCATCAAGGAAGGCAAGGAAGTGCTGTTTGAGGGCGCACAGGGCACGCTGCTCGACCTCGACATGGGCACCTATCCGTATGTCACCTCGTCGCATCCGGTTTCCGGCGGCTGCTGCATCGGCTCCGGCGTCGGCCCGACTGCGATTGACGAGATTGTCGGCATCTGCAAGAGCTATACCACCCGTGTGGGCAAGGGTCCGTTCCCGACCGAGCTGTTCGACGAGACGGGCGATTATATCCGCAATGCCGGCGGCGAATTCGGCACCGTCACCGGACGTCCGCGCCGCACCGGCTGGTTTGACGCGGTCATCGCGCGCTATGCGGTTCGCGTCAACGGCCTGACGGAGATGGTCATCAACAAGATTGACCCGCTGTGCGGCCTGCCGAAGCTGAAGGTCTGTGTCGCCTACGATTTCAAGGGCGAGCGCATCACCGACTTCCCGGCAAATTTTGCCGATCTGGAGGACTGCAAGCCGATCTATGAGGAGTTTGACGGCTTTACCGAGGACATCACCGGATGCAAGAGCTTTGACGAGCTGCCGGAGAACGTCCGCAGCTATATCAAGGCGCTGGAGAAGATCATCGAGTGCCCGGTTCGCCTGCTCGGCGTGGGCCCCGGACGCGATCAGGTCCTCTCAGTGAAGTAATCCGCGGAGACACGCAGCGAAAAGCAGAAAGGCGCAGCAGACACCTTTCTGCTTTTTTTATGACCGGAACCATGCGTGATTGTGTACAGAAAAAAGAACGAAGTAAAGGAAAAAGATTGTATGAGCAGATGGAAAGCGGAAGGATTGCTGTTTCTCGCGCCGCTGATCTGGGGCGCGAGCTTTGCCGTGACGAAAGGATCACTGGATACCATAGGCCCGAACTGGCTGCTGGCATTTCGTTTTGCACTGGCGGCGCTGTTTCTGACCGTTCTGGTCAGGAAGAATATCCACACGATGAACCGGCGCGTGCTTTGGGCCGGCGTGGTGCTCGGCGTGCTGCTGTATCTGATTCAGTGGTTTCAGACGGTCGGCATGCTGTACACCACCGCCGGACGGAGCGCGTTTCTGACGGCGACGTATGTGGTGATGACACCGTTTGTGGTGTGGGCGGTTTTTCGAAAGCGTCCCACCGCGCTGCAGTTTCTGGGCGGCGTTCTGTCGCTGTTCGGCGTCGGACTGATTGCCCTGAATGAAGGGCTGGGCATGGGACGGGGAGAAATCCTGTCGCTGCTCAGCGGGGCGGCCTGTGCGGTCAGCTATGTGGTCACGGAACGGGCAGCAGAGGGCTGCGATGTGATGCTTCTGACATGGATTCAGATGATCGTGTGCACCGTGCTCAACACCGTTGCGGCGCTGTGCACCGAGCCGTTTACCTTACAGCTGGGAATCTCCGGCTGGCTGGCGGTCGTGTTCCTCGGCGTTGCCGCGTCGGGCATTTCCGTCGTCTGTCAGAATGTGGGGCTGAAATACATTGATTCCTCCCATGCATCGCTGGTCTTTGCGACAGAAGCGGTATTCGGCGTCGTATTTGGCGTGCTGCTTCTCAGGGAGCGGCTGGAAATGCGCATGCTGATCGGAAGCGCGATTGTCCTGGCTGCCATCATCATCAGCAGCCGGTCGCCGCAGCCCAAGACCACAGAAAACTAATGCGGCGGGATGCGGCCCGCCGGCGTATCAAAAGAGAGACATAACCTGCGCAGTTCCGGAGCTATTCGGAACTGCTTTTGTTTTGCCGCGTGCCGAGAAGCAGCAGAAGTCCCGCGACGAGCACGAGGGGCAGAAACGCCTGCTGATACAGCCGCAGACCCTCCGAAAAAGCGCGGCTGCTGCCTGCGGACAGCGTGCAGACAACCGCGGCGGCAATGGCGCCGAGCCCCACGCCCTGCTGTACGGAGAAGCGTCCGGTGACAGCCTGCATGCCGCAGCCGAAAAAGTTGAGCAGCAATGCTGCCCGGGCCACCGTGCACACGATCAGGCTGCCGGAAATCAGCACCTCGCTGCGCTGAAAGGACTCGCCGAATTTGAGCACACTTGCGGCGGTATACGACGGGAACAGCACCGCCTGCGCGCCCGCCTCGCCGAGCAGACAGATATTGCGCACATACAGCAGGCAAAGCAGCACGCCTGCGAGCACACAGCCGCGCAGCAGACCGGTGCGGATCTGCGTTCCCGTTCCGGCGAGCAGCGCCGCGGCATAGAACACCTCCCCGAACGGCACGGACAGCAGCAAAACCGCGCGCGCAGAAAGGGCGCGCCAGCCGGCAGCCGGCATGGGCAGAAGCTGCTGCCAGTCGAGCTGGCGGAAGCTGAGCAGGACGGAGACGGCGAGCGCGAGCGCCACAACCCAGATGACCGGCTCTGTCCACAGAACAAGCCGCAGAATTCCGCCCCGCGCGGCGGCTGCCGCACACAGCAGAACGGCGGCCGCGAGCAGCCAGACCGCCCACTGTCCGCCCGAAACCGTGCGCAGAAAGCTCACACCGCCCAGCACAGCCACACACAGCGACCAGAAGGACAGCGCGGTCAGCGCGGCGAGAAACAGTGTTCCGAGCGGGCGGCCGAATGCCGCCGCGGGCAAATCAAACCACGACAGCTGCGGTGTCCGTTCGGCGGGCAGGCAGAACAGCACCGTGAGCGGCAATGACGCGGCACAGGCGAACAGCAGGGCAATCCAGCCGTCCCGCCCGTCTGCGGCGGACATCGTCAGCGACCAGCCGCTCAATACGACGAGCAGCAGACACGCTGCCTGCCTGGCATTTGTGTGACTCATCGGCTTCCTCCTTCCGCGCTGGGCGTGCAGTGTATTTCCGTGCGCATCGTCACCGGTGCGCTGCGCCACGCATCGGCATTTGCCTGACAGCCTGCGGCATCCTTTTGCATCCACATCCGTCCGAATCCGAGCGCATCACAGCCGGTGCGCTGCAAAATCTGAATGACATCCAGACACCGCTGCTGCAAAACCTCTGCCGTCCGCCTGGCCTGCCCGTCGCTCTCACAGGCGGCATCCGCCCGCAGCGTGACGGTGAAAACCGGCGTGTGATTGTTCATTTCCGCGTCAATTTCCGTGCGCAAACGGGTCAGCTGACGCCGTGCGCCGCCGTCATAAAGCACGCCGGTTTCCCCTGCGTGCAGCAGCAGAGAAAGCGCCGCACTCTGCTCCTCGTTCAGCCGGCCGCAAAGCCGGTCGCCGGAAATCAGCGCCGCGCCGCGCAGCACAGCCTGTCCGTTCTCCTCGGCGACGGACGGGAGGACGGGGTCGATGCCCTCGCTCTCGATGCGGTCGAGCACGCGGAAGAGCGGCATATCGGGCACGCGTGATTCCCGCACGGCAAGCTCCAGACTGTCGCCGAGCGCAAAGCCGGGGGGATCGCCGTGTATCGACTCACACTCAAACAGCTTGTCCGCCTTTGTCCCCGAAGCGGCGCACAGACGCACGGAAGGACGGATTTCGCTCGAACGATTGAGCGCGCCCACCGGCTCGCGCAGTCCGCCGCGCAGCATGGACGCATCCAGCAGCAGAATGCGCGCGTGACTCCAGTACAGCTGTGCGTCGCGCCCCGCACCCGCCGCATCAATCGCCTGTGCCAGACTGCCGGCGGTTCCGGTGACCGTCTTGGAATCGGGCACGTTGCGGTCCGCATCCGGAAGCGCGAGCTCAGCGGTCAGCGCGTAGCCCGTTTCGGTGCGGGACACAGCGCCCGCCGTGACGGCGGAGAGATCGCCCGCGTCGTGCCAGCGGCAGCTGCACAGCGACAGACAGAGCGGCAGGCACAGCAGCGCGGCGCACACGCGCTTCACCGGTCACCTCCGGCGAGAAAGCGCCGGTCGGGCTTCATGGCAAACCACGGGAAGCGCAGCACCACATCGTTGTGGCTGTGCTTTTCCGCGGAGAGAATGTTGACGAGATACGGCACGCCGAACGAGGTCAGGTGGCACACATGCGCCAGAATCAGGCCCAGACCGAGCAGCACGCCGTACAGACCGAGCACGGCGGCGCATACCAGCAGGAAAAAGCGGTACACCAGCGTCGCTGTGCGCAGCTTCGGGACGATAAGCGCGGTTACGCCGGAAAAAGCGATGACGATGACCATGGGCGCGGAGACAAAGCGCGCCTCGACAGCGGCCTGTCCGAGCACGAGTCCGCCGACAATGGACAGCGCCTGTCCGATGGTGTCGGGCGTGCGCGCACCTGCCTCCTTGAGAATTTCAAAGACGAGCAGCGTCCCGGCCGCTTCGGTGAAGGTGGGAAACGGCACGCCCTGGCGGGAGGCCGCAATGGAAAACAGCAGACGGGTCGGAATCATCTCCTGATGCCACGTCAGAAGCGCGACATAGACAGCCGGCAGCGTCAGCGTCAGCACAAAGCCGAGCACGCGCAGCCACCGCGTCAGGTTCGCGTACAGATAGGAGATATAGTAATCGTCGTTGGTCTGAATGGTCTCCTGCAGTACGTGCGGCACGGTGAGCACGACGGGCGTGCCGTCGACGACGAGCGCGATGCGGCCCTCCAGCAGCTTGGCGGCGACAATGTCCGGCCGCTCGGTAAAGCCGGCGGTGGGAAACGGGGAGCTGCGGTTGTCGCGGATGATTTCATTGAGATAGTTCGCGTCGAGCACCGCGTCGAGCCGCACGCCTTTGAGCCGGCGCTGCACCTCGTGCAGAACGGTGCGGTCGACGATGTCGTCCAGATAGCACAGGCTGACGGTCGTGTGCGATACCGTCCCGAGCTCGGTAAATTCAAAGCGCAGCTGCGGCGTGCGCAGGCGGCGCCGGATGAGGGCGAGGTTGGTCATAAAGGCTTCGGTAAAGCCCTCGCGCGGACCGCGCAGCACCTTTTCGTTGTCCGGCTCGTCCGGACCGCGGTGCGGAAAGCCTTTGGTGTTGACGACGGCGGGACGGCTGTCGCCGTCGACCAGGACGACGGTGTCGCCGTAGAGAAAGGCGGACAGCAGCTCGTCCATGCCCGGGTCAAACGGACAGTCGTCGATTTGCAGCACCTCTTCGATCACCGCCTCCATCGGCATCGGCGCGCCGCGCCACAGGCTGATGGGCCGAATCAGGCTTTCGTTGATCGACGCGCTGTTGACCATGCCGTCAAAAAAGAACAGAGCCGCGCGCAGGGCGGGTGAGCCGCTGCCCTGTACCACGCGGCAGATAAAGGTGTTGTCGTGCGCGAAAAAATTCTGCATGCGCGCGATGTTGTCGTCCAGATTGGTGGTAAAATACAGGTCTGACAGGTTCATGGGAAAAAACCCTCCGTGAAAGGCGGAGGGCTCAGGCGAGCGCCTCCGCCAGCTTTTTGCCGAACGCGCGGATTGCCGTCTGTGCCTCCTGCATCGTGTTTGCGCTCGTGCCGCATTCGAGAATCATGCTGCCGGGTGTGGCCTGTTCGTTGAAGCGCTGCTTGCGCAGATTGACCGGGCGCATG
Organism: Clostridiales bacterium UBA7011; assembly: GCA_002449635.1. GTDB lineage: Bacteria > Bacillota > Clostridia > Oscillospirales > Butyricicoccaceae > Butyricicoccus_A. The sequence continues at coordinate 4,357 of DJXF01000095.1, read as the reverse complement.
AGCGTCGGATAGTCCGCGAGAATGCGTTTTTGCAGGTTGACGGCGAAATTGAGATTTTTCCGCCAGTTCGGATGGTTCAAACCGCCGGCATTCGTGCCCATGACGAACATCATCTGTGCGCTGGGCTGCCCGTCGACTTCCGAGACAACCTTGTACTCCATGCCGGAGGAGGTAATCATGGAATCGCGGTGCAGGTCGATGACGACCTTGAGCGACGGTGTTTTTTTGAGCTGCGCGTCGATGATGCGCATCGCGCGGTTGTACGACTGATTGTAGCTGGGCGAGTCGATGATCGTGCGGCAGTGCACGACGCCGATGCCCTGCTGCTGCAGCACCTCGGTCAGCACGTCGCCGACAGCGACGACGTTGTGCGCGGGGTCCTCGGAACGCCCGCCCTTCTGATCGACATAGGCCTCGCTCGCGTGCGTGTGCAGAATCATGACGGTCGGCTGATCCGCCGATGCGTTTTTTGTCAGCTTGACCGGATCGGCGAGCATCGCCTGCAGGTCATACGACAGACCGGAGGCATTTTGGATATAAATGCCGTCCCGTCCGGGATAGCCGCCGCTCCGCCCGGTGATGGTCAGCTGCCGGATGGGTGCGCCGTCGGCGGTTTTGGACGGCGCTTCGGTCGTATCGGCCGCCTGCTGTACGCTTGCGGGCGGCGTGAACCGGCTTTCAAACATCAGCGCGGTCTGCGCGTCCGTGTCGCTGCCCTCGTCCGTTTCGGTCAGCTGATCGGGCAGCTGCTGCGCGGAGACCACCGCGGAAATGCTGACCTCGCCGGGCTCATGCGCCGTGACCGATTCCCAGCCCAGCGCGCCGGCCTCCGAGGACAGCGCGGCCTGCACAAAGTCCGCATTGCCCGCAAGACGGCTGAGCGCTTCGTTCAGCCTTGCGCTGCCGCCCAGCCGGTCGATGGTGAGCAGACTGCCCGCCATGAGCAGGCAGGGGATGCTCCAGAGCGGAAATCCCGATTTCTTTCGCTTGTGTGTCCGTTTGCGTGCCATAGGTGCCATAGATTTGTCCGCCGCTTTCCCAGTTTTTCGTCCTGTACGGCATTGTATTCAGCAGTGCGGACAGATATGCGCATCAGGACAGAAACAGATCGATGTCTGCAATGTCCAGTGTCGGATGAAGGAATAAATTGATGCCGTAGCCGATGACGCGGGCGGCATCGGACACCTGCTGATCGACGTCGCGCGTGGTGACGAGAACCGGCGTGCGCAGGTCGTCGAGCGCCTCGCACGATGCGCCCGACTGTTCGGCGATGTCGGCGGCAAGCGTCGCGCCGTCCACGACAGTCGGAACGCCGACCGCAAGCACCGGAACGCCCAGCTCCTTTTTTGTCAGCGCCGCGCGGGCATTGCCGACACCCGAGCCGGGCACAATGCCGGTGTCCGTCAGCTGGACGGTGCACATCAGACGGCTGAGCCGGCGCGCCGCCAGTGCATCGACCGCGATGACCAGAGCGGGGCGAATGCGGTCAATGACGCCGAGGACAACCTCGCTGCTCTCCACACCGGTCGTGCCGAGAACGCCGGGGGCGAGCACGGCGACCGGACGAAACGCGCGAAACTGTGCGGGGGAGCGTTCGACGAGGTGACGCGTCGCCAGTACGTTCTGGCAGCACAGCGGGCCGATGGCATCGGGCGTCACGGCCCGGTTGCCCAGCCCGACGACGAGCACAGGTGCGTGCGGGTCGAGCTGGGCCGTCAGCTGCCCGAGCGCATGCGCCGCCGCGCGGCAGGCGCGCGGAAAGGCATCCGCTTCGCGCTGAATGAGCGCGTCGAGCGACAGCGTGAGATACCGCCCGGCAGCGCGGCCCGGCAGCGCATTGCCCCGCCGGATGTCCGTGCGGATGAGGCGAAGGCCCTCGAATTGTTCCTCTGTTTGCGCGGCGTCTTTTGTTTGCAGTGCGCCGGTTTCCAGCGCTTCAACCGCGAGATCTGTTCGGATTGTCATGCGTTTGCGCCTCCTGTATTCAGTATGTTCCGCGGCGGCGCATTCTATGTGCAGAAAAAAACAGGCGAAAAAACAGAAATTGCGCTTGATTTTTGCTGCACAACATGGTAAAATCATAGTCACTGACTAATAGATGGAGTAAGGAGGTGGACAGAAATGCCGAATATTAAGTCTGCCAAGAAGCGTGTCAAGGTTACTAAGGTCAAGGATGCACGCAATCAGGCCGCACGTTCCGAGCTGAGAACCATTCTGAAGAAGTTTGACGCTGCAGTTGCATCTCAGGATAAGGCTGTTGCAGAGTCTGCATATAGAGTAGCAGTGAAGGCTCTTGACAAAGCTGCTGCCAGCCATCTGATTCACAAGAACAAGGCTGCAAACAAGAAGAGCAAGCTGACCCTGAAGCTGAACGCTTCCAAGTAAGCGTTTGTATTGCCTGGTACGAACGAAAACGCATCCCGCACGGATGCGTTTTTTTGTGCTATTTCGCAAAAAACCGTCGAGCAAAGGAGCAAACAACCATGCACTATCTGGACCATGCCGCGACCACTGCCGTGCTGCCGGAGGCGGCTGCGCTCGCCTGCCGGGTGATGACCGAGCAGTTCGGCAACCCGTCGAGCGTACACAAAATGGGCATCGAGGCCTCCGGTATTCTGGAGACGGCGCGGCGCCGGACCGCTGCGCTGCTCGGCTGCACGCCCGCGGAAATTACGTTTACCTCCTGCGGCACGGAGGCGACAAATACGGCGATTGCGGGGGCATGCCGCCGCCGCGGGCGCGGACGGCACATCATCACCACGGCGATTGAGCACGCCGCCACGCTGAACACCGTGCGCCGCATGGAGCAGGAGGGCTTTGCGGTGACGTACCTCGAGCCGGACAGCAGCGGACATATTTCGGCCGAACAGCTGCGCGCGGCGGTGCGCCCGGACACCGTTCTGCTGACCTGCATGCTCGCGAACAATGAGGTCGGAACGTTGCTGCCGGTAAAAGAATTCGGCAAAATTCTCAGGAAAAAGGCGCCGGAGGCGCTGTTTCACATCGACGCTGTTCAGGGGCTGGCGCGCATTCCCATCCGCCCCAAGCAGTGGAATGCCGACCTCATCAGCGTCAGCGGACACAAAATCGGCGCGCCCAAGGGCATCGGTGCGCTGTATATCCGAAAGGGCGTGCACATCGCGCCGCTGATTGTCGGCGGCGGACAGGAGCGCGGGATGCGCTCGGGCACGGAGGCCCTGCCGAATATCGCGGCCTTTGGCGAGGCGTGCCGCCTGCGCGGGGAACAGATGGAGGAAAATTACGCCGCGGTCGAGGCGCTGTGTGCGTATCTGGAGGAAGGTCTCGCCGAGCGGTTCCCGTGGGCGGTGGTCAACGGCGCGCCGGACATCCCCCATGTGCGCAATGTGTCGTTCCCGGGCTGTAAGAGCGAGGTGCTGCTGCGCGTTCTGGAAATGCACGAGGTGTATGTTTCGTCCGGCTCGGCGTGTGCGCGCGGACATGCGAGCCATGTGCTCGCGGCGATGAAGCTCGACCCCGCGCGGCTGGACAGCGCGCTGCGCATCAGTCTGGCCCCGTCCAATACGAAAGCGGACATCGACGCGCTGCTGGACGCACTGGAGGAGGGCACGCGGCGGCTGCGGGGCACACCTTGAAAACCGGCCTGCGCTGTGCTAAGATAAGCAGTATATCGCGGTAATTTATGATGGTAAGAGGTTTTTTGATATGAAGGAAGTTTTGCTGTTAAAGCTGGGCGAGGTTGTGCTCAAGGGTCTCAACCGGCGCCGGTTTGAAAGCCGGCTGATCGCCAATCTGCGCCGCCGGCTGGAAAAGGTGGGCAGGTGCAGTGTGTACACGATGCAGTCCACCGTTTACGTGGAGCCCGACGACGGCGTGGATATGGACGAGGTGCTCGAAGCCGTGCACAATGTGTTCGGCGTTGCCGCCATCTGCCGTGCGGCGGTGTGCGAAAAGGATATGGATGCCATCTGGCAGACGGTCAACACCTATCTGGCGGACGAGCTGGAGAGCGCGGAGCGCTTTAAGGTCGAGGCAAAGCGCTCGGACAAAAAATTTCCGCTCAATTCCATTCAGATCTGTCAGCAGATCGGCGGCGATCTGGACGACCGCTATCCGAACCTGATTCCGGATATGCACCATCCGGACCTGCGCGTGACGATTGAAATCCGCGACAGGGCGGCCTATGTCCACGCCGGAAAAATGCCCGGACCGGGCGGCATGCCGGTCGGCACAAACGGCAAGGCGGCGCTGCTGCTGTCCGGCGGCATTGATTCGCCGGTCGCAGGCTACATGATGGCAAAGCGGGGACTGGAGCTGTGCGCGGTGCATTTCTTCAGCTATCCGTACACGTCCGAGCGCGCAAAGGAAAAGGTCATGC
>DJXF01000019.1 GCA_002449635.1 Clostridiales bacterium UBA7011 | reverse complement strand
ACACATCATTGACAAACCTACATCCCCCCAAAAATGCGGAATTTTTTGCAAAAAACGGACGGAACTCCATCCGGCTGACCATCCATGCAGCCCTGCTGCCGCTGCAATCCGTCTCGCACCGAACCGACTTCCGCCCGTCTCATCTCCATTATCCCTCGAGCATGCCCAGAATGGCCTCCTTCGGCTGTACGCCGACAGACTGCTTCACAACCTTGCCGTTCCGCATGACAACCAGCGTCGGGATGCTCATGACGCCGAACTGCTGTGCCAGCTCCGGCTCGTCATCGACGTTGACCTTTCCGACCTTGACCGCATCGGTTTCGCCTGCAATTTCATCCACTACGGGCGAAAGCATCTTGCACGGACCGCACCAGCTTGCCCAGAAATCGAGCAGAACCGGCTTGTCGGATTTCATGACTTCTTCATCAAAATTATTTTTGGTAATCACAGTAACAGACATCGTTCTTCTCCTTTTTCTTTTAATTCGGGTGATCTTTGTCCCCATTCTAATGTCAGAGGTTGTCCAGCACCTTGTACAGAAGGCCGTACAGCATTCCCGCCTCTTCCGGCGTTAAATGCACACATGGTCCGACTTTTTCCGGAATGTGCGCCGCCTGCTGCTGCAGGGCACGCCCTTTCTCTGTGAGCGTGACCGTGACCACGCGCTCATCTGCCGCACTTCTTCTGCGCTGAATAAAGCCGTGCTCCTCCATCTTTTTGAGCAGCGGCGTCACGGTGCCGCTGTCGAGATACAGTTTGCGGCACAGCTCGCCGACTGAAATGCCGTCCTTTTCCCACAGCACAAGAAAAACAATATACTGCGTGTACGTGATGCCGAGCGGCTTAAAATGCGGCGTGTACAAATTGACAACCTTGCGCGCACAGGCATAGAGCGGAAAGCACATCTGATTTTCCAGCTTCAGCTGGGCATTTGTGTTTGGTTCCATCGTTTCCTCCCCATCTTCGGACCACGTCCTGCTCACGCCTTGTGTGCGCGACGCTTGCCGTCGAGATAGGCTGCCGCACTGAGTGCCGCAACATTGCCCTCACCTGCGGATTTGATATACTGATATGGCCGTCCGGTCAGATCGCCGCAGGCAAAGCAGCCCGGAACATTGGTCTGCAGCGCACGGTCAACCTTGACATGTCCGCCCTCGGTCTGCAGTCCGGGCAGCAGCTGACCCGGCGCAACGGCCTCCCGCAGAATAAACACACCATCGACAGCATAGCTGCCCTGTTCCGTCTCCAGTGTGCCGACCTGTGTGTCCCCGCAAACGGAAACCGGCTTGTCGTGCACAACCTCAATGCCGTCCGCGACATGTACTTCCCCGTCATACTGCGGGAAATAGTACACCTTTTCCGCATACTCCGCCAGAAATTCGGCTTCTGCTTCCTCCTTCGGATTGGACGCGATCACCGCTGTGGTTTTGCCGCGGTAGAGCGGCGCGTCGCAGGTCGCACAATAGCTCACGCCACGGCCGAGGAACTGTTCTTCCCCTGCATACGGCTTGCCCTGTACGACTCCGGTCGCCAGAATGACACTTTCCGCCTCATACATGGCATTGGTCGCCGTCTGCAGCGCGAAATAATCGCCCATCGGGTAGACCAGCGTGACTCTTTCCTCCGTGACAGCAATCTGCATCTCATCCAGATGACGGAGAAACGCCTTTTGCAGATTCTGTCCGGAGATGGACGGTAACCCGAGATAATTCTGGATCGTGTGTGCTTTCTCCACCTTGTCACTCAAGCTGCGCGAGCCAAACAGCACAACCCGCTTTTTTCGAATGACTGCGGTAATCGCCGCGGAAAGACCCGCGGGGCCTGTGCCTATGATCGCAATATCATATCGTTCCATGTTCTGTATCCCCGTTCCGATTTCTCTCGTCGGCGCTTAAAACGTAATCGTTTCCGGTGCAGCAGTGAACGACGCAAACACTGCCACCGCGTTTTTCAGATAAAACACCTCGGTGTTGTCATCCGAAGCGGAATACATCTGCTTGAGCGACGGATACGCATCCAGCATGTGCTCCTTGGGCTCAATGCGCTCATCCGCAACCAGCTCTGCCGAAACGCGCAGCCACTTTTCTCCGTCAAATGCGCAAATTTCCGCCTTCGGATTGCTGTGCAGCTGCTTCGAGACAGACTTTGCCTTTCCGGTCTGAATATACAGCTTGCCCTCGAACAGATCAATCGTGCCAAACGGGCGCACTCTCGGCTGATCGCCATCTGCCGTTGCAAGATAATATGTCCCGCACTTCTTCAAAAATTCATAAACCTTCTGCATAACGCTTCCTCCTCGCAAATCTTTTTCTCTGTCTGTATCAAAAACTTACAGAAGCCCGGCAACACACTTGGATACTTCTGACATTTTTGCGGTCGGCTCGAAACGGGCAACCACTTCGCCGTTCCGGTCGACAACAAACTTGGTGAAATTCCACTTGATCTCCGGATTGTTCTTGTAGTCCTTGTCGATTTTCTTGAGCAGTGCGCTCATCGCCAGCGCCGCCGGTCCTCTTCCGAACCCCGCAAAGCCCTTCCGGCTCTTGAGATAATCGTACAGCGGCAGCGCATTCTCGCCGTTGACATCGCTCTTTTTCATCTGCGGGAACTGCGTGTTGTAATGCAGCGTGCAGAATTCATGAATCTCCTCATCCGTTCCGGGTGTCTGCCCCGCAAACTGATTGCAGGGAATATCAATAATTTCCAGGCCCTTGTCGTGGTACTGCTCGTACATCTCTTCCAGATCCTTGTACTGCGGTGTGAAGCCGCAGCCCGTCGCCGTATTGACGATCAGAAGAACCTTGCCCTGATATTCCGACAGCGAAATCTCTTTTCCGGCTGCATCCCGTACAGAATAATCGTAAACGCTCATGATACATCCTCCTCAGTCTGTGGCGCCGGACTGCTCCGGCATTTATTATTTAATCCAATTATATTTTATCAAATATAATTTGTTTGTCAACCCCTATTTCTGTTTTCCTCTCCCCGGGTTGTTATCGTGCGGCGTGCGTGCTATGATGACAGCAGAAAGAAGGGACAGCCATGAAGGCGACGCAATACCGCACCGTATTCCGTTCTCCAGTCGGACAACTGACCATCAGCAGTGACGGAACCGACATCACCGGTCTGTGGATCGAAAATCAGGCGCATTTCGGCAGCACGCTGCATGCAGATGCCGTCACACAGCACCTCCCCGTTTTTGACCGGTGTGCCGAATGGCTGAACCGGTATTTTTCGGGAGAAATACCGGTCGAACAGCTTCCGCTCGCACCTGCGGGCACACCGTTTCGCAGGAAAGCATGGGACGTCCTGCGGTGCATCCCGTTTGGTCAGACTGTGACCTATGGCGAAATTGCGGCACATCTCGAGCAGATAACCGGAAAACACACCTCAGCACGCGCAGTCGGTTCGGCTGTCGCGCGCAATCCGATCAGCATTCTCATCCCCTGCCACCGCGTAGTCGGCTCTGACGGCTCTTTGACCGGTTATGCAGGCGGACTGGAGGCAAAGCGTTTTCTGCTCGCACTGGAGGGCATACCGGTGACCGCAGGCAGCCGGATTGTCCGAAGCAAAGCCATCCGGTGACATTGCGCCGGCAGCGCGGCTCCGCCGCAGGGCTTTCTGAGGCAACGGTTTTTGCTGCAAAGCCTTTCCATTGTCAAGCATTCCCGTTTTGCCGCACCGCATTCAGGCGCCGGTTTTTCCAAGCGCTCTGTCGCGGCATATTTTCTTACAAAGCCACAGGCGGCTCCCGTGAGAAGGAGCCGCCTTTTCATTTATCCGTTTGTTGTGGTGCCGCCTGCAAAGCCGCCCATTCCGCCTTTTCCGGACGGTTGACCGCCGCCCGTCGGCATTTTGCCGTCCATGCCGCCGGCGCCTGCGTTGCTGTACTGTGTGTCGGTGAGTGTAATCGAATAGACCTCCGACCCCACCGTAAGCGTGTAAGTCTCGCTCTGCTTCAATTCCTCCGTGCTGATTACAATGCTCTGGAACTGCTTACCCGGTGTCAGCTTCGCGACGGTATTTCCGCTGCTGTCGGTCAGTGTCACTTCCGTGCCGGCGTCCTGCGCCGCAGTCAGATTATAGAGAATGCTCGCCTGTGGGCCGTTCAGGCCCTGTGCCATACCGGAACTGCCCGCCGCGAAGATTGTGCCGCCGCTGATCTCACCCGTTCCGTTGTAATCCAACGCTCCGTTTCCGTTTTCGCTCGGTCCGTTGACCGTAATCGTACCGCCCGCAATGGTCAGATTGCCGTTGGAATCGATGCCGTCTCCGCTCGCATCAACCGTCAGGCTGCCGCCGGCAATTGTGATATTCACAGAGGCATCGGCCGCAAATTCATTTTGTCCCATGCGTCCGTTTACGGACGAGCCGTCATTTCCGCCTGCCGCGTTCAGACCGTCATCGGCGGCTGTCACATCAATTGTGCCGCCGGAAATCGTGATTTCCGCACCCTCGATGCCCTCGTAACTGGTATCAATTGCAATTTTGCCATCCGAAATGGTGAGTGCATTGTCTGCATGCATGCCGTCGTCACCGGATGATAACTTCAGCGTGCCGCCGGCAATCCGGACATCCCCGTTGGTGTGCAGCGCGTCATCTGAGGAATCGATGTCAAATGTTCCGCCCGTGATTTCAAGCGCAGTTCCGGATTTGAGACCCTTTGCCGAAGCTGTGCTGTCCGCACTGTCCGTACCAGTCGCGCTGTCCTGCATTCCCCAGCGTCCCCATGCGCCGTTCGGCTGACCGCCTGCCGTTGTGCTCGCGTTTGCACTTCCCCCGCCGGTCTTCAATGCAAAGCTGCCGCCTGTAATGGTCAGCGAACCGGAAGCATCAACGCCGTCGCCCTCCGCTGTTACGGAAAAACTGCCGTCTTCAATATAGACAAATCCTGCCGTCTCGTCGTCCGCATTTTCCGCGTGAATACCGTCTTTTCCCGCGGTGATTGTAAAGGTGCCGTCAGCAATGCGCACACTGTCCTTGCCGCATATGCCGTGGGAAGCGGCTGTGATCTGATACGTGCCGCCTGTCACAACAAGATCATCCTTGGAAACAATGCCGTGTCCGTATGCCGCATCGATTGTCAGTGTGCCCTGACCATTGAGCGTGAGATCGTCTTTGGAGAAAATGACTGCGTCAATGTTGTTTTCATCCGTCTGTACATAATCACCGGTGACCGACAGCTTATTATCCGACCCCTTTTTCGTGGTGAGAAAAACCTTGTCTGCCTGCCTGATATAGATTGCGGCGCTCGAGGAATTGCTGATGGAAACGCCGTCCAGAACCAGCTGTACCTTTTCCGTGTCCGCTGCATCTACCACAATCTGCCCCTGGCTGAGTGTGCCGGTCAGCAGATAGGTTCCTCCCTTTGTAATGGTGATGATATTTCCATCCACACGCACGCCATCTCCGTCCGCCGTTGTTCCGCTGTCGGACAACGCAACGGTTACCTCGTCCTCATATCCGACCTCATAGTCCCGATCGGTAAACATATCCGAGAGATCGACAGAAAGCGCAGTCTGCTCTGCCGATGCGGAAGACGCCGCCGCAGAACCGATCCGCAGCGCACTGCCTGTTCCGCAGGCCGTACAGCCGAGGCAAATGGCTCCGGCCAGTGCAATTGCAATCCATTTTGTTTTCATGATACCGTTTCCTTTCCTTTACAACAGTTCACGTGTATCCGCTGCCCGAACCGAACAGCTGATTTCCAGATTTCCATTTCGGCAGCGCAGCGCGTCAATCAGCTTCTTTTCACTGCCCGCCTCGCGGAGAACGATGTCGTATGTCAGCTTGTTCAGGCTGCCGAGGTTGGTTGTGCGCACGCTCATCAGTTTTGCTTCCTTTGTGTACGCTGCAAACAGATCGTCAAACATGCCGCCGTATTCCAGATCCTCCGGAACGGTGATGCGCAGCGTTTTCTCGTATTGCGCGCTCTTCTGATGCCGGAACGCCAGCTGCGTATACAGCAGGCTTACCAGACCCATCATTACAGTAAACAGCGCTGCAAATCCGGGATAGCCCATGCCTGTTGCCAGACCGACTGCCATCGCCAGAAAAATCGCGCAGATTTCCTTTGCCGTGCCCGGTGCGGAACGAAAGCGCACAAGGGAAAAGGTACCCGCGACCGCAACGCCCGCACCCAGATTTCCGCTGACCATCATAATAATTACACAGGTCACCGCCGGAAGCAGCGCAAGCGTCATCGCAAAGCTGTCTGTATATTTCGTTTTGTAGGTGTAAACAGCCGTCAGAACCGCACCGAGAATCAGCGCCGCCGCAATGCTGATACAAAAGCTTGTTATTGAAAGCTGGCTGTTTGTGCTGGAATATAAGCCGGTAAACAGGGAATCAAGCACAGAAAACACCTCCAATCCGCTGTTCATCACTCTTTTCGCCGCGAAGCATCGACTGATAGGCGCGGCCATATTTGGAAAATGAGGTTTGCATGATGTGCTCCTTTGTCAGAAAACTTGTCAGCCACAGCGGAATTGCTGCGGGGGTTTTGATTTCCATGAGGGAATAGCCAGCCGGAAGAATCTGCCGCCCGAACGGACTGGCCGTCAAACGGAGATGATCGGTGCGCCACCGGATGTTCTTGTCGAAGGTGATGCGCAGATCAGGCTGCTGTGTTCCGGCAAATGCGGTGCGGTCACAGCAGATAAAGACCGCCGGCTTCAGCTCACCGTAAAACCGGGTAAAATACGCAATCTCCCGTCCGATCTGTCCGTGTTCTTTCATTTCCGCACGCCCGAGCAGAAACTGCATTGCTTCCTGCTCCTCGAGCAAAATCCGCCGCTTATAGACAATTCCCTTATATTTTTTCTTCAGCTCCAGAAAAACCTTCTGGTCGGCTGTAACCGGACCGTAGCTGCGCAGCCGCAGCTTTTCCTTATATACCGGTTTTTCCAAAGACCGGCGGATCAGCCGAAAGTCCGCTGTGTCAAAATAAACGCTGCAAATGGTGCTTTCGCCGTAGACATCAGGCTGCATTTGCCCGCGCATCGCGTTTTCCAGCCGTCTGCGCTGCCCGCTGTCGATCAAATATTTCAGCTCATGCCGCTCAAAAATATTGCTGTTCATGAGAAGCCCTCCTCGATTTGATGGCTCTATCTTACCGCTGAAACTTAAAAGCTACTTAAAAGAAAATAAAAAAATTCCGGCTCGGACGAATCCAAGCCGGAATGCTGTGCTATTATGTGTTGTTTCTCATTACAGCTGCGCCGTAATGCACAGATGTTCGCCGTCTTCACTGACGGCAGAAATGGTTCCTCCGTGCGCAAGCACAATGGATTGCGCCATGGAAAGACCGATGCCGCTGCCGCCGGTCTCCCGGCTGCGCGAAGCATCCCCGCGATAAAACCGATCAAACAGCACGTCCAGATTGCCCTTCTTTAGGCCTTCCGCCCGGTTTTCACAGGTCAGAACGCAGCGTCCGCCGGCCCTGCGCAGCGCAAATCGGATTTCACTGTCATCCGAGGCATATTTTACAGCATTGTCGGCAAGAATCGACACCAGCTGCCGCAGATAGCCCTCGTTGCCGCAATAGGTGATGCCGTGCTGCACCTGTACGGTCATGCGCTTGCCTGCCGTCGACGCGAGCAGCACAAACGGCTCGAGCGTATCTTCCGCCGCCGCTGAAAAATCAAACGGCTGTTTCTCAATATCTGTGCTGCGCTCATCCATGCGCGCCAGTGCAACCAGACTTTTTGTGAGGGAATCCATGCGGCGCACCTGTCCGCGAATCCCCTGCGTCCACTTGCTCTCCCCGTTTTCCAGTTCGATGACCTCCGTGCAGGAATCAATGATCGCAAGCGGCGTTTTCAGTTCATGTCCCGCATCCGTGATAAACCGTTTCTGCTTTTCATAGCTTTCCGCCACCGGACGAATCGCACGCCGTGACAGCGCCAGCACCAGTACAAGTACACCGATGATGCCGCACAGCGATACGAGCATGCTCGTGATGAAAAAATCCCGCACAGCGCGCAGCGAACGGGTGCAGTCGAGAAACAGATACATCGTACTGTCTCCCTGTCCGACAACCTGATATTTATAGCTGTCGAGATAACCGGCGGTCTTGCCGGTCTGTTTCAGCTCACGTGCCATTTCCACCGCCTCATCGGTAGAAATCGCTGCAATCCGCCCTGTATTGACCGAAGAAAGTGTGCCGTCCCGATCGAAAACAACAGAAAAATACCGTGTTTCATAGGGCGTCTCTTTTGTCATTCCGAGCGGCGGCTGTTCCCGATCCTTGCGAAATGCATCAGAGGAATCCTCTTCCTCTGTATCGTCGGGAGAATCCGCATCCTCCTCATCATCGGGAGAATCCTCTTCCTCCGCATCCTCCTCATCATCCGGATCATCCCCGCGCATGCCCTGCGCCCCGGGCCTGTCTAATTCGGGAAAGGAACCGCCGTTTTCCGCAAGCACAGACAGCAGCTGCGCTGCGCTGCGGTCCGCCTTGAGGTAATTTACGGTATTGACCACACCCATGAGGATTGCCAGAACAATCGTCACGGAACACATTGTAATCACAATAAATCGTTTGCGCAGCCGATCTATCATTTGCCTGCCTCCAGCGAATAACCGACCCCGCGCGAAGCCCGTATCTGTACCGAACTGCCCAATCCGGCAATTTTTTTGCGAAGCATGGAGATGTAAACCCATACCACGTTGATTTCCGCTTCGCTGTCATAGCCCCAGATTTTTTCCAGAAAGCGTTCGGTGGGAATGACCTGCCGCGGGTTTTCCATCAGCATTTCCAGCATCTGAAATTCCTTGTTCGCCAGACGCACGCTGCCGCCTTCCCCCGACAGGATATAGCTTGTGCGGTCGAGGGACAGTCCGCCAAACTGCAGCGTGTTGTCCACAAGCTCCGGCTGTCGCCGCATCATCGCACGAATGCGCGCAAGCAATTCCTTTGAGGCAAACGGTTTTGTCAGATAGTCATCTGCGCCGCAGTCGAGCCCTTCCACCCGATCATCAATTTCCGCCTTTGCTGTCAGCAGCAGTACCGGCAGAGTCAGCTGCGCTTCCCGCACGCGCCGCAGCACGGTCAGGCCGTCTAACTGCGGCATCATAATATCCAGAATTGCTCCGTCGTAGTTGCCGTTGAGCAGGTAATCCAGCGCATCCTGCCCGTTGTATACGGCGTCGACCGAGTAATGATTGTGTGTCAAAATCGTCACCAACGCGTCAGACAATACCCGCTCGTCCTCTGCAAGCAAAAGTCTCATGTTGCATCCTCCCGCCTGTCTGTTTTCTGTATTGTATCACATGCCACACAAAGTTCGACCGCTTCCATACCAA
>DJXF01000116.1 GCA_002449635.1 Clostridiales bacterium UBA7011 | reverse complement strand
CCCTGTCCTTTTTGTTGTGTCAAAAATGGGACAGATCCGGGCAAAGTAACAGAAATGTTACGATATTGTAACGCCGGGGAGGTAGACTTTTCCGCCAAATATGTTACAATTTAGGTAACATCACTTTACGAAAAGAGGGATTGTATGAAAAAGAGACTGACAGCGTGTTTGCTGACAGCTGCGATGCTGTGCACGGGCGCTCCCGCGGCGTTTGCCACGCGCGGACCGCAGGACGTTCCGGCTGAGCCGGAGCAGGCAGCCGGCGGTGCGGACATCAGCACACTCTATGGGGAGGCAGCTGAAAACGGGATTCAGATCCTGTCCGTCGACGATGTGCCGGCAGGCGAAGAAATGATCGTTGCGGAAGTTGTCGAGGACGATTCAGGCATCAGTACGCATGCATCCCTGCCGAAGATAGACAAAGGCGAGCCGAGAGTCCGCCGCTTTTCCGCCCCGCAGGACACCGGCGCGGGAATGATATCCGAACAGGACAAGACGACGAGTAATTTCACCACATACGGCGATCAGCTGGGCAAGGTTGCATTTAAGCTGGAAAACGGTCAGAATATCTATGTCGGCGCTGCGATGAAGAAGATGTATGACAATTACCGCCGCGATGCGCTCAAGGGCGAAGGCAGTGCCGCATTTGCCGGAGATGAGGCCGCACTGGAAAAGCTGGGCGTCAAATATCGGCTGAGCGGCATTGATATGGATTACTATGGCTTGATCGCAAACCAGGTATCCTGGCTGGTCTACCAGTGTGTGGACTACGATACACCGGAAATGTTCTATTCCAACAGCTCGTGCTATGCACTCGGCGGTGAAGTCGAGGGAACATCCGATATGGCATACTCTTTTATCATTCCGGCGTATGGTGCGGGCTTCCGGACGGTGATTCAGCGCAAAAAGATAAAAGATCAGCTGGAAGCCAAGGTGAAGGAAATCATAAGCGAAGGAGCGGCATATCCGCGCGCATATGATAAGATGAAGTTTTTCCACGACTGGCTGTGCAGGAACAACAGCTACAACGATGATGCCATGGCGAGCGGTTCGTACTCGGAGGAGGTCTCCGATGCGCCGTGGTCATGCGCAAGCGGAATTCTCAGCAGCACGAATCCGAAGGTTGCCGGACCGGTCTGCGAGGGCTATGCCCGTGCGTTTGCGCTTCTGTGCCATCGGGCAGGCATCACCTGTACGGTTGTCACAGGCAGCGGACATATGTGGAACAACCTGCGGTATGACCACAAGTGGACCGGCGTGGATGCCACATGGGATGACGACGACAGCGGCTGGAATTATGAATATTTCCTCACAAAGTGCAACGGACAGTTCGGCCACAAGCTGGACGACGACAATGTGGAACCGTACATTGCCTATCCGGTGCTGTCGAAAATTTCCAGCGCGAAGGAGCTGCCGTTCTACGACAAGCTGACCTGGCAGAAGAGCGCGCTTCAGTTCGTCTACGACAACGGCTATATGAACGGTCTGACGTGCGTCAATTTCGGCGTCAATCAGACGATTACACGCGCAGAATTTGCGGCGATTCTGTACAACATTGCCGGCAAACCTGCGGTTGCCTATACCGACCGCTTCAGCGATATTCCCCGGGGCAAGTGGTATACCAATGCGGTCCTTTGGACAGCCGACCAGGGCATTGCCAGCGGCGATAAGGGCAAATTTATGCCGAACGCGAAGATCACCCGTGAGCAGATTGCTGTTATGCTGCACAACCGCGCGGGCAAGCCGGAAGGCAAGGGAGATCTGAGCCGGTTCGCGGATTATGCCAAGGTGCACAGCTGGGCGCTCAATGCGATGGTCTGGGCAAACGGCGAACAGATCATCAACGGCAAGAGCAATAAGGACGGCCTGTATCTCGATCCGCTGACCGGCATCACCCGCGGCGAAACGGCGGCAGTATTTAAGAACATGCTCTCCTGATCCGGCGCCGCAAAACGAGAAACAACAGAAAAATGTATGGGGCCATCACCCTGCGGGCACCTCTCCGATGATTCGGAGGGGTGCTTTTTTGATGAAAAGGGGAAAGAAAGTGTGAGGAAACAATAAATAGGAGAAATTTCATAGATTTTTTGCGATGTCTATGGTAAAATAAAAGCACCAAAACAGGAAAGAGGGATCGTATGAAAAAGAGACTAACCGCATATCTGTTGGCGCTTTTGATGCTCGGGACATCCGTACCCGCTGCGTTTGCGACCGATGGGACGGAGACACAGCCGGAGGACAATGGCGGCGGCGTTGGTGCGGCCGATATCAGCACGCTGTATGATGAGGCGGCGAGTGACGGCATCACCTTCCTCTCCATCGACGATATTCCGGCGAATGAAGAAGTGATTGTCGCGGAGGTCGTAGAAGAGGACGAACATATGGGCGTCCATCAAAATGCGGCGCCGCCGGTGATGAGTCCGGAGCGAGAGGGCAGAGTCAGAACGCTCTCCGAACAGGAAGCGGAAGGAACACAGATACAAAACGTCAAGACGACGACCAATTTTGTTTCCTACGGCGCACAGCTGGGCAAGGTTGTACTCAGGACGTCCGACGGAAAGAATGTTTACATCGGCGCCGCGATGAAAAAGCTGTACAACAATTTCCGCAGCGATGTGTGCAAGGGCACCTCCAGTGCGGTGTTTAAGGGGGACAGCAAGGCGATTGACGCGCTCGGCGTTACCTATAGCCTGAAGGGCGTTGACAAAAAATATTACGCAAATATCTGCAAAGAGATGGGCTGGCTGGTTTATCTGTGCGTTGACTACGACACGCCGCAGATGTTCTATTCCAACGGCTGGTGCTATATGGGCTGGGGCATAAACGGCTCTACGGTGCGCACCGAACTGAATCCCGGTTACAACGCGGGCTTTGGGACGCTCTCACAGCGCAAGACGATTCAGAACCAGATGAACGCCAAAGTTGACCAGATTGTCAAGGGAGCGGCGAAATATCCGCGTGCCTACGACAAGCTGAAATATTTCCATAACTGGCTGTGCAGAAACAATGTGTATAACCACAAAGCGGCCAATACGAGCGGCTATTCACAGGATGTCTCCGGCGCTCCGTGGTCTGCCGCGGGTGCGCTGCTCAGCAGCTCGACCAAGCTGCAGAGTCCGGTGTGCGAGGGCTATGCCCGCGCGTTTGAACTGCTGTGCCATCGTGTCGGCATTACCGCGACCGTTGCCACCGGCGACGTACATATGTGGAGCAACCTCCGCTATGACCACAAGTGGACCGGCGTGGACGTGACATGGGATGACGGCAGCTCGAGCGCCGCAAACGATTTCAATTATGAATATTTCCTGGTGCCGTGCAACGGGACATACGGACACCGCCTGAATGATGAATATCTGGCGCCGTACATTGCGTATCCGGTGCTTTCGAAGGTTTCCAGCTGGAAGGAGCTCCCGTTCTACGACGACATGACCTGGCAGAAGAAGGGCGTTCAGTACGTCTATCAAAAGGGCTACATGAACGGTCTGACCTGCGTCAATTTCGGCGTAAACCGCTCGATCACACGCGCAGAGGTCGCTGTCATTCTTTATAATATTGCCGGCAGACCGAAGGTCTCCTATGACAATCGCTTCCAGGATGTACCGAAGGACCAGTGGTATACCAGCGCGGTTCTGTGGGCGGCAAAGAAAGGCATTGTCAGCGGCTACAAGGGAAAATATATGCCGAACGCGAACATTACCCGCGAACAGATGGCGGTCATCCTCTATAACCGTGCAAAAAGACCGGTGGGAACCGGTGATCTGTACCGGTTTGATGATTTTGACCAGATTGACAGCTGGGCATGGGATGCGCTCGAATGGGCAACGGGCAGGGGCATTCTCAACGGCAAGTCCGGTGGAGGACAGCTTCGCCTGGATCCGCTCGCAGGTCTTACCCGCGGCGAAGCTGCTACGATCCTGATGAACATGAAGGCGTAAAAAATCGTCCGAAAAAACACAAAATGGGCTGTCTCAAAACGAGCAATCGTCAAGAGGCAGCCCTGCTTTTTGCGAAAAATTTGATTTTTGGACAATACGGGTTTTACCGGAAACGGCCCATTACTCCGTCATGAGCGCTTCCATTTCCGTAATCAGCTCGTCAAACAGCTGCAGCGCTTCCGTGATCGGCTGGGCCGTTGCCATGTCGACCCCTGCGCCGCGCAGCAGGGTGATCGGATCGGCAGAGCAGCCGCCGGACAGGAAGTTCAGGTAATCGCGCACGGCGGGTTCGCCCTCGCGCAGAATACGGCGGGACAGCGCAATCGCGGCGGAATAACCGGTTGCATACTGGTAGACGTAGTAGTTGTAATAAAAATGCGGAATGCGCGCCCATTCGACATCAATTTCGCTGTCGATGACGACGTCCTCCCCGAAATACAGCTGATTGAGCCGGTGATACAGCTCGTTGAGCGAGGCGGCGGTCAGACTTTCCCCGCGCTCATTGCGGCGGTTGATTTCCAGCTCAAATTCCGCAAACATCGTCTGACGGTACAGGGTCGTGCGGAACTGCTCGAGGAAATAATTGATGAGATAGGCGCGGCGCTGCCGGTCGGTTGTCGTGGCGAGCAGATGCTGCATCAGCAGCGCTTCGTTGCAGGTGGATGCGACCTCTGCCACGAAGATGGCGTATCCGGCATAGGCGACCGGCTGTGTCCGGTTGGACAGATAGGAATGAATCGCGTGTCCCATTTCGTGCGCGAGTGTGAACATGCTGTCGAGCGTGCCGGAATAGTTGAGCAGGATATAGGGATGCACGCGCAGACCGGCGGAATAGGCGCCGGAGCATTTGCCGACGTTTTCATAGACGTCAATCCAGCGGCTGTCAAAGCCCTCCCGCAGAATGGCGCGGTATGCGTCGCCCATGGGTGCCAGTGCATCGTACACCGTCTGTTTGGCCTGCCCAAAGGGGATATGCACGTCGACATCTGCCACCATCGGCGTGTACAGATCATACATGTGCAGCTCGTCCAGTCCCAGCAGCTTTTTGCGCAGGGCGGCATAGCGGTACATCGGCGCCATATTGCGGTGCACGGCGTCAATCAGATTGTGATATACCTCTGTGGGCACATGGCTGCCATCCAGAGAGGCTTCGAGCGTCGAGGCATAATGCCGCGCATCCGCATGAAATTTCAGCTGCTTGACCTGTGCGGTGAGAATCGCGGCGGCAGTGTTGCGGAATGCGCCGTACACGCCGTAGAGCGAATCAAAGGCGGATTTGCGCAGGATGCGGTCGGCGCTGTGCATGAGCGGGATATAGGTGCCGTGGGTGACGGGATGAGAGCCCCCCTTCGCGTCAACGGCGGGCGGGAATTTCAGATCGGCATCGCCGAACATCGAATAGATGTTGTCCGGTGCCTGACTGAGCTCGCCTGCCGCTGCCAGCAGCCGTTCCTCCGCATCGGACAGGATGTGTGCGCGCTTTTCCCGCACACGGGTCAGATACAGCCGATACACCTCCAGTTCCGGCACATCGCGGTAAAACTGCTCCAGCGCATCATCCGGAATCGCGAGAAGCTCGGGCGTCTCAAAGGAGCCGGCGGCATCGGCAGCAACCATCGCGCTCATGGCCTGAGATGCCATGCCCTGATAGGTGGGATTTGCGGTGTCCTCATCGCTGCGGCGCTGTGCATAGCCGTAGAGCGAATCAAACAGGACATTCATGTCATCTCCCAGCCTGAGAAATGCATACAGTGTCTGTGCGCTCTCGCCCAGCCGGCCTTTGTAGGCGGCGAGCTGCGCGGGAAAGGTGCGCGCCTGTTCCAGATCGGCCTGCCACAGATCATCTGTGGCATAGACATCCTCCAGCGCCCATGTATTCTGCGGATCAACTTCGCTGCGAAGCGGAATTTTCTTTTCCATAAATCGGGTTTCCTCCTGTACAGATGGTGTTCTGTCTGTTCTTTAGTATACCACGGCAGGCCGGCGGAAAAAAGCAACAGGCGGTAAAATTCATGCAAAAAAACGTCCGGACAAACGTCCGGACGCCTGATTGGAACGAAATTTGATTGAAATCAGAATTCACACTTGGAAGCGATGTAATCCTTGACCTCGGCAATCGGCAGACGAATCTGCTCCATGGTATCGCGGTCACGGATGGTGACACAGCCGTCGGTTTCCGTCTCAAAGTCGACGGTGATGCACATCGGGGTGCCGATTTCATCCTCACGGCGATAGCGCTTGCCGATCGAACCGGCTTCATCATAGTCGACCATGAAGTGTTTGGACAGCTCCTCGTAGACCGGCATTGCCTTGTCATGCAGCTTTTTGGACAGCGGCAGAACGGCGGCTTTGTACGGCGCGAGAGCCGGATGCAGGCGCAGAACAACGCGCACATCGTCGTTGCCCTTCTTGTCCTGACCGACGACCTCTTCGTCGTAGGCGTCGCACAGGAATGCCAGCGCAACGCGGTCGGCGCCCAGGGACGGCTCGATGACATACGGGACGTACTTGGAATTGTCTTCCTGATCGAAGTATTCCATCGAAACGCCGGAGGTCTTCTGGTGCTGCGTCAGGTCGAAATCGGTGCGGTCCGCAATGCCCCACAGCTCGCCCCA
>DJXF01000009.1 GCA_002449635.1 Clostridiales bacterium UBA7011 | reverse complement strand
AAATAAAAAATGCCGCTCCTTCAGGCGCAGCCTGCCTGAAAAATGCGGCATCTTATTTGATCGGGATTGCGGGCGCACGCACCGTTTTCCCGTCTTACTTTTCACGAATGCGCGTGAGCGAAAAGCGGAACAGCTCACTGTTGAGGTAATCGACGGTGTACAGCACCGGATTGCCGCGCGAGTCGAAATGCTGCTGCTCCATGCCCAGAATCTGCATATCGGTCTCGCCGCGCAGCTGCATGGCGAGCGGGTCGTTTGCCTGCGGCAGGACAATGCGCGCCGTAGAACGGCTGACAAAAACGCCCTTGCGCCGCTCTAAATACGAAAACAGCGAATCCTGCATGTGCATCGGATCAATTTCGTCCGCCAGGTACACCGGCAGATAGCTCATGCTGCAGCAAACGGCTTTGCCGTTTTTTGTGCGGCGCATGCGGTTGATATAACAAACGTTGACGCCGGGGCGCAGCCCGAGCGCAGCGGCGATATCCCGATTGGGAATGGTCAGACCGGTCGAATAAGAGCTCGGTCCCTCCGTAAGTCCCGCCTGACGGATCATATCTGTCACCGGACTCAGGCGCGTCAGATCATTCTCCATGCGGTCGGAGGTCTCCATGAGGAACGTGCCGACACCGTGCTTGGAATAGATCACGCCCTCGCGGCGCAGCTGCTCCAGAGAAGCGCGCCAAGTCTCGCGGCTGATGCCGAAGCGCTGCGCCATCTTCATCTCAGAGGGCAGGCGGTCTCCGGACTGAAAAACACCCTCGCGGCACAGGGTCAGAAACTCCTCTTTGGCGCGCAGCGACGATGACATCCGTTTCATAGCAAAATCCTCCTGTCTCACAGTCAGCTCTTTTGTTCTGATTTGAGAATACCATATTGCGCCGCAAAATAAAATTCGCAAAACAAACAAAATGCGTGCGCGTGCACACAGCAGTTTGCACAGTTGCGTGCGCGTGCACACAACGAAAAAAGTTTGTTCTTTCTGCCGCACTGGTGCATCCGCGCCGTTTGGTGTATAATACGAGTACAGCAAAAAAACAACTAACAGGAGGTGGCGCAGCGTGGCAGAAGTCAAAACCAACGCCATGCGGATGCTCGACCGCGCAAAAATTCCTTATCAGCACTACACCTACGAGACGGACGGCACGCATGTCGACGGCATCACCGTGGCGACGAGCCTCGGTCAGCCGCTGGAGCGCGTCTACAAAACGCTCGTCACGGTCGGCAGGTCCGGCGGACACTTTGTCTTTGTCATTCCGGTTGCCGCCGAGCTGGACCTGAAAAAGGCGGCGAAGGCGGTCGGGGAAAAATCCGTGCAGATGATTCCTGTCAAGCAGATCAATCAGCTGACCGGCTATATCCGCGGCGGCTGCAGCCCGATCGGCATGAAAAAGCAGTTTCCCACTGTTTTGAGCGAATCGGCGCGCACGCTGGATACCGTCATCGTTTCCGGCGGCAAAATCGGCTTTCAGGTCGAGCTCGCGCCGGATGCGCTGCTCGGTCTGATCGGGGGCAAATACGGCGACATCGAGGTTGGCTCCGGGCAGTAAAAAAGCCCGCCGGCAGGCCGGCAGGCTTGTATTGTTCGGTTGAAATCAGACCTTATTTTTGTGGCTGATGCGGCGGACAAGGCCGATGACAAGCATGAGTGCAAACACAATCAGCGTCGCGCCTGCCACGCATACGGCGATCAGCGCGCCGTCATTCTGCAGCAGCGGCAGCGCATCCGCCTGCGGCTCGACCTCCTGCGCCATTGCGGGGACCGCCTTCGGCTCCTCTTTGACCGCCGCTCTGAGCGGCACCTGCATCTGCAGCAGCGGCTGTGCGCCGTCGGTATTGGTCACGGCGGTATAGGCCTGCCGGCTGCTCTCGGCGACGGAAACCGTGAGCTGTGCGCCTGTCTCCGTCTTTGCACAGGTGTAGGCGAGATCGTTCGCGCCCATTCCCTTGGGCAGCCGCAGCGTGATATCGCTCAGCGCATCGGTGTCGATGCTGCAGCCCGCCTGTTTGGCCGCTTTTTTCGCCTGTGCACGGTACTCCTCCGCTGTGACCGTCACCGGCTGATACGCCTGCTCGCCGTAATTGAGCAGCGCTGTTGTATCGAGAAAAATGCCGTTTTTCATCGGGCAGCCCAGAACGGTCACAATCAGATTGGCATTTTCCGACTTTCCGCACGCGACAAACGTATTGTGCGCTTTGGTTGTCCAGCCCGTTTTGGCGGCATAGACACGCGCGTCATACGTCGGGTCTTCTTTTTTTATCATATTGACCTTGGTTCGGATCTCCCAGCCGGGGCCGATCAGATTGTCCGCCGGCAGCACATAGCTGACCGTGCTCGAATACTTGGAAAATTCGGGGTGCTGGTTGGCCGCGCGGGTGATGCGCGCCATATCCTCCGCGCACGAATAGTGCCCGTCGGTATCCAGACCGTTCGGATTGGCAAAATGGGTGTGTGTGCAGCCCAGTTCCTTTGCCTTTTCATTCATCTGATTGACAAAGGTCTGCAGATCGCCTGCTGTATACACCGCCAGAATATTCGCCGCGTCATTGGCGGAATAGACGAGCATAGAGTACATCAGCTCGTCCACCGTCAGCTGTTCATTCGGCTCAAAGCCGATCCGGGTCGACTCCAGATCGACGGAATTGATCGCCTCGGCTGTCGCCGTCGTGGAGGCGCTCAGATCGCCGTTTTCAATGACAAGCAGAGCCGTCATGACTTTGGTGATGGACGCCATCGGCAGCTCGGTCTGTGCACTCTTCTGGTACAGGATTTGTCCGCTGTCCGCGTCCATCAGACACGCGGTCGGGGAGCTCAGCGCGGGAGCTGCTGCAAATGCACTGATGCTGCCGCACAGCGCGATTCCGGCAAGCAGACACGCGAGAATTTTCTTTCTCATCCTTTGTTCACACCTTATCTGTATCTTCATTTCCGCATGCGTTTCCCATCGCAGCATGCGCTTTCATACAATCCTACTATACACGATTCGACAAAAAATGACAACTGCAAACACGCAATCAGACGAAAGATTCGCCGGAAAGGAGGTCGTATGCCGATTCTTTACTGGCTGGCTGTCATCAATGCAGCGGGAATTGCCGTGACAATTCATGACAAGCACGCCGCACGCCGCGGCGCATGGCGTGTCTCCGAGCGCACGCTGTTCGTGCTCTGTCTGCTCGGCGGCTGCCCGGGTGTGTACCTCACCATGCGCCTGATTCATCACAAAACGCTGCACAGGCGGTTCATGCTCGGCATCCCCGCTATTTTCCTCGCGCAGTGCGCCCTGTGCGTGGTCCTGTGGCGGTATTTTTCCCCATAATTCGTATCCTATGACTCCGGCATATCTGTGCCGCCGGTATTCTGCCGACTGCGCACAGAGGAAACCTGCCGATTTCTCACACCACAAGGAGGACCTGTTATGCTTCTCATTCAAAACGGAACGCTGCTCGACCCCTACACCGGGGCGGACCGCCGCGCGGATATCCTCGTCGGTGACGACGGCATCATTCACCGCATCGGCGACCGGCTGGATGTGCCTGCCGGCGCGCAGACCGCCGACATCTCCGGCTGCACCGTCTCGCCCGGTCTTGTCGATGTCCATGTCCACTTCCGCGACCCCGGTCAGACGGAAAAGGAGGACATTCACACCGGCACCGCCGCCGCAATTGCCGGCGGTTATACCACCGTTGTGTGCATGGCGAACACCCGGCCGGTGTGCGACAGCCTGCAGACGCTGGAATATGTGCAGGACAAGGCCGCACGCGAACCGATCAACGTGCTGCAGGCCTGTGCCGTCACCCGCGGGCTGAAGGGGCGCGAGCTGACCGATTTTGCGGCGCTGCACGCGGCAGGCTGTCCCGGCTTCACGGATGACGGCATCAATCTCACAAGCGGACGGCTTTGTCTGGAGGCAATGCGCCGGGCAAAGGCGCTTGGCGTGCCGCTCTCCTTCCATGAGGAGGACCCCGCCTTTGTGCTCTCGCCCGGTGTCAACTACGGCAGCCCGGCCGCAGAACACTTTTCCGTCCTCGGCGCCATGCCGGTCTCCGAGGAGGCGATGGTCGCGCGGGACATCGAGCTTGCCCTGCAGACCGGTGCGCGCGTCGCGTTTCAGCACATCAGCTCTGCCCGCTCGGTCGCGCTCATCCGCGAGGGAAAGGCGCGCGGCGCGGACATTCACGCCGAGGCGACGCCGCATCATCTGAGCCTGACGCAGGAGGATGTGCTCACGCACGGCACAAACGCGCGCATGAATCCGCCGCTGCGCACGGAAGCCGATCGGCAGGCACTGATTGCCGGTCTCATCGACGGCACGATTGACCTGATCGCCACAGACCACGCGCCGCACACGGCAGAGCAGAAAAACCAGCCGTTTGCCGCCGCGCTCTCCGGCATCATCGGGCTTGAAACCGCCTTTTCCGTGTGCAATACCGCACTGGTGCAGACCGGCCGTCTGACCCCGATGCAGCTGCTCCGCGCCATGAGCCGGAATCCGGCGCAGTTCTACGGCCTGACCGGCAAGGCTGTCCGCGAGGGCAGCCGCGCGGAGCTGATGGTCGCCGACTGGAATGCCCCGGTGTGCTATCAGACCTATCAGTCCAAATCCGCCAATTCCCCGTTCACCGGCATGCCGCTGCGCGGCAGAGTGCGCGGCATCGTGTGCGGCAGCTACAGCACGCTGTAACCGTCCGAAAAACCGGAATAAGCAAGACCTTGCTCCTTTTGCCGAGAGGAACAAGGTCTTTTTTTCGCACGCCGCACTGCGGCCGTTTTTTCACTTGTGGTATTTTCCGCCCGCCGCGATGTTGAGCGCGCGGTACAGCTGTTCGAGCACCATGACGCGTGCGAGGTGGTGCGGAAAGGTCATCGGGGACATGGACAGGCGCAGCTGCGCCGAACGCTTGAGCGCTTCATCCAGTCCGCACGAGCCGCCGATGAGCACACTGATGTGCGAGGTGCCGCTGTTCATCCAGCCGCCGAGCGTATCGGCAAGCTGCTCGCTCGACAGCGGACGCCCCTCAATGCACATGGCGATCACCGCACTTCCGGCGGGAATTTTTGCGCGGACGGCATCCGCCTCCTTTTGCAGCGCCGCCGCAAGCTGCGCCTGTGACGGACGCTCCGGCAGACGCTGCTCGGTCAGCTCGATCACTTCCAGCCGGCAATAGCCCTTCAGCCGCTTTTCGTACTCCGCACATGCCTCGCGGTAAAACCGCTCCTTGAGCTTGCCCACACAAATCAGTCGAACAGAGAGCACTGTGTTCCCTCCCCCGGTGTGAGCACCAGCGGCTGCTCCATCGCACCGCGCGGCGCGACATACAGCTCGCAGTCCATGCCGTCCAAAGCCTGCTGTGTGCAGCGCAGCGCGGTCAGCGGGCTGTTGTTCTTATCGCTCAGATGTGCGAGCACAACATGCTTTGTCCCCGCCTGTGCCGCCGCCACAGCGCCGCGCGCGCAGTCCTCATTGGACAGATGTCCGTATTTGCCGCGTATGCGCTGCTTGAGGTACATCGGATACGGTCCGGTGCGCAGCATTTCCACATCGTGATTGGATTCGAGCACGACCGTATCGCAGCCGCAAATGGCATCCTGAATGCGTTCGGGCAGAAAGCCGACATCGGTCACATAGCCGAGCTGATGTCCGCCGCCGTCGATGCGATACGCCACCGGCTCCGCCGCATCATGCGGAATCGGCATGGAACGGACGGACAGACCGCCGATTTCAAACTGTTCCCCGCCGGCAAACAGGCACAGATTTTTTTCCGCCTGCGGCAGCTTCTGCAAAATCGCCGCCGCCGTGCCGAACGTGGCGTAAACCGGTATGTCATATTTTTTTACGAATGTCGCCAGACCCTTGATGTGGTCGGCGTGCTCATGCGTCAGCAGCACCGCGGACAGATCTTCAATTTTCATGTCAATTTCGCGCAGTGCACTGCCCAGCGCGCGCACCGACACGCCGAGATCGATGAGCAGCGATGTGCTGCCCGCGCGCCAGACCGCGCAGTTGCCCGACGAGCCGGACGCAACGGAAAAATAAAAGCTCATGGTGTCTCCTTCAAAAAAGAGGGACTGCAAGGCAGTCCCCCAAAACCATCAGTCTGTGACGCGCGTGATATCGCCGCCGAGACCGCGAATCTTGTCGACCAGCTTCTCATAGCCGCGCTCAATATAGCCGATCTGCGACACCGTTGTCGTGCCGTGTGCCGCAAGACCCGCGATGACCATCGCCGCGCCCGCACGCAGATCGTGCGCGAGGACATCCCGTCCGGAAAGCTCCGGAACGCCGTCGATGACCGCCGTTTCCTTAAAGACGTTGATGTGTGCGCCCATCTTCTCCAGCTCCTCCGTGTAGCGGAACCGGTTTGCCCAGACGCCCTCCGTGACATGGCTCGAGCCGTCTGCCAGACACATGACCGCCGCCATCTGCGGCTGCATATCCGTCGGGAATCCGGGATACGGCAGTGTCTTGAGGTTGGTATGGCGCAGCGGACCGGTGCGTCTGACGCGGACGGAATCGTCGTACATCTCAATGCGCACGCCCATGTCCTCCAGCTTGGTGCAGATACATTCCAGATGCTTCGGGATGACATTCTTGATGAGCACATCGCCGCCGCACGCTGCGACCGCCGCCATATACGTTCCCGCCTCAATCTGGTCGGGAATGATGGAATAGGTGCCGCCGTGCAGGTGCTCGACACCGTTTATGACAATTTTGTCTGTGCCGGCACCCTTGATGTCCGCACCCATCTGGTTGAGGAAATTCGCCAGATCAACAATATGCGGTTCCTTTGCCACATTTTCCATGACCGTCTGACCCTTCGCAAATACAGCGGCCAGCATGACATTCATCGTCGCGCCGACTGTGACAACGTCAAAATAAATGTGGTTGCCGACCAGGCCCTCCGGTGCGATCGCGGAAATAAAGCCCTCGCTCTCCACGCGCACAAAGCTGTTGAGCTTCTCAAAGCCCTTGACATGCTGATCCACCGGACGAATGCCGCCAAAATTGCATCCGCCGGGCATCGCAACGCGGGCGCGTCCATATCGTCCCAGCTCCGCACCGATAAAGTAATACGAGGCGCGCAGCTTGCTCATTTGCTCAAAGGTCTCCACACCCTCGAGGTCGACGCCGTTGTTCTCCGTCCGGAAGGTCGTCGCATCGAGCTGTTCGATTTTGACGCCCATTTTCTCCAGAATCTCGAACTGCAGCATGACATCTACGATGTCCGGCACATTCTCAATGACACACGGTCCATCCACCATCAGCGCGGCAGGTACAATCGCAACCGCCGCATTTTTCGCACCGCTGATGGTGACCTCGCCCTCAAGCGGGCGACCTCCGTGGATAACATATTTCTCCAACGAAACCTACTCCTTAAACATTCAACATATCTGTAGGGATAATCTGCTGCTGTATCTGCCGCGGGACAGTCCGCAAAACGGGCAGATATACACGTTTATTATGTTATCACAACCGCAAACAGAACGCAAACGATTTTTCCTGTGCGGTATAATTTCTCCTACGCCGTCAGTTTTTGCTCCCGCAGGACATGCACTTTGGTACGGGTGCACAAAAACAGGCTCACTGCGGCGCAGGATTATTCCACGTCATATCCGGCGTTTGTCCGGCATCTGCCGCAGGCATTCCGGTGTCCGTCTCCGCGGGCTGCTCCTGCGTATCCTCCGCGGGCAGCTCCTCTGCGGGAGTTTCCTCCGCCGGCACGCCGGTGTCTGCGTCCTCATTGAAGCTGTCGTCCAGCTCCGGCCGCTCCGGATCACTGTCCGGTGTCTTTTTCGTGACGCCGTTTTCAATATCCGACGAAGCAATGACCTCTGCGGTGAGAATGTTGAGGACAAAGTCGCCGTCGTCCGTCGAAAACCGCCAGCACGGAATGACGGTAAACCGCCCTCCGCTTTTGTCCGACAGCACATACACCGGCTGTGCGCTGATGATCTCCGCGACCGGATGTGCCGCGAGCAGCTGAAAGATCATCTGCGGCGGCGAATAGTGCTCGAGTGCACGCACGCGCAGCGGTTTCGCCTCGCCAGTGCACCACTTTCCGCTGACCGTCACCCGATTGCCCGTATCAATCACGAACTTCAGGGTGCAGCCGAGCAGCGGCACGCCGTTCATCTCCTGACTGACCTCGACGGTATAGCTCTCCTGCTGCGCGGAACCGCCGCCTGAGACCGCATTGAACTGATCCTGTTTCACCGTGATGCCGGTGCGGCGCAGCAGCTTTTCCACAAGATCCTGTGCCTGCTCCGTGCTCTGCGGCTCCAGCTCGCTGTGCAGCTCCGCATATGCCGTGACATCGCCCGATGCGGCCCAGCTGACCGAACCGACTTCTCCGGACCAGACCATGGTATTGCCTTTTTCCGCACCGACCGTAATCTTTTTGCCGAGCAGCGCCTCCGCAAAGGCGCGCTGTACGGTGCTGTCCGTGCGGATGGAATAGGCGGCGGGGCAGTCTTTGATCTGCTGATACACGCTCGAGCCGCACAGCACATCGCGTTCACCGAGCATGCCGTCAATCCACTGCCGTGTCTGATGCTCTCGGATTCTGTCGTATCCGCGCACACAGACGGATACCGCCAGCAGCAGCACATTGCAGATGAGCAAAACCACAATGCACGCTTTCTTGACCCGCGCCCACGCATATACGCGCGGTGTGCGTTTTTTTCTGCGCGGCAGTTTGAATTTTACTTTCATTTTGCCGCGCCTCCCTGAATCATTCGGTCAAAATCCGGCCGGATGACGACAATTTCCTCCGGCGACAGTGTCTTTCCGAAGTCCGGCATGGTCTTTTCGCCGTCATAATGCAGCACGTACCACTGCGGTGCGACCTGCGCGCTGCCGGAAACAGAATTGTCCTCCTCGCCCGCGGGGATATCGTTCCAGCCGTCCTCAGCGGCAGCCGGATCGTCGGGAATGCCGTCGCCGTCTTCATCCGGTGCAGATTCCTCACTCCACGCCGCATCCGGATCGTCAGCTTGCGTATTCTCCGCATCCCACAGCGAATTCGGGCTGTTTTCCGCGCTGTACAGCTGCTCCCACGAGCTGTTTGTCCCGACTGCCTTGTCCACATACCGCAGACTGAGCACGGCGTCGAGCGTGGATTTGAGCGACGCTGCCGCCTGCTTTTCCGGCATGACCGCGACGGTCTCGCCCGATGTCTGACAGGTGCGCAGCGCAAGGTTTGCATGGACCATCGTGTCGCCTTCAAATTCATAGCGCGCGAAATATCCGGTCACCTCATTGTCCACCGGCACGCCGCCGACCTGAATGCCGTATACGACGACATACCGGCCGCTCTTTTTGTCGGTATAGGCTCTGGTCAGCGCGGGTGACGCGCCGCTGTCGATTGCCTCGAGCGCCGCACCCGTCAGCTCATAGCCGGTCTGCACGCACTGCAGCAGCCGGTCCCGCCCGTGCGATGCCGGCAGGCGCACGCTCACACCGTCATAGCGCAGCGAGCCGTCGTCCGCCATATGAACCGCGCTCCTGCCCGACACATAAACCATCATGCCGTTAGACGCATAGGCGTGTGTCAGCGCCGCCTCCGCATCCATGCGGAATGCGCGCAGCAGCGTTTCCATGCCGTCTCCGCCCTTGTATGACTGAAAGGACATGATGTGAAACACCTCTCCGCCCGGGAAATACAGCAAATCGGGGGACACGGCTTTGTTCTCCCCGTCCGCGGCTATCGTGCAGTCATTTGCTTCAAACTGCCTGACCGCGGTGTCAAACATGCTGTCATCCACCGAGGTGCGCGCACGGCGCAGCGAGCCGTCTCCGCTGTCGCGCAGGCAAAGCGCATAGCTGCCGTCCTCCCTGCGGCACAGCACTGCTGTGCCCACCGTGCAGCCTGTCATCTGCTCCGAAACCGACGCGCCCATCCAGCCCGCCGCGATGTCCAGCGGAATGCGGCCGTCATATTCCATCATCATCATCTGCTGACGCAGCAGCTCGCGGTATTCACCTGCATCGATGACGACAGGCTCTGCCGCGTTTTCACACGCCTGTGCCCAGACATCCGCGGTCTGCTCATAGGCCATTTTTAATCCTTCTGTATTGTACTGAATGCCGTAAAGTCCGTCCGCACCGCGCGCCGCAAAGCGTATCGGCAATGCGCCGGCACTGTTATCCGTATTCTGCTCCTCCTGCTTTTGTGCCGCAAGCCGGGTGCGCAGGCCATCCCACGGGATGCTTTCCCGCGTCAGCACGCGTGACCACAGCTGACCGCTCTGCACAACCACGCCGGCTGCCAGCAGAACAAGCAGGACGGAGCGGATTTCCTCGCGGTATGTATGCAGAACTCCGCGCACCGCGCGCACGGCAGCTTTTACGGCATCCATCCATTTGTGCCAGATCATTGCTGTCCTCCATCCGCCGGATGGACGACCGCTGCAAATGTGCCGTCTTCCAGTGCGACAAAGACAACATCCAGCCGGTTGCCGGACTGCGTGAACCGTCCATGTACCATGCTCTGCGTTTCATCCGGCATCGGAACGCCGGGAAAGGCCTGATCAAAGGTCAGACGATCGTCCTCATCCTCCGGATCGATTACGAGTGTCACACCGAGCAGCTCCTCCGCCACCGTGTTGATCTCCAGAATATCGCCGTCCGGCGTAAATTTCACATATCCGTCGCGCAGATAGGGCATCACGGCATCCAGTATTTCCGAATCGTCATTTCTCCGGCGGCGCTTCACCGGGGGATGATACAGCGCAAGTGCCATCGCCTCCCAGTCGCCCTCCGGCAGCAGGGCGTCCTCCGCGCTGTCGCGGATTTCCTGTGCCGTCTGTGCTGCCGCCGCGGCAAAAGCACCCGCCATCATATAGCTGAGCAGCAGGCAGGCGATCAGGCTGAGCACAGCCGCCGCCAGCAAAAGCAGCAGCACATTCCAGCACAGCGTGCGCATCGAACTGCCGTCATCCGTGATATCGACCACAAGCGTCACCGCTCCGGATACCGGAATGGCAACATCCGTCTTCGCGGCCAGCAGCGGCACCGCATCGCCGACCACGCCGTTCATCGCCGTGACAATGTTGTCCGTGACAGAGGTATCCGTCTGTGAGCCGCCCACGCAGCTGCCCGTCTCGGTGTCCCAAATGGAATACTCGCGTCCCGAACCGATGCGCAGCTGTCCGGCATTGGCATCGACAATCTGTTCGATTGCAATCGCCGCGCTCTCCGCACTCCCCGTCGCCGCTGTATTCATTTCCGCCAGCAGATCGGTCGTGAACACGCCGGTCACATCCCGCGAAAACTGCGCGCTGCTGTATCGTGTCATGCCGATCAGCAGACAGACGGACACAATGGCCAGCGCAGCGGCGACTGCCAGCAGCATACTGCCCGTCAGTTTATTTCTGAGCGTTTTCCGCATTGTGTTCTCCTTTCGCTGCGCCGTCCGGCAGCTTAAAGTCCGCGAACGAGCACCTGTCCGACCGCTGCCACCGTCTTTGCATCGTGAATTTCTCCCGCTGCAATCATCCGGCACAGCTCGTCAAACGGCATGCGCACGATCTCGACAAATTCATCGTCATCCGGATTGGTCTCCCCCTGTGTGAGCCCCTTGGCGCAGTAGAGAAACAGCCGTTCATCCATAAAGCCGGGGGACGGCCAGATTTCGCCCATCGGTATCATCTGCTCCGCGCGCAGACCGGTCTCCTCCGCCAGCTCGCGGCGGCCGCACTCCAGTGCATCCTCCGGTCCCTGATCCATCTTTCCCGCAGGAATTTCCAGCGTTACGGTCTCATACGGATAGCGGTACTGCCGCACCAGTGTCACCGTGCGGTCCTCGTCAATCGGCAGGATGCCCACGCCGCCGACATGCTCACACACCTCGCGCTTGCACGGCCTGCCGTTCGGCAGCAGCGCGTCATCGACGCGCACAGACATGATCCTCCCGCGGAATTTATAATCACTTCTGATTTTCTTCTCTGTAAAATCCATAAGATACTCCCTTTCGCGCCGCAGCGGGCAGCGCTGTCCGACGGATTTTGTCTACTCCTTTTTAGTATAAAATCTGTCGCGCGCTTTGTCAAACCGGACATCCCGTTTTTATGCAGATTTGTGACTGTTTTCCAAAAAATAACAGGCGGAGGGATGTTCCCTCCGCCCGCAGCGGTCGGTTTGTTCGGTTGGATCGGTCCGGTTACCAGTTGTCCACCGTATCCTGGTAGACGTTGAGGTAATCCTGTGCGGAATGATTCCAGCTGAAATCGGTGGTCATGCCGGCAACCTGCATCGCGCGCCATGCCACCTGATTGTGGCGGTACAGATAGCACGCCTGCTCAATGACATGCAGCATTTCATGTGCATTGTAGTTGGAGAACGAGAAGCCGGTGCCCTCGCCGGTGTACTGATTGTACGGCTTGACGGTGTCCTTCAGACCGCCGGTCTCACGGACGAGCGGCAGTGTGCCGTAGCGCATGGCGATCATCTGTGCCAGACCGCACGGCTCAAACAGCGACGGCATCAGGAACAGGTCGCAGCCTGCGTAGATTTTGTTCGCCAGATCGGCGGAGAACATAATATTCGCGGAAATCTTGTCCGGATACTGCCACTTGGCATTGAGGAACATCTGCTCATAATCGTAGTCGCCCTTGCCGAGAACGATCAGGCGGACATCCTGCTCCAGAATGTCATGCAGGACACACTGTACGAGGTCGAGGCCCTTCTGGCTGGTCAGGCGTCCGATCATGCCGATGACAACCGTGCCCTCGCCTGCCTGCAGGCCGCACATCTCCAGCAGCTGCTCGCGGTTGACCTTTTTCTCGTCCAGCGTATTAACCGAGTAATTGCGGAACAGATGCGGATCGGTTTCCGGATTGAACGCGTCGACATCAATGCCGTTGACAATGCCGCAGACCTTGCCCTGGTTCCAGCGCAGAACGGTGTCCAGACGGAAGCCGTAGAACGGCGTCTGAATCTCGTTTGCGTAGGTGGAAGAGACCGTCGTAACGCGGTCGGAGCAGACAATGGCAGCCTTCATCAGGTTGACATCGCCGTCCTGCTGCATGAAGCCGTTGTCAAAGTGATAGTCGTCGATGCCGAGGACGTAGGACAGAATCTCACGGCCATACTGACCCTGGAACTGGATGTTGTGAATGGTGAATACCGTCTTGATGCCCTCATACCACGGACGGTAGTTGTAGTTGAGGCTGTAATAGACCGGCACCAGTGCGGACTGCCAGTCATTGCAGTTCATGACATCGGGGCGGAAGTCAATCTCCGGCAGCATTTCCAGTACGGCGCGCGCAAAGAACGCAAAGCGCTCCGCGTCGTCATACTCTCCATAGACCTGATTGCGCGCGAAATAATATTCGTTGTCGAGGAAGTAATACTTCACGCCGTCTGCCTCATACACAAAAATACCGCAGTACTGATTGCGCCATGCAAGCTGAACATACATGCTCTTGATGAACGTCATCTTATCGCGCCATTCGCGGCCGATCGCGCTGTAAAGCGGGCAGACAACCGCAATTTCACAGCCCTTCGCCGCCAGTGCCTTCGGCAGGGAGCCTGCCACATCTCCCAGGCCGCCGGTCTTGATAAACGGGGCGCATTCGCTGCTGACATATAATACTTTCATAACTCTCCTCCATTTTCCCTCCGCAGCGCGGAGGCCCTGCCTTGTGTAAAGAAAACCGGGAGGCGGAATAGCAGACAATCCGTCCTCCCGGCTGATTCCGGATTTATCATTCCCCGCGCAGGCGGCGGTTTATATCCAGATGGTCAGGTTTATACAATCGTACCCTTTGCAACCGCAACCGGATAGGTCGCATGACCCATCATCTTGCGATTCTCACGGATGGTAACGCCCTTGTCCGTAACGACATACGACAGCTCAACGCCCTCGGAGATGACGCCGCCCTGCATGACGATCGAATCCTTGACAACAGCGCCCTTTTCAATCCGGCAGTCGCGGAAAATGATGGAATTTTCAACCGTACCCTCGATGCGCGAGCCGTCTGCAATCAGGCTGTCCTTGACAACAGCCTCTTCGCCGTAGTAGGTCGAAGCCTCGTCGTGAATCTTGGTCAGAATCGGACGGCTCTTCAGGAATACCTGATCGCGGATGTCCTTGTCGAGCATATCCATGGAAGCCGAGAAGTAGCTCTTGACATCCTCAATCTTGGCGACATACTTGTCAAATACATAGCCCTGCATCGCATCGCCGCGGTTGAATACGTACTGCATTGCGTCGCGCTCGAACGAAACGAGGTTATGGGTAACGCAGTCGGACAGCAGGTCGATGAGGTACTTGCGCTTCATGATATAGATGCCGAGGCTCTTGTACTTGCACTTGCCGCCCATGTTGTCGCCGTTGCGGATATCATTGATCTCGTGGCGCGGGGACAGATTGAGGAAGGTATCAAACGGGCCGCCGTCCGCGTTCTTCGTGCAGACGATGGTGAAGTCCGCGCCCGTCTTCTTGTGCTCACGCAGCGCGTCATCCAGCGGAATGTTGGCAACGATATCCGCGCTGGAGATGATGACATGCTCGCTCTTGTTCTTCTGGAGCATATCGCTGATGGAGCCGAGCGCCTCCAGCGAGGTGCGGTAGTTCTCGGTTACCAGCGGAGAGGACTTCAGCGCAAATGCGTTCGGCGGAAGCAGCATCATGCCGCCGCGCTTGCGGGACAGATCCCAGTCCTTGCCGGAGCCGATGTGATCCATCAGGGACTGATACTTATCTCTCATGACAACGCCGACCTGATAGCAGCCGGAATTGACCAGATTGGACAGTGTAAAATCGATGATGCGATAGCGGCCGCCGAACGGAACCGACGCAACCGGACGGTGCTCGGACAGCTCACGCAGATCGTTGTTGTTATCAAAGCTGATGATAATACCAAGTGTGTTTTTCATTTATCTCCACCTCATTCTACGTCCGGAATATTGTCCGCGATCATCTGCTTGGCGGCGACAACAGCCTTCTTGCCGACTACTGTGTTGGAAGCGACAACCGCAACGCCCCACTCGTCTGCTGCAACCTCACTCGGTGCATTGCCGACTACGGCGTCCGCGCAGATATGAGCGTTTTCTGCTATAATGGCGTACTTGACCTGAGCGCCCTTTTCGATGGTAGCGCCCGGCATAATAATCGAATACTCAATCTTCGCGCCCTTTTCGACTGTGACGTTCGGGAACAGGACGGAATTGTTGACGTTGCCTTCCAGCTCACAGCCCTCGCTGATGAGCGAATGATGAACGACTGCATCGCGGCCGGTGAAGTGCGGAGGCGCACCGGTGGTGCGGCCGTAAATGCGCCAGCTGCCGTCGTCCAGATTCAGGCCGGAGTCGGGCGAAAGCAGGTCCATGTTTGCCTCCCACAGCGATTCAATCGTTCCGACGTCCTTCCAGTAGCCGTCGAAGCGGTAGGTCTGCAGGTTCTCGCCGCGCGCGAGCATGGCCGGAATGATGTTTTTGCCGAAATCGTTGGACGACTCCGGATTGTTCTCATCCTCGATGAGGTACTTGCGCAGCTTGGACCAGGTGAAGATATAGATGCCCATGGATGCCAGCGTGCTCTTTGGATGCGCCGGCTTCTCCTCGAACTCATAAATCGAGCCGTCCGGGTTGCAGTTCATGATGCCGAAGCGCTTGGCCTCCTCCAGCGTGACGTTGAGAACCGCGATGGTAGCCGCCGCGTTCTTTTCCTTGTGCTGGTCGAGCATCTTGTCGTAGTCCATCTTGTAGATGTGGTCGCCCGAGAGGATCAGGACGTACTCCGGATCGTACTCGTCGATAAAGCTGATGTTCTGATAGATGGCGTTTGCAGTGCCCTTATACCACTCAGAGCCCTTTCCGCCCTCGTACGGAGGCAGAGCATAGACGCCGCCGTTCAGACGGTCGAGATCCCATGTCTGACCGTTTGCCAGATATACATTGAGGACATGCGGCTCATACTGTGTCAGGACACCGACGGTATCAATACCGGAGTTGACACAGTTGGACAGAGGAAAGTCGATAATACGGTATTTGCCGCCAAACGGCACCGCCGGCTTTGCTACGTCCTGGGTGAGTACATACAATCTGCTGCCACGGCCGCCGGCCAGCAGCATTGCTACGCATTCTTTCTTCCTAGACATTCTTTCTGCTCCCATCTTTGTTAGATTAAGGAAAGGAATTCCTCTCCACAACTTCATCTTCTGTTTTATCCAAACAATGCCCGAACCGGGCAGTGCTCTCCTGTTTTATGTTTCCTCCGCGGGGCGGAAAAACCGCACGCTGTACGGCGGTGCCGTCAGTCTGAGGCGGTGTGTGCCGTCTGAAGCCGGTTTTGTCCGGTGTGTGCCGCCCGCTCTGCCGTTTCCGCCAAAGCACACGCGGTCAGAGGAAAATGCTTCCTCCCACGCACCGGCTGTCTCCAGACGAAGTGTGTATCCGGCGGCGCGCATTCCGGTGAAATTCACGACGGCAAGCAGCCGCTTCCCGGACGGGCTCCGCCGCTCAAAGGCAATCAGGCCGGGGATGCGTTCGCCGCGGTCGAGCCAGCGGAACCCCTCGGTGCTGCCGCCCCATTCCCACAGCGGCGGACTGCTGCGGTAGAACACATTCAGCTCGCGCACATATTCGCGCATCTGCCGGTGTGCCTCGTAGTCGAGCAGCATCCAGTCCAGCCCGTGATGACACGCCCATTCGGTAAACTGTGCGAACTCGCCGCCCATGAACAGCAGCTTGTCGCCCGGATGTGCCATGACAAAGCCGTACAGGGTGCGCAGCCGCGCAAATTTCTCGTTGTACTCGCCCGGCATGCGGGAGAGCAGCGAGCCGTTGCCATGCGATACCGCGTCGTGCGACAGCGGGAGAATATACCGCTCGCCCATGCTGTCGATGAGCGACAGCGTCAGCCAGTCGGAAAATGCCTCGCCCCCGTCGGGCAGCGCCTCCGTGTGTGTGAACACCTCGCGAACCCAGTCGTCACGCCACATGCGCGAGAAGCCCAGTCCGCCGAGTGCTGTCGGCTTGGTGACCGACGGCCACAGTCCCGTGCTGCTGGCAATCATGCGCACGCGCGGATACTGCTCCGCCGCGCAGTCGCACAGCCGGCGCAAAAAGGCCGCGCCGCCGAGATTGAGGTTTTCACCGTACGCATTCGCCTGCCATTGCCCCGCGCCGCGCGCATAGTCGAGATACAGCATCGGCTGCACGGAGCTGACGCGCAGTCCGTCCGCGTGATACTGGTCGAGCCAGAACATCGCGGAGGAGAGCAGGAACGAAGCCACCTCGCCGCGGTCAAAATCGAACCGCCGCATCCCGAACGGCATTTCGTCGTCCGGCGGCGCACATTCGTAACACGGTGCGCCGTCAAAGCACAGCAGTCCGTGCGCATCGCTCGGAAATCCGGCCGCGGTCCAGTCGAAAATGACGCCCAGTCCCGCCTGATGGCAGCTGTCGACGAAATACATCAGGTCGCGCGGTGTGCCGTAGCGGCTTGTCGCCGCAAACCAGCCGAGCGGCTGATAGCCCCACGAGCCGTCAAACGGATGCTCCATCAGCGGCAGCAGCTCCACATGGGTATAGCCCATCTCTTTGACATACGGAATCAGCCGGTCCGCAATCTCCCGATAGGAATAAAACGAGCTGTCCTCGCGCACCTGCCACGAGCCCAGATGCACCTCATAGATGTTGCACGGCCCGCCCGAAGGTATGTCGCGCTGCATCCATTCGGCATCATGCCACGCATACCCCTTCAGGTCATATACCTTGGAGGCGGTATACGGACGGGTCTCCGCGTGAAAGGCGAAGGGGTCCGCCTTGTCGAACACCTGGCCTTCCGGTGTGCGGATGCTGTACTTGTAGCTGTCAAAGCGTCTGACGCCCGGCAGAAAACAGGTCCAGACGGCAGAATCCTCTGCCAGCCGTCTCATCGGTGCGAGATCGCGCATCCAGCCGGTCTGTTCGCAGATGACGGAAACATCCGCGGCATGCGGCGCCCACAGCCGAAAGACCGTGCCCTCGCAGCCATCGCGCATTTCCACATGTGCGCCAAACCATTTCCATGCCCGGCTCTCTGTTCCCTCATGGAAACGGCGCAGATGTTCCGCCAGCGGTGAAATCGCCTGGTCTCTCCCCATCGGCGCCCATCTCCTTTCCTCAGAAAAGCCGGTTAAACATGAGAAATACCGAAAAAGCACGCGCTTTTTCGGATGCTTTTGTACCATCCGTGCATCAATCACAAACAGTACTCCACATTTGTAGGAATATTATACAACATTCGCGCTGACAAGTCCAGAAAAAATGTTGATTTTTACACAAAATTCCCCTGCATGCCTTTTTTCAGGATTTTGGATACTTTTTTGCCGCACGCAAAATCAGATCCAGCGCATGGTTGGCGGCGTCGCGCCGCGCCGTTTCCCGCCCGCGCGGTGAGCAGATGGTGCGCACCTGTGTCTCGCCCGCGCAATACATCCCGATATGAATGGTGCCCGCCGGCGTTCCGTCCTCGCCGCCGTCCGGTCCGGCATAGCCCGTGATGCCGATGCCGATGTCGGTGCCGTACGCCTGTGCAATGCCGCGCGCCATTTCCTCCGCCGTCTGTACGGAAACCGCCGTATAGCGGTCGAGCGTCTGCTTTTTCACGCCGAGAATTTTCATTTTGATTTCGTTGCAGTACGTGCAGGCGCCGCCCTTGTAAAAGCGCGATGCGCCCGCGATATCGGTGATGCGTTTGGACAGCAGTCCGCCCGTGCAGCTCTCCGCCACAGACAGCGTGAGCCCGCGCGCCGTCAGCGCATCGGCGGCCGCCTGCTCCAGACTGCCGACATCCACGCCGTACACCGCATCCCCCAGCGCGTCACACACCTGCCTGACCGCGGGCGCGGTCAGCTGCTCCGCCTGTTCGCGCGTATCCGCTTTCGCCGTCACGCGCACAAGGCATTCGCCGTCCTTTGCATACGGCGCCAGGGTCGGGTTGCGTGCGCCTTCCATCAAATCGTGCAGGCGGTCCTCCATTTCCGACTCGCCCAGACCGAAAATGTGAATGTTGTGCGAAACAATCGTGCCGCCGGCGAGCTTTGCGAGATAGGCCATGCCTGCCGTGCGGAACAGCGGCGTGCACTCGCGCGGCGGTCCGGGCAGCATGAGCACATGGACCCCGTCCGCCTCAAAGGCGCAGCCGGGCGCCGTGCCCCAGTCGTTGTCGAGCACCGTGCAGTCCGCGGGCAGCATCGCCTGCTTGATGTTGTTCGGCGTCATCTCGCGCCCGATGCGGTCAAAAAACGCCGTGATGCGCCGCAGCGACGGCTGATGCAGCACAAGCTGCTTTCCGAACGCCTCCGCAATGGTCTCGCGCGTCAGGTCGTCGAGGGTCGGCCCGAGGCCGCCTGTGGTGATAATCAGGTCGGACCGCTGCCGCGCAATGTCCAGCACGGCGCGCAGGCGTTCCGGATTGTCCCCGACGACAGTCTGATAAAACAAATCAATACCCAGCTCATCCAGACCGAGCGAAATCACCTGTGCATCCGTGTTGACAATGTCGCCGAGCAGAATCTCCGTTCCCACTGCAATCATTTCCGCTTTCATGTATCGCAACCTTCTTTCTCAAAAGCAAAAAAACGGGCAAACGCAGCCGCGCCTGTCCGTCTCCGGCAGAATTTCTCTGTCATCCTATCACAAAGGCCGCTCCGCAGCCTGTCATTTTGTGCGGTGACCGCAAGGTTATCTTATCACACGCGGCAGCGGTTGACAAGCGCGCGCATTTTTCCGATATTCTTGCATTTTTTCGCGCAGATTGGTATACTGAGTCCAAAAGGAGGAGGTGAACTCTGTGACCAAACCGTTAAAAATCTGGCTGTGGATTGTACTGGTTCTCAACGTCCTTTCCGCATGCCTTGCCGCAGCCGGCGCCATGACCACACCGATTCTCTGGGCAAGCGTCGTTCTGGAGGCAATTCTCATCCTCGGCGTCGCCCTGCTGCTGTTCCGTCAGCGCAAGATGGGATTTTATATCATCTGCGCTGTCGCCGTTGCCACACTCATTGTCAACATCGCACAGGGCACAAATGTGGCGACCTCTGTTCTTTCGTCCGTCCTCATGCCGCTCATCATCTATCTGCTGATGCGCAGCACATGGAACGAATTTCACTGACCGGCACAGGTTCAGACCGCAAAAAAGAGCAGCTGCCGGTTGGCGTGCTGCCCGTCAGGAAAAATAGAAGTGACCGGATACCGTCAGCCGAGAAATCAGCTGACGGTGTTTTTTATGCCGCAGCCTTGGAAGCATCATGAAATTCCAACGGAGTCATTCGATCCCGATTGCAACAATCCATGCATTGTGCAATCTCCGCATGATTGATTCACCACCGGAGATGGTGCTGCATCATGATAAGAGATATATGCTTCAGACATAAGCTGCAAGCGTCCGCTGTATGCATGCTGCGCAGTGCAGCAGGAGGTCACCCAAAAATGAGTGACCTCCTGTCCGATTGATCGCCGAACCCTTCGGTTGGGCGTTGTTTAGTTCTTTTCCTTTTTCAAAGCGGTCAGAATCAGGGCGCCTACCAGAGAACCGATGAGCAGGGCCACGATGTACATGAACGGGTTGCCCACAGTGGGGAATACGAAGATGCCGCCGTGAGGAGCCATCAGGGTGC
>DJXF01000124.1 GCA_002449635.1 Clostridiales bacterium UBA7011 | reverse complement strand
CTCCCAGAAGTTGTCCTCCTTGCCAAAGCGGAAGATGCGCTCTGCCGGAATACCGATCTGCTTGTTCCAGATCTCAAATGCTTCCTCGTCATCCTGATAAATGGACGGATACAGGCGATTCGGATCCAGTCCCATGACCTCGGTCAGGAATTCCCAGCTCCATGAGATGGCTTCCTTCTTAAAATAGTCGCCGAAGGAGAAATTGCCGAGCATCTCGAAATAGGTGCCGTGGCGGGCTGTCTTGCCGACATTCTCAATATCGCCGGTGCGGATACATTTCTGACAGGTCGTCACACGGCGGCGCGGCGGCTCCTGTTCGCCGGTAAAATACGGCTTGAGCGGCGCCATGCCGGAGTTGATGAGAAGAAGTGACTTGTCGCCCTGCGGAATCAGCGAAAAGCTGGGCAGGCGCAGGTGACCCTTGGACTCGAAAAACGCGAGAAACTTTTCGCGGATTTCATTTAATCCCATGTACTGCATGAAAATTGCCTCCAGATTATAATAAAAATTTTTTTCAAACAACAAAAAAGCCTCCGCCCGTATAGGGGCGAAGGCTCTGTTCGCGGTACCACCCTAATTTGCCGATTGACCGGCATCTCAGTGTGCCCTTAACGCGGGCGGACGATTCGGTTCCTTCCCGAATGGCTCAGAAATGGCTGACAGCGCTTCACACTGCGGGGCTTCCACCGTCCCCCGCTCTCTGAAAGGGAATCACAGCTGTCTCGTTTCATCATTGCCTGAATTGCTGTATCGTGTTTATTATACACTTCTGCGCGTTTTTGTCAACCGTTTTTGACCGGATTGGCCGCTTTTTCCTTCCGAAGAATGGCAAAATCGGAAACCTGAAACGGAAATTTCAGGTGAATGCGCATCATTGCCGAGCGGGCAGCATCGATGATTTCGCCGTCATCGTTCCGCATTTCTTCCACGCGGAATTGATAGACCGGCCTGCCCGGCTGCATCAGCTCGAGCGTATCGCCTGCAAAAAAGCGGTTTTTCAGTACAAATACCGCGTTGCCGTCCGCATCGCACGATTCAAACAAAGCCGCGATTTCCCAGTCACGGATGTACATCACATCGGGATAGTACTGCCCCTTTGGATCGCGCCCGAAATAGAAGCCGGTGAAATATTCGCGGTGGCTGATTTTGCCGATCTCTTCGCGGATATCCTCCGGTACACGGAAGTCCGGTGCGGGATGTTCCAGATATGCATCGAGCGCACGGCGATACGCCGCGGTGATTCCCGCGGTATAGTATGCGGTTTTGGCGCGTCCCTCGATCTTGAACGAGGAAACACCTGCCGCGATCAGCTCCGGAATATGGTCAATCATGCACATATCCTTGGAAT
Organism: Clostridiales bacterium UBA7011; assembly: GCA_002449635.1. Lineage (GTDB taxonomy): Bacteria > Bacillota > Clostridia > Oscillospirales > Butyricicoccaceae > Butyricicoccus_A. Next base: position 6,182 of record DJXF01000124.1, on the reverse strand, counting down.
TATACAGATAGGTGCCCCGCTCGTCCTCATCAACCGGAAAATACTGTCCCGGTCTCTTTTCCTCCATCAGCGCATATTTCCAGCGGCACGACTGTGCGCAGGCGCCGTGATTGGCATCCCGTCCCGTTGTATAGTTGGAAATCAGGCAGCGCCCGGAATAGGAAATGCACATTGCGCCGTGCACAAAGCACTCGATCTCCACCTCCGGCGGAATACTGTCGCGAATGGTGCGAATTTCCTCGAGCGACAGCTCCCGCGCGAGAACGATGCGCTCCGCCCCCATATCAACCCAGAACTGTGCCGCCTCCCGGTTGAGAATGCTGGTCTGCGTGCTGATATGCAGCGGCAGCTCAGGCACAACGCGCTTTGCCATACGGATGACGCCCAGATCGGATACAATGATGGCATCCGCATGGTATGCATACAGTTTTTTCAGATAGCTCTCCAGCTCGTCAAATTCATTGGAACGCGGAGATATGTTCACGGTGACATATATTTTGACGCCGCGCGCATGTGCATAGGCAATGCCTTCCCGCAGCTCATCGTCAGAAAAATTGTCCGAAGCTGCACGCATGCCGAAGTGCTTTCCTGCAAGATAAACCGCATCCGCACCGTATGCAATCGCGTATTTCAGCCGTTCCATATCTCCTGCCGGAGAGAGAATTTCAGGTTTATTCATAACGCTCCTTGTTTTCACTTGTTCTTTTCAGCCTGCACCTTTTGAATATTGGCAGTCTGCTCCTGCTGCGTCTTTGCGTAAATATGTGCCGAACCATCCGCATTTGCGACATAATAGTAGTAATCGTGCACTGTGGGATTGATCGCTGCCTTCATGGCATTGAGACCCGGGTTGCAGATCGGTCCGGGCGGCAGGCCCTTGCTCGTGTAGGTATTATACGGACTGTCCGACTTCATATCCTCGTCGGTCAGGTTGAGGTGTCCGACTGCGTACTGAATGGTCGCATCGATGTTGAGGTAAGGATACTCAGAGGAATGCTTCAGACGGTTGGCAATAACGCCCGACACCTTGTACATGTCTTCGGCATCCACCGCTTCTTTTTCAATCATTGAGGCGATATTCACCATGTCGGCAACCGACATATCCTTGTTCTTGCACAGCTTTGCCAGACTGTCGCCGTTGGAATCATCATTCAGCTTGATCTGGAAGTTGCCCAGCATCTTGTTAATGATGGTACTTGCATCGTCACTTACATAGAATTCATAAGTATCCGGGAACAGATAACCCTCGAGACGATTGGTCTCGTTGCCCAGATCCTCCGGCAGGAAATCATAGTGGAATTCCTCGTCCTGCAGGACACTGCGCAGATCCTCCTTCGAGCTGAGGCCTTCCTTTACCAATGTGTCGATGATCTGATTGGTGGTATAGCCCTCCGGAATGGTGACCTTAATCGTGCTGCGGTTTGTCAGACGAATTTCATTGACAATATGACGATAGTCCATATTGGAGTTGAGCGTCCACATACCCGGGCGGAAGTCCACATCATGGTAGATGATGCTCGTAAACAGATGGAAGAACGAGCCGAAATGTACGACACCGCTCTTGTCAAGCAGGCGGGACACCTGACCGATCGAAGCGTCCTCCGGAATGGTAACCGTAATCTCCCGATCCTCCTTCGCCAGTGCAAGCAGATCATTGCTCAAAACAATACCTGTTGTCGCCAAAATGGCAGAAATAACCAGGATGCTGAGCAGATACAGCAGGCTGTTCTGGCGGGTTGTACGCTTCTTGTTGAATAAAAACGCCCGCAGCGAATGTTTCTTTTTCTTTGATGTGCGCTGCCTCTTCTGCGGCTGTGTGCTTTTCTGGTTGTTATTCATATCTGTATCCTTTCTCTTTGACTGAAATGACGGAAGCATTTTCTGTTTCTTATTTCAGCGCAACGCTGACGATGAAGCTGGAAATAAAGATAAAGAATCCGGGATTTACGAGACAATCCCGCAGGGTCTCCGACAGCTTGCTGCGGTTCGGCTGAAAGCTGCGCAGCGTGTGAAGCTGAACCTGCGTCTCAAGTGCACGCAGTGTTAAGTACAGCGTCAGCAGGAACAAAATCACATTTATATAGGTAAAGTATTTCCAGATTCCAAAGGAGCTGTACAGATGAATGAGATAATTGATAATGTAGTAATATAAATTGTTAATCATGTGCGCCAGAACAGCCGGCCAGATAGAGTCAAACGAATAAACGAGAAACGCATAGGCACAGCCTGCGATCAGCGGCCCGATGAAATTATACATCGAACCGTGCAGCATGGCAAAGCAGAAGCCGCACAGCACAATGCTCACCGCCGTTCCCGCCTCGCGCTCCAGAGCGGAAAACAATGCGCCGCGCACAAAGATCTCCTCGACAATCGGCGAGAGAATGACAATGCCCAAAAAGCTCAGAAAGCCGTACTGATTGCCCACGCCGCTGGTGGTAATCATACTGCTCAGGTCGATATCATTTGCGCCGCAGAAGACAAAGACCAGCAAATTCGCCAGAAACGAGAGAAATGAAACCGCAAAGGCAAACTTGACCGTAAAGCCGAAATATACCGGAACCATCGGCCGGTGTCTGCGCTCCAGACGAAAGTCGAGCACAAAGCTGTCATCCTGCGCCTTGTACAGGCAATAGGCCGGCGGGAGAAATGCCAGCAGCTCCACCACAATCACGCCGATAGACGGAATTCTGGAAAAGGTAAAATCAAAGCCCATACTGCATATGGTTAGAATCATGAAGCAGGCAAACAGCATAAGCCCCGGCAGCATGGTATTTTTATCCTTCATGAATCAGCATCACCTCATGTTCTGTCACAATGCAGCTGCAGCGGACGTCGTGCGGCTCTGCCGGCAGCTGCGGCAGGACGCGGGCATGCGCGCACAGCACCATGCGGTACGCCGGCGTGCGCGGAAGAAACCGATCATAAAAGCCTCCGCCATAGCCCAGCCGAAAGCCCTGTGCCGTACAGGCCAGCGCCGGAATCAGGCAAAGATCAATGTCTGTCAGCTCCGCCGCGGGACAATGCGCGCCCGGCTCGGGAATGCCGTAGCTCTCCTCTGTCAGATCCTCCTCTGACGTGATATAACGCGGCTGCATCACACCGCCGGGCAGGCATTTGGGCAGACAGACGCGCTTTCCGCTGTTCAGTGCGTCGGAAAGAATCGCATGCGTGTCGATCTCCTCCGCCACAGAATAATAGACGAACAGCGTCCGGCTGTGCCGATACGGCTCACTCTGCAGCACGCGTTCCGTGATTGCGCGGTCAATCGCGCGCCGCTCGGCAGGATCAGTTTCCCTTCGCTGCCGCAGAAGCGCGCGCCGCAGAGCGGATTTATCCCTCATATCCGATGCCGTGACGAACGCGGTCAGCCGCCTCACTGCCGCGCAGCAGCTCTACCATCGTCAAGCCGAGTTCAATCGATGCCGCCGCGCCGCAGCCGGTGATTATTTTTCCGTCCACGCAAACCAGACCGCCGCACACCTGTGCGCCCGGCATGTTGTCTGCAACACTGTAATGGCAGACTGCCTTCCGCCCGTCGAGCACACCCTTGTTTGCCAGGACCGACGGCGCTGCACAGATCGCCGCGATATAGCAGTCATGTGCCGTGCAGTAAGCAAGCGCTTCATCTATTACCGGCTTGCCGTAATAATTTTCCGTCCCCGGACCGCCCGGCAGGAAAATCATTTCACAATCGGAGAGATCCATCTGCTCCGGCATGATGTCCGCCTCAACCTTCAAACCCAGCTTGCTTGTGATGGTTTTGCCGGTCACACCAACGCGTGTCACCGGAATCCCTGCGCGGTTTAACATATCGAGCGGCGCAATCATCTCGGTATCTTCATAGCCGTCAACATAAAAAATATATACCATGGTCAGAGTCCTCCTCAGTTAAACAACAGATTGAAATATCCTGTCTCAACAGGTGTATCGTCATGATAACGAATACAGCCCAGCTTTTGTGTCATTCCGGCGCCGGTCAGCCGAATCTGTCTTGTGCCGCTTTTCCGCAGGAGCGACTGCGCGAGCTGCCGCACATGTGCACCGCAGATTTCCTGCGCCCACAGCTTGTCCGGACCATCCTGCCAGACAAACGCATACGCGGTCAGATGCCCGGCAGATTCCCATCCGTAAACACCGTAACCGAGCGCATCGAACAGCGCAAGCTGCGCTTGCCAGTCCGCATCTGTCCGCAGCAGGCACAAGCCGTCGGATGGACATAAGGCGCGCAGCGCGGGAATATCGGCCTCTGTCAGTCTGCGCATCTGACCATCTGCCTCAACCGGCGTGTCGGCACGGGAAACGATTGTGCTGTCGGTGTAAAAGGCAGTTTGATAGCCAAACTGATCGTAAAAATCGAACAGCCATTCCTCCTGCGGAATCAAAACAGAAGCGGCACGTCCCGCCTGCCGGTCGAGTTCAAACGAACGGGCGAGCAGGCGATCCATGCGGTGCTGCCGGCGGCAGGCCGGCGCCGTGCAGGCCCCGTAGATATAGGTGACCGGACGCACGCCGCGCATGTCATGCAGCTGATACGGCAGCATCTGAAGCATGGAACAGAGCACGCCGTCCTCTTCATCCACAAGCGTCACCTCAGGGCGATAGGAATGGGCAAAAAACCACGCGGTAAACGTCTCATCGCCAGGAAAGCAGCAGTTCCACAGATCGACTACGGCAGGAAAATCGCGTTGCTCCGCAAACCGGATCATACCTTTTTCACCGCCAAATACTTTCTGCCCATCATAACCGGATGATAGGACTGCTTTGCCTTGCGCAGTCCCTCTATGCCGAGATCATCCTCGCGGTTGATATAGGTGTATCCCTCACAGCTGTGCTGTGCAAACTGCTGGTTGATCATCGGATACGCACCCGCAATCGATGCCTCCGCTTTTTCCAGCTGAATGACGTAGGTGTCCTGACTGACCGGACAGCCCATTGTGAAGGCAATGACCTCGCCGTCCAGCCGGAGCAGGCCGCCCTTCATGCCGAGCGCTTCGCGGTTGTTCAGCGCGAGCGAAACCGCACATGTTTCACCGGAATACATCAGGCCGTTGGGACAGTTGTCTCCGCTCTCGCACCAGTGCAGATGAAACTGATACGCTTCCGGCGCATTCGCATCTGTCATCTCTTCGTATGACCAGCGCCCGTCAAAATTCTTTTTGAAGCGATTGACGAAATTCCGCTTGGACTGCAGCTTTTTGCCGGAAAGTGTCTGCAGCTTCTCCGCCGAATAGATATAATCGGCGGAATCCGTGCCGTCCGAGAAATCATAGCGCCCCGGCAGGGCCGCTTCTATTTTTTCCAGCATCGGCGCGGGAATGCCGCACAGAACAAAGGGAATACCGCGTTCCTGTGCATCTTCTTCCAAAGCAAGCAGGGCTTTTTTCAAATCGCCGTCCCCGATCGGGGCGAGATACATCGGCTTTTTTTCCGGAAAAGTCGCCATCCTGAGCAGCAGAAACCCGTCCAGAAAACAGCGCTGTGTGTCGTAATGATCCTTCCAAATAAACAGATCGGCAAAGCAATATTCACAGATCCGATAATTGTTTTTGGCGGCACAGGCATCAATTGCATGCTTGTCCGCTAACGTAATCGGTTGAAATGGCAGCATATATGGGTGCAAATCTCCTTCTTTTGGTATGACAGCTGCGGTCAAATCGTTGGATCAGTCCTGCACTGCCTCCGCGCGAATGCGCGCATATTTTTCCCGCACCTCCTGCGGATGTCCGCAGGTCATCTTGTCTTCCGAACAATCTCCGCAGGTGCATGACGGTCCCGCCTTGCGGAACAGCGTCGGCGCGACAGCATAAACCTGCCGGTACATCTCCTCCGCCAGCTCTCGGATTTCCCACTGCGCACGGTTGCAGCAGCGCAGACGGAAAAAGTTGTGCAGCGAACGCGCGTTTGCCGTCATGACCATTTTCGTGGCGCAGGCATTCGGCAGCACATAGCGCGCATCTTCAATCGCTTTCTTTTCCGCACGGCGGCGCGCTTCTTTTTCGGAAAAGCCTTCCGACAGGAACGTCTGTCTGTGGCGCTCTTCCAGGATAGCGGTCAGCTTTTCATAGGTCTTCTGGTCCTCTTCCATCGCCTTGAGAAACGCTTCCTTCGCCTCCGGAACTGCCTCAATTTCATGCGGCAGAACAAATTCAAAGCCATACTCACGCACATAGCGCTGAGACTGC
>DJXF01000035.1 GCA_002449635.1 Clostridiales bacterium UBA7011 | reverse complement strand
CCCATGCCGAAATCCCGTCAAGATACGTTTACCTGTCCGCAGTGCGGCGAAGATGGTCCGCTGACCGTATGGGACAGCATCAACGTCGACCTCGACCCCGATGCCCGACGGCGCATCGAGGATTTATCCGCCTTTGAATGGACCTGTCCCAACTGCGGCAAAACCTGTCTGGTTCTGCACCCCTGTCTGTATCACGATATGTCCAATGAATTTATGATCTGGTTTGCCCCGGACGGCGAAGTGCAGGACGGTGCGCAATTCTCTCAGCTCGACCATTATACCCTGCGCACGACGCACACACCCAATGAATTCCGCGAAAAGGTCAATATTCTGGAGCGTCATCTGGATGACCGCGCGGTCGAACTGACCAAGCTCATTTTAATCATGCAGCTTTCCCGCGACAATGTCGATGTCGTCGACGTCGTCTTCCACAGCATTGACACGTCCGGCCGCTTCGTGTTCGTCCTCGTCCATCCCGACGGCGTGGAGCAATACCTCCGCCTGCCTCCGACGACCTATCAAAAGCTCGCACATGATGTGCGCGAGTATCTGTTCACCCCGTCCCACGGTTTCCAGACGATTGACCTCAACTGGGCAAAGGAATCTCTCGAGCTTCTGCGCGGAACAAACTGAATCGTTTTTTCTGATGCCTGTTTCCCGCACAGCTGATTCCGCCGTGATTGTCCGGACAGCACATATGGATACCAAAAAGGGCGTCCCGCTCACACGGGACGCCCTCAAATTTTTATGCCGTTTTGGAATCAGGCTTATTCAGCAACCTTAACCCAAACACCGCCGTTGCGGCAGGACTCGGTAGCTGCAGCTGCCATCAGAACCGGACGCAGGCCGTCATAAGCGCCTACTACGGTCGGCTTGTCGTTGACAATCGAGTCGATGAAGTACTTGATCTGCTCGATGAACGCATCGTTGTAGCGCTCGAGGAAGAACCACTTCGGCTTCTCGGATACTGCGCCGTCAACCGTTGTGATGGTTGCGGTGGATACCAGATCGTTGTTGTCTGCTGCCATGCCCTTAGAGCCGAATACTTCTACTCTCTGATCGTAGCCGTAAACTGCCTGACGGGAGTTGTTGATGGTAGCGATTGCGCCGTTTGCCATCTTCATGGTGACAACTGCGGTGTCAACATCCGGAATACCGGACTCTTCCTGCAGGTTCGGGTTGACCAGGCAGGAGCCTACCGCGGAAATCTCAACTGCCTCAGAACCGGACAGATAGCGAACCATATCAAAGTCATGGATCATCATATCATAGAAGATACCGCCGGAAACTGCGACATAAGATGCCGGAGGGGGCTCCGGATCGCGGGAAGAAACGTTGATGTAATGCGGCTCGCCGATCTTGCCGGCCTTAACTGCATCAGCAACAGCCTTGTGGTTGTGGTCGAAGCGGCGGTTGAAGCCTACCTGGAACTTGACGCCCTTTTCCTCTACCAGTGCCAGCAGAGCCTTGATCTTTGCAATATCATAGTCGATCGGCTTCTCGCAGAATACATGCTTGCCGGCCTTGACTGCTTCCATGGAAACCTCACAATGGGTATCGGTGGAAGAGCAAACCATTACGACATCTACATCCGGATTGTTGATAACATCCATGTAATCGGTGGATGCGTTGGTGATGCCACGCTGTGCCAGCCACTCGCGCGCGCCCGACTTGTCCAGCATCGGATCGGCTGCTGCTACGACCTCAGCACCTTCGATGTTGTTCAGAAGGTTATTGATATGCAGCTTGCCGATACGTCCGCAGCCTACCACGCCAAAACGTAAATTTGCCATGACCTTTTCTCTCCTTGTCTGTACAAATATGATATGTCAGAAAGTGGATATCCGCAGCGGAATTCTGTCGGATATCCAGATTCTATACGAAGTTATAATTGATACAAGCTTACTTTGCCATCTCAGCGGTGATGTAATCGTAAGCCATCTTTGCATACTTGAACGGATTTGCCTTAGCCGGATCCTGCTCAGCCTCAACCATAATCCAGCCTTCATAGCCGATCTCGTCGAGCTTCTTCAGAATTGCCGGGAAGTCTACGCAGCCTTCCGGATCGCCCGGTACGGTGAATGCGCCGTTGCGGACAGCCTTCAGGAACGGCCAGCGGCCTGCGATTGCTTCGTCGCGAACCGGCTTACGCATGTTCTTCAGATGTACATGGCCGATTCTGTTCGGGAACTTGTCCAGAATTGCGATCGGATCGGTCTCGGTGAAGGTCCAGTGACCGGTATCGTAGCAAAGCAGAACGTTGTCTTCGGTGTTGGACAGCATGCGCTCGGTCTCCTCGAGGGTCTGAACGCAGGTGCCCATATGATGATGGAAGCAAGCGCGGATGCCATAGGTGTCTGCGATCTCAGCCAGCTTGTTCAGGCCTTCGCACATACGCTTGAACTCATCGTCAGTGAAAACTGCCTTGTCGTCAAAGATGGACTTGGTCTCGTCGCCCTGAATGGAGTAAGACTGCTCAGAAATGTTGATTGCAGTGGAACCCATAGCAGAGAGGTACTCCAGCTCCTTGACAAACTCGTCGCGCGTCTCCTCGAACGGCTTGGTGCCGAGGAAGGAAGAGAACCACTTGGAAGCGATCGTCATGCCGCGCAGATCGAGAGCTTCCTTCAGCTCCTTGACATCGGTCGGATACTTATGACCAACTTCACAGCCGGTGAAGCCAGCCAGACGCATCTCGGAAATACACTGCTGGAACGTATTCTCGTCGCCGAGATCCCACATATCATCGTTGGTCCAGCCGATCGGGCAGATACCCAGCTTGATATCCTTGTTTGTGAACATAATCACAACACCTCCATAATTTTATATGCTCCCGCATGAAAACGGCGAGAAATCTCTCCAAATTTCTCTGCCGGGCGACAGCAAGCAATAGGCTTTTCTCCTACAATATAATGATATCGAATCGCGCACAGTTTGTCAAATGTTTTGTGCACTTTGGTCAATTATTTTTTCCCTCTTCGGACGACTGTTCCGCACTTTTACCGAAGCAATTTTGTTCTTTGCGGCCAATAGCGGACACAAAGCGGAAAGGATGGCGGAAATCGCCCCATCATTTTGCACAGAGGTACAAAAAAGAGCCGTTCCCCTGCGGGAACGGCTCCCATTCATTCGGATAAACCGAACTTACTTTCTGCCAACAACCTTCTTGACCTTGGCGATGATCTCGTCAGCGGTCAGCTTGTAAGCCTCCTGCAGGAAGCTCTGTGCGCCTACCTGACCGAACTGGTCGTGAACGCCTACCATCTCGACCGGAGTCGGGCACTTCTCAGCCAGTACGCGGGCAACAGCAGCGCCGAGGCCGACGGTGCAGTTGTGGTTCTCTGCGGTTACGATGGCGCCGGTCTCCTTTGCGGACTTGACAATCAGGTCCTCATCAATCGGCTTCCAGGTAAACATATCGATCACGCGAACAGAAATGCCTTCCTCAGCCAGCTTCTCGTAAGCCTTCAGGGACTCGTCAACCATGATGCCGGAAGCAATGATGGTAGCCTGGTCCTTGTCGCCGTTCTCCTTCAGGGTAACGCCCTTGCCGATCTCGAAATCGGAGCCGTCAGCATAAACGGTGGTGAAGCCCTTGCGGATCATGCGCATGTAGGAGATGCGGCCTTCTACTGCGGTCAGCTTCTTGGTCAGCGCGTAAACCTGTACGTAGTCGACCGGATCAATAACGATTGCATCCGGAACGGACATATACAGTGCGCAGTCCTCAAACGGCATATGGGTGCCGCCGTTGTATGCAGCGCATACGCCGGGGTCGGAACCCAGGATCTTAACGCCCAGCTTTGCATAAGCGGCAGACATAAATGCCTGGTCAAATGCACGGCGGGAGGAGAAGCAGCCGAAAGAGTGCATCCAAGTCTTCTTGCCGGTTGCGGTCAGACCTGCGGCAACGCCCATTGCGTTGGCCTCTGCGATGCCTGCGTTGATTGCACGATCCGGGAAAGCTGCCTTCAGCTTGCCGGTGTTGATGCAGTTCATCAGGTCACAGTCTACATGTACAACGCTCTTGTCTGCTTCCATCAGCTCGAGCATAGCCTGAACGTAACCGTCACGGCAGTTACGCTTGTCCTTTTCATGCTTTCCAATCAAAGTGAAACTCATTTTGCATTCCCTCCTTACTTGGCAGCCTTAACAGCAGCAAGCTCTGCTTCTGCTGCAGCAATTGCTTCTTCCCACTGCTCCGGAGACGGCTGCGAGCTGTGTGCACCGGAAGGCTCAGCAAAGGTAGCGCCCTTGCCCTTAACGGTATTCAGGACGATGCAGGTCGGAACGCCCTTGACGGTCAGTGCCTGCTGTACTGCATCATAGATCTGCTCAACGTCGTTGCCGTCTGCAACGTCGATAACGTTCCAGCCGAATGCGTCAAACTTCGCACCGATGCCCTTGCCATGGCTCATGATCTCATCGACCTTGCCGTCGAGCTGATTCTTGTTGTTATCTACGAAGCAGGTCAGGTTATCCAGCTTGTAGTGAGCTGCGAACTGAGCAGCCTCCCAAACCTGTCCTTCATCGCATTCGCCGTCGCCTACGAATACATAGACATGATTGTCGCGGCCGTCGATCTTGTTGCCGAGAGCGGCGCCGGTAGCAGTGGACATGCCCTGACCGAGGGAACCGGTAGTCAGGTCAACGCCCGGTGTCTTGGTGCGGTCGGTATGGGACGGGAAGTTTGTGCTCGGCTTGTTGAGCGTGCGGGTCTCCTCCAGCGGATAGAAGCCCTTCAGTGCGAGGGTTGCGTACGCGCACGGACCTGCATGTCCCTTGGACAGAACACACCAGTCACGATCTTCCCAGCGCGGGTTTTTCGGATCAACCTTCATGACATCGCCATACAGGACTGCCATGGCCTCAACAATCGACATGGAACCGCCGACATGTCCAAAGCCAAGCGAACCGATGGTCTTCAGGGTCTCTACTCTGATTTCTGCTGCGAATTCGCGGAGAGCCTGCATCTTTTCTGCTTTCTGCATTGAATACACCTACCTATTCCTATAATACATAGTTGCCTGCATGGTTCTGCGTCGGGCAGCAGCGGTGCGCCGGGCACATGCCATGCAACAGTTTCTTTGATTTTATCATTTCTGCCAACAGATTGCAATGCTCGCCTGTCTTTTTTTATTGTTTTTTTCATCTCCCGGTGAATTTTTGATGCAGTTGTACGGTTTCTTTTGCACAACTCGTGGAACACGCGCACCTCATCTTTTCACAAACATTTCAAAAACCCGCAAAAAAATGTTCCATTTTGTCTCAGGATCTGTTATACTTTAGGAAAGTTTGTATCCAAAACACCCGTGTGTATCCCGCAGGAAAGCGTGACTTATATGAAAATCAGCAGACTCAATTCAATCGAGGAATATGTCCTTTCGCAAAAAACCGTCTCCATCGACGAGCTCTGCGAGGTCTTTAATGTCTCAAAAAATACCATTCGCCGCGACCTCAACGAGCTGGAGTCGCGGGGCCATATCGCCAAGGTCTACGGCGGCGTCACAGCGGTGACGCCCGAGGATGTCATGCCGCTGCCGGTGCGCTCGGGACTCAACCCGTCCGCAAAAGACGCGATCGGTCAGCTCGCCGTGCGTGAAATCGAAGAGGGCGACACCGTTTTCATCGATTCCGGCTCCACCGCCGTGTGTGTGCTGCGGCATCTGCCGCCCCGCATGCGTCTGACGATCGTCACACATTCCCTGCCCGCCATGGTCGAGGCCGCAAAGTACGAAAACGTCAGCCTGATCTCGCTCGGCGGGGTGTACAACGCTTCCACCAGTTCCTTTGTCGGCATCAGCGCACAGCAGTCGCTCTCCGAGCTTCGCATCTCCAAGGCGTTCCTCAGTGCGACCGGCGTCACGGTCGAGTCGGGCATGAGCAACACCACGTTCCTCGAGGCGGAAATCAAGCGCGGTGTGGTCGCACACGCCTCCAGCATCATCCTGATTGCGGACAATTCCAAGCTGGGCCACGATGCCACCGTCACCTTCTGCCGCCTGCAGGATATTTCGGCCTTTATTACCGATCAGGAGCCCGCGCCGAAATTTGTCGAGTTTTGCCGCGCGCACAACGTAAAAATTCTCTGGGAATAATTCTTTTGAAAAAATACAACAGCCGCAGAACGGGATCGCCTTTCCCTGCTCTGCGGCTTCTTTCTTTGGGCGCCAAGCCCGAACCCTCACTGTGCGCTTTCCTCCTCGCTGCACACACTGTCCAAATACATCTGACCCCATACGCACATCGCGTCGAGAAGCGGGGCCACGGTTTGTCCGAACTCTGTCAGCTCGTATTCCACCTTCGGCGGTACAACCGGATAGACGCGGCGGCTGATGATGCCGTCCGTCTCCAGCTCACGCAGCTGCTGTGTCAGCATTTTTGGCGTGATCTTCGGCATCTGCTTTTGCAGCTCGCCGAAGCGGAGCGCTCCGTCTGCAAGGTGGTCGAGGATCAGGGTCTTCCACTTTCCTCCCATCTTTCCGATCGTTGTCTCGATCAGGAAAGCCCGGGGGATGCTGCGGCCGTCCCGTTTCATCAGGATCCCCTCCTTCAGGTGCACCATGCGGGCAGCGCCCGTTTCCGTCGTGCTGCCCTTCCGTTTTTCCTGTTTCCGGTTCTTATCGGTTCTTATATTATACCATTTATCCGCCTGTGCCTCAAGGAAAACCCCGTATAAAATTTGTAAAATCTGCCATGTTTTGAATGCTTTTTGTAATCATGCAACAGTTCAACAACTGTCCGTATCCTTTTCCCGACATTCCTCGTCGACCTGCACAATTTTCTGCGCTGTTTTTATGCGGTATCTTCTTGAAAACGACAACATGTCATGCTATAATATCAATAAATTATGCAGTCAGGGCAGCTCTGCGCCCTTTTTGCAGCATTGTACTTCAGAGATCTGCCGATTTTTGGCACAGAGAAAGGTGTGTTTTACAATGTACATGGATAAGGAAGTCAAGCGCGGCTACAACGAGTATCTGCGTCTTGATGAAGGCGAAGGCAAGAAAGGTATGATGGACGTCGGGCTGCTCGTTATGGAAGCGGGCGATACCTTCACCATCGAAGAGCCGGAGAAGGAAGTCGCATGCCTCGTATTCGACGGCAAGTGCACAATGGAATGGGACGACCAGAAGGTCGACATCGACCGTCCGAATCCGTTCGATTACAACCCGTGGTGCCTGCATGTCTGCAAGGGCACAAAGGTAACCATCACCGCCAACGGCACCGCTAACATCTACGTTCAGAAGACGCTCAACGAGAAGACCTTCCCGAACAAGATGTATACCCCGGACGACACCGATACCTGGGCACGCGGCAATCAGGGCGAGCTGCAGGGCTGCATCAAGCGCGATGTCCGCACCTGCTTCGATCTGGACAATGCGCCGTACTCCAACATGGTTCTGGGCGAAGTTGTCAACCTGCCGGGCAAGTGGTCCTCTTACCCGCCGCATCATCATCCGCAGCCGGAGGTTTATTTCTACCGCTATGACAAGCCGATGGGCTTTGGCGCAGGCTGGGGCAGCGGCGAGCTGTATGAAACCCACCACAACGGTCTGTCTCTGATTACTTCCAAGATGCACTCTCAGGTTACCGCACCGGGTTACTCCTGCTGCTACGCCTGGGGTATCCGCCATCTGCCGGGCGATCCGTGGGACAAGACCCGCATCGACGACGAGGAGCATCTGTGGATGCTGGCTGACGACGCCAACGATCACATCTGGAAGTGCCCGACCGGCTATTAATCTTCAATCCGCTTATTTTTGAAACAATAAGGATACATTTCGCACAAGTGACCATTGTGCAAAAAATGCAAGAGGAGGAATTTTCCAAATGAAACACATGGAAACCGTTCGTCTGACGACCAGCCAGGCTTGCATCCGCTTCCTGGAAAATCAGTATGTCAACTATATTGATATGGACGGCAACGAGGTTGAGCACAAGTTTATCCGCGGCATCTTCATGATCCCGGGCCACGGCAACTGTGTCGGCTACTGCAACGGCATCGAGCAGGAGATCAAGGACCTGGAGGTTTACCAGGGCAAGAACGAGCAGGGCATGGCTCTGGCCGCTGTTGCATTCTCCCGCCAGCTGCGCCGCAAGCAGGCATTCGTCGCTACTTCTTCCGTAGGCCCCGGCGCCTGCAACATGATCACTGCCGCTGCTACCGCTACGGCAAACAACATTCCGGTTCTTCTGATGCCGGGCGATGTTTACGCATCCCGTCAGCCGGATCCGGTACTGCAGCAGATGGAGCAGCCGCAGAACCTGACCATTTCCGCACACGACTCCTTCCAGGCTGTTGTTAAGTACTGGGGCCGTGTCAACCGTCCGGAGCAGATCATGACCGACATGATCTCCGCGTTCCGCGTAATGACCGATCCGGGCAACTGCGGCGCCGTTGCGGTTTCCATCCCGCAGGACGTTCAGGGCGAAGCATACGACTATCCGGTTGACTTCTTCAAGAAGCGCGTCTGGACCATCGAGCGCCGTCCGGCAACCAAGAAGGCTGCCAAGAAGGCTGCTGAAATCATCAAGGGCGCAAAGAAGCCGCTCCTGATCTGCGGCGGCGGCGTACGCTACGCAGAGGCACACAAGGTATTCCGTGCATTTGCTGAAAAGTACGGCATTGCATTCGGCGAGACCCAGGCGGGTAAATCCGCAATCGAGTGGACCCATCCGCTCAGCCTCGGCGGCCTCGGCATCACCGGTACCGAGTGCGCAAACAAGTTCGCACATGACGCTGACGTTGTCATCGGTGTCGGCACCCGTTACACCGACTTCACCACCTCTTCCAAGTGGCTGTATGACACCAGCGCAAAGTTTGTCAACATCAACCCGTCTGAGTTCCAGTGCCTGAAGATGGACGCTTATCCGGTTGTTGCAGATGCCAACGAGGCTCTGACCGCAATCGAAGCGGAGCTGGATGCACTGGGCGGCTACCACACCTCCGAGGCATATGCAACCGAGCTGGCTGCACTCCAGAAGGCATGGTGGGCTGACGTAGACCGCATGGATCACACCGAGTACATCGACGCTGAGTCCTACGTTCCGGAAATCCAGGACGCAAACCGCAGAGCGGTTGAGCATTACATCGAGTCCATCGGCTCCAAGCTGACACAGACCGCTGCTCTGGGCTACATCAACCTGCACATTGCTCCGGACTCCATCGTTGTCGGTGCTGCCGGCTCCCTGCCGGGCGACCTGCAGGCGCTGTGGAGAGCTTCTGTTCCGAACACCTATCATTGTGAGTACGGTTACTCCTGCATGGGTTACGAGGTTGCCGGCGCTTACGGCTGTAAGATCGCCTGCCCGGATCAGGAAGTTTACGCAATGTGCGGCGACGGTTCCTTCGATATGCTGCATTCCGAGCTGATCGCTTCCGTTCAGTACGGCTACAAGATCAACGTCTGCCTGTTCGATAACGCTTCCTATGGCTGCATCAACAACCTGCAGGTTGGTCAGGGCAACAAGTCCCGTACCACCGAGAAGAACATGCACATCCCGGGCACTCCGTTCGATGGCTGCGATCTCGGTCCGGCAATGAAGATCGACTACGCTGCTGTTGCTGCTGCTTACGGCTGCAAGACTTACACCGTAACCACGATGGAAGAGCTGGCTGCTGCACTGGAGGATTCCAAGAAGCAGACCGTTTCCACCCTGATCGACATGAAGGTTCTGCCGAAGTCCATGTCCAAGGAGTGGGAAGCTTGGTGGCGTGTTGGCGTTGCTTCTGTTTCCGACAAGCCGGAGGTCCAGGAAGCTTACAAGAAGCTGCAGGATCACCTGTACGAAGCTCGTCATTATTAATTCCAATCATCCCCGCAATGATTCGGGAGCCTGCCGCATGTCGGCAGGCTCCTTTTTTGTTTCCCCAAACGCATTGGCTTTGCAGCAGGCCCGCATTTCCCCCCTGCCGAAATGGAAAATTCTTTCATTTTGTTTACAATCTTATTACAATGCGGCACAATGCTGTTTTCCCCTGTTTTTTGTGCTATAATACTTTTGGGTCGAAATTCGACGAAAGAAATACCAGAGAAGGGGATTTTATGAAACTCAGAAAAATGCTCGCTGTTTTGTTGTGCGGTGCATTGCTGTGCAGCGCCGCGGGCTGTGCGCTCAAGCCGGCATCCGGCTCCGATGCACAGATGAAAGCGTCCGCCGGCAGCGGCGAGAGCGGAAGCGGTGCGAAAAGAGACGGAAGTGCCGCGGATCCCGGCAGTGCCTCCGGCTCGGCAGAGCAGCCGGAAGAGAAAAATCCGGTTCCTGTGGGCGAAAAGTATATGGCAATCACCTTTGATGACGGTCCGACGGGCAACACCGGCGGCCGCACCGAGCGCCTGCTCGACGGGCTCAAGGAGCGGGGCGTACACGCCACCTTCTTCCTCTGCGGCTACCGCGTCAAGGACTTCAATTCCATGATGAACCGTTACCTCGCGGAAGGGCATGAGGTCGGCAACCACACCATGGATCATCTGCGGCTGGACACAGAGGTCAGCGACGGCGGTCTCAAGCAGGTCGGAGACAACAACGATCTGATTGCCTCCTACACCGGCCAGAAGCCGACGGTCATGCGTCCGACAGGCGGCGCTTACAATGATACCGTCATCGCATCCATGAAGCAGCTCGGCATGCCGATCATTCTTTGGAATCTGGACACGGTCGACTGGAAGTACCGCGATGCCTCCAGCGTCAAGCAGCACATTCTTGACGGCGCACAGGACGGCGCAATCGTACTGGAACATGATCTGTATGAAACGACGGTCGAAGGCGTTCTCGCGGCAATTGACGAGCTGCAGGCGCAGGGCTATGCGTTTGTGACCGTATCTGAGCTGGCAAAGCTCAAGGGTGTCACGCTCGAGCCCGGTGTGGTATATACCGACTTTACCGAGGAAACTCTGCACCCCGCGTCTGCACAGCAGACGGAAGCAGGCTCCGGCACCGCATCCGCAGCGGAATAAAATAATGTGTCATCAGGGCGGTTTTCCATTGGGAAAACCGCCCCTTTTGTATCTCCGGCCGCAAAAAAAGCGGCTTCCCTTTCGGGAAACCGCTTGGTATGGATGCCTGTCCGGAAATATTCAGGTATCTGAATTACAGCTTACATTACCGTGTAGGTGACATAACCGCTTGCTGCAACGCCGAGCGGCGAGAAGAGGATGTAAGCAATGACCATGACGATCAGGGAAATTGCGGCAACAACCTTGCCTGCCTTCCACGGGGTCAGGTCAACCGCGCTGTGATCCTCGAGAACGAAGTCGGTGGTACGCGGATGCGTCTTGATCATGATTGCAACAATAATCATATCAAAGACAAACAGAACTGCGGTGAAGTACAGGTAATGTACATTCTCCAGCGCCGCAATGTGATTGCGTGCCCAGAACTGCAGGAAGCAGTACAGGACAACATGAATCGGAATAACAACCTTCGGCAGCATTGCGTCCGCCTTCTTGGACAGGAAGCCGACAGCAAGGCAAACGAAAATCGGTGTGTTAAACGCCGCAAATGCAGAGTTGACGAAGGATGTAATGCCGCCCATGTACAGCATGAACGGGGAAAGAACGATCGAGAATACGGTCAGGACTGTGCCGAAGTTCTGTCCGACCTTTACGCAGTGTGCATCCGAGCAGGTCGGATTGAAGATCGGGCGATGGATGTCCAGCGCGTAAATCGTGGATGCCGAGTTCAGAACCGAGTTGAAGGACGACAGGATTGCGCCGAACATAACAGCGGCAAAGAAGCCCAGCAGCCAGGTCGGCATAACATCATTGACAATCATCGGATATGCAACATCGCCGTTGTTGGTCCAGACTTCCTCGCCGTACAGGAAGTACGCAATGATGCCCGGGAATACGATAATCAGCGGTGTGCAGATCTTCATGAAGGATGCGAAAATTGCGCCCTTCTGTGCTTCCTTCAGGTTCTGTGCACCGAAGGTACGCTGAATAATGGACTGGTTGGTGGACCAATAGTACAGGTTGTTGATAACCATACCGGTCAGCAGCAGCGGCCACGGCAGATACGGCTCATTCAGGTTTGCCGGATTCCATACGTTCAGACGAACCGGGTCGAGTGCGAGGAACTGATGCCAGCCCTCTGCAAGGCCGCCGCCGTACATCTGGCCGAGCTTCATCAGACCGAAGACCGGAACCATCAGACCGCCGACGATCAGGCCGATGCCGTTGATGGAGTCGGACAGTGCAACAGCGTGCAGACCGCCGAACAGTGCGTAGCAGGCGCCGACAACCGCGATGACCGCACCCAGAATTGCCAGGCACCAGAACTTGCTGAGGCCGGTCAGATCCTGAACGTGGAAGATCTCAACGAATACCTGTGCTCCGGCGTACAGGATGTTCGGCAGCATGATAACAACGTAAGAAAACAGTACGATGAGCGAAACCAGACGGCGTGCGAACTTGTCGTAACGGGTCTCAAAGAACTCCGGTACGGTGGTCAGACCGGTCTTGAGGTAACGCGGCATCAGTACAAAGGCGAGGAAGGTCAGTGCGATTGCAGAGGTAACTTCCCAGCCCATCGTGGACATACCAACGCGGGCAGACTGACCGTTGTTGCCAACGAGCTGTTCCGCAGACAGATTTGTCATCAGCAGCGAGCCGGCAATGACAATGCCGATCAGGCTGTGACCTGCCAGATAATAACCGTCCTGCGTGTCCAGTTTGTCATCCTTGGTTCTCCACCAGGAGATGACGGCAACAAGGACAGTAAACGCAAGGAATTCCACGGCAGTGATAATTAAATCCATGCTCAACTTCTCCTTTTTTTCACTTGTGTGCTCTCTCCAAGACATCTCCCCGCTGTGTTCCGGATGCACAACAGGAAGATAAGTCAGCTGCGCACGTTCGACGCTAACCGACTTCTATTCATATTATAGCAGACATCTTTACCTTTCTCAAGAAGCACACCCTTTGATTTTCTCAAAAAAAGCTGACAGCATTTAAGCAGCTTTTACAAAAAGTTGACTGACACGATCCCTTTTGTTACACATAGAAACTTCAGGAGATACAAAAAACCGCTGTATCTCCTGAAATACAGCGGTTTTTCGTCATACAACAACAAACGGGAAAAATAAGATTTTATACAAGGATGACATCTCTCCGGCGGCTCCTGAATTCCGCCGGGCATTAGACAAGGTTCCAGGCAATTTCATACCTGTGCAGTCTTGTCGTCCGTACATCTTGTTATCTCAGAATAACATATCCGTGCGAAAAAAGCAAGAGGGCAATCCCGCACAATCCGGCGCTGTCTTTGAAACGGCGTCCGAATCCGGCATGTGTGCCGCTTTGCGGAATTGCCCAGCCAAATGAATCGCAATGCTTACAGCTTCTGTCTCAGCTGAATCTCCATCCAGTCATCCTTTGTAATCAGTACCTGCCGGGGCTTTGAGCCTTCAAACGGGCCGACAATCCCGCGCTGCTCCATCTGATCGACAAGGCGCGCCGCACGGGCATAGCCCAGCTTCAGCCGGCGCTGCAGCATGGAAACGGATGCCTGTCCGGATTCCACGACAATCGTGATCGCCTGCGGGAGCAGTTCATCCTCATCCTCCGCGCCGTTGTAGCCGGCGGCACTGTTTTCCGCCTCGCTTTGGCGCTCAATCTGCTGCATGACCTCCTCGGAATACTCCGCAGTGGAAGTGGATTTGACAAATTCAATGACGCGCTCGATTTCCTCCGAGCTGACAAAGCAGCCCTGAATGCGCACCGGCTTGCTCATGCCGATGGGCGAATACAGCATATCGCCCTTGCCAATCAGCTTATCGGCGCCCGGTGTGTCCAGAATGATGCGCGACTCTACCTGTGACGCAACCGCAAAGGCAATGCGCGACGGGATGTTGGACTTCATGATGCCGGTGATGACATCGGCTGACGGACGCTGTGTGGCGACGACAAGATGCATGCCCGCGGCGCGCGCTTTCTGGGCGATGCGGCAGATGGAGGTCTCCACTTCCTTCGCCGCGACCATCATCAAATCCGCCAGCTCGTCGATGACAATGACAATCTGCGGCAGCGGCTCGGGGCGGCGTCCGAGCGGGGTCTCTTCGCCCTGCTCCCACTGCGCAGCCAGCAGACGCGCATGGGCGTTATAATCCTTCAAATCGCGCACGCCTGCCGCGGCGAACAGGCTGTACCGCCGTTCCATTTCGCCGACCGCCCAGCTGAGCGCGCCGGATGCCTTTTTCGGGTTTGTGACAACCGGAATGAGCAGATGCGGAATGCCGTTGTAATTGCCCAGCTCGACCATTTTCGGGTCGATCATAATCAGCCGCACATCCTCCGGCGAGGATTTGTACAGCAGGGAAATCAGAATCGAGTTGATGCAGACCGATTTGCCCGAGCCGGTCGTGCCGGCGATGAGCAGATGCGGCATTTTTGCGAGGTCGATAATCTGTGCGCTGCCCGTGATATCCTTGCCGAGCGCAACCGCCAGGCGGGCGGCAGACTGTTCAAAGCCGCGCGAGGAAATGACATCGCGCAGGGCGACCGTCTGAACATTGCGGTTCGGCACCTCAATGCCGATGGCAAGCTTGTCCGGAATCGGTGCAATGCGCACCGAATACGCGCCGAGCGCAAGCGCAATGTCGTCTGACAGCGCCGTGATGCGCGAAAATTTCACGCCGCGCTCCATCTGAATTTCAAACCGCGTGACCGAGGGGCCGCGCACAATGCTGATGATCCTCACGTCGATGCCAAACGAGGCGAGCGTGTCCACCAGCCGTTCCGAGCTGTCCTTGAGCTCGGCCCGCACACCCGCGTTCGAGGTGCGCGGCGCACTTTGAAGCAGGTCGATGGGCGGATAGCGATATTCGGGCGCGGGCGTTTCCATCGCATCGGAAATTTCCCGATGTGTCTGCTGCACCTCGGCTGCCGAGGGCTTGGTGTCCTCAGGCATCGTCTCCGGCTTTGTCTCCGCCTGCTCAGGCTGCGGCCCGCTTTCCGTCGGCACGCGCGGTTGTTCATCCGCCGTATGCCACGGCGCCGCACCGGTCTCCCACGGCGGCGTATCCGCTGCCTCGTCCGGCTCCTCCGGCAGGACATCGGCCAGTCGGCGGCGCTGCTCCGCGCGGCGAGCGTAACGCTCCTTTGCGGCCTTCACCGCGTCGCTCTCGGGTGGGTCTGCCTCCGGCTCCTGTATTGGTATTTCCTCCTCTGTCCGGTTCATTTCCGCCTTTGCCTGTCCGGCACGCAGCTTCTCCGCGCGCCGCTTTGCGCGCTGACTGCGGAGGAACGCGAACAGACTGCCGCGTTTTTTCGTGTTTTTCACTTTTTTCGGTGTTTCCGGTTCGTCCGCCGGCGTCACCGACATGTCATCCTCGCGCAGCTGCTCGGTGTCCTCCGCGATGATATGAACGAGACCGCGATACAGCCGCACCGGCGTCGTATTGAAAATGATGAACACATACACGCTCATCAGCAGCACGAGCAGGATTTTCGCGCCCGTCGTGCTCAGCAGAACCGTGAGAAGGGTCGCGAGCACACCGCCGAGCACACCGCCCGCACGCAGCGCCATTCCTTCCTCCCACAGCTGAATGACCGTGGGAAAGGAAAGGGACATCGGCTGCATCAGGATGCTCTGCGCCAGTGCCGACCACAGCACCGGGAACGTCAGGATGCACAGCACGCGCAGCCGGATTGCAGGCAGCTCACACAGGACAAAAATGCCCGCCAGACACAGCGCGACCCAGAAAAGCTGTGTGCCCCAGCCGATCAGTCCGCCGACCAGATGCAGCACGCCGTCAAGCAGCACGCCGTCCATACGGCAGAGCGCGAGCACTAGCACGGTTGCCATGAGCAGCAGTCCCAGCCCGATCGTCAGATTGTTCCAGATCGAGCCGGTTTTCTTGGGCGCCGTGCGCTGCGCCGTTCTGCCGCGCGTCTGACCCGCAGAGCCGCTGCGCGCCGTGGTGCCGGTGCGCTTTCTCGCCGACGAGCGGGATGACGCTGTCTTTTTCCTTGTCGATGATTTTTTTGCAGTTGCCAAAAAGATTGCACCTCATTTTAGATATGATAACGCGGGCAGCCGCCTTCGTACGGCGCATGTTTCCGCGCGGGATGGAACATCGTATGAAGAACCGGTCATCCTGCCGGTTCCGATAACAAATCAATGATATCGTACCATAAAAACAGAAAAATTGCCACATTGCCCGTTGCATTTTTCTGCCGAGGTCTGTATTCTATAATAGACAGGAAAAGAACTCCAGAAAATTTTGACTTTTTTTGCTGTTTCGGCAAAATAATTTTAACTGCGTTCACAATTGTTCACACTTTTGTAATAGCCGCCTGTTATACTTTTCAGGAAAGGAAACTCAGTCCTTTGAATATCGCCATCATTCTCAGCTATGACGGCACGGCCTACCACGGATGGCAGACACAGAAAAACGCGGTCACGGTTCAGCAGACGGTCACGGATGCACTCCGGACGGTCCTCGGACAAGACGTATCGGTTTCCGGTGCCGGCCGCACGGATGCGGGTGTACACGCCCGCCGCTATGTCGCCAATTTCCACGCCGACTGCTCGATTCCGATGGAGCGGCTTCCGCTCGCCGTCAATTCCCGTCTTCCGATGGATATTGCGGTGTCCGGCGCCGCCGTTGTTCCCGATTCGTTCGACGCGCGCTTTTCCTGCACGCGCAAGGAATACACCTATCTGATCTATCCGGGCAGGCTGCGCGACCCGTTTGCTGTCGGACGCAGCTATTTTTACCCGTATCCGCTGGATGTGGATGCCATGCAGCGCGCCGCTCAGCATTTTATCGGCCGGCAGGATTTTGCCGCTGTCCGCTCGATGGGCACGCCCGTCAAGTCGACGGTGCGCGAAATTTTTACCTGTGAGGCGGACACTGCCGGGCCGTTCGTCCGCATCCGCGTTTCCGCGGACGGCTTCCTGTACAATATGGTGCGCGCCATCTCCGGCACCCTGCTGTACGCCGGTCAGGGGCGCTTTCCGCCGGATGAAATCCGGCGCATTCTCGACAGCGGCGACCGCGAGCAGGCCGGACCGACCCTGCCCCCGCAGGGGCTGTATATGAGCCGGCTGTGGTATGACGGCACACCCGCGCTCGACCCGTTTCATCTGACGGACGAATGGAGCGCACCGGGAGGACTGTTATGACAAAAAAACTTCTTTTTTCGCGCCGGAAATCACGGCGCGATTATCTGCTGGAAAACAGCAGCGATTCACGGCTGCGTATCATTTACCGCATCCGCCGCGCTGTCGGCTGGCTGCTCGCCGCCGTCTCCGCGCTGTTTTTCCTGCTCAACCTGCAGCTGTTTACCCCCGCGAGTCTGCACAACATCCGCTCCTCGCTCAAAGCGGCATCCCAGGTTTCCGCAGGCGACACCTCGCTCATCTCCTATCCGTCCGGCACAAACCGCTGTATTCTGCCGTTCGGCAACGGACTGGCAATCTGCGGCGACAAAACGCTCAATTTTGAGCTGCCGAGCAACTATTCTCAGATGGAGATGGGATTGTCCTACGCCAATCCGGTGATGCGCGCCTCCAACCAGTACCTGCTGGTATTTGACCGCGGCGCATACCGCTTCACCGTCACCAATACGCTCTCCGAGCTGTATTCACAGACGATGAAATCGCCCGTGACCAACGCAGATATCGCCGCCAACGGCAGTGTCGCCATTGTCACCGACGAAGCGGGCTTCAAAAGCGCTGTCACCGTCTACAATATCGACAACGAACAGCTGTATAAATGGTCGTCGCCCGACTATTATATTATGTCGGCGGTGCTCTCGCCGGACGGAAAGCGGCTTGCGCTGTTCTGCTTCCGGCAGGAGGGTCTGTCTCTCACCACGCGGCTGTTTTTCACCGACATCGCCTCGACCGAAACGCCGGGAGAAAGCGAATCCGTCATCGGCATTGATATGAACGGCAGTCTGGTTCTCGGCATGAAATATCTCGGAAGCAACACCGTCTGTGCCGTGTGCGACAACGCCACCTATGTTCTCTCGCGCAGCGGACAGATGCGCTACCGCATGGAATACAGCTCCGATTCTCTGATTGCGTTTGATCTTTCGGGCGACTGTGCCGCGCTGGCAACCCAATCATATTCCCAGTCCAGCCGGGCGGACATTGTGCTCATCAACGCGCGCGGCACCGCCTCGCGCAAGCCGCTCAGCCTGCCCGCTGAGCCGGACTCCATCAGCTATTCCGACGGCCGTCTCGCCGTTTTGTCGGGTGATACCGTCACCTTTTATTCCAAAAGCCTGCGGGAAATCGACCGCCAGGATAACCTCATGGGTGTTTCCCGCGTATACATGCGCTCCGGCGGCACAGCCATTGCACTGTTCAGCAGTCAGGCTCGTGTACTTACCATCGGCAATCCCCTGAAAGATATCACTGCCGGCGACAGCTGATCGGCAGGGCCGCTGTTTTTTTTAGAAAGGACGAATTTGTTATGACCACAGTTGACTGGATTATTCTGACCATCATCGCACTGTATGCGCTGCTGGGACTGCGCAGAGGATTTGTGGTCACCGCTGCCTACACCTGCGGCTCTCTGATCTCCCTGATCGCCGCGCTCATCGCCGCGTCGCACTTCAAGCAGCCGGTTGGCCGGCTGCTCGCGCCTCACATGACCGACTCCATCAGCGAGACCATGCCGCAGCTGACGCAGACGGTCGATTCCGTGGAGGAAGCGTGGGGCGGCGTGTCCAGCTATCTGCAAAGCATTCTCGCCGCTCACGGCGTGTCGCTCAGCGCGCTGCAGACGAGTGAAAACCCGCAGCAGGTGCTGACCGATGCGATTTCCCTCTCCGTCGGCGAGGCCGTCGCGTATATTCTGGTCTTTTTCGTCGCCTACTGCATCGTCAAGCTGGTGATTCATCTGATTGCCTCGGCGCTCGGACTGCTGACCCATCTGCCGGTGCTGCACTCGTTCAATGCCCTGCTGGGCTGTCTGCTCGGCGCACTGAGCGGACTTGTCCTGTGCACCTGTGTGCTGTGGGCGATGAAGCTGTTTGTCCCCGCGGTCTATTCCGACGCGGGATTCCTTTCGCCGTCCGTCATGGAGCATTCCTCCATTGCCCGCCAGCTCGTCGGCTGGAATGACGGCGTATCTCTGTTTGAAGCCACTCCGGCTGACGCCTGACGTCACTGCCGGTTCATGCGGGCAGGCGGTTTGTCCGCCGCGCCCCGGAAAGGATATTACCCTTATGCATATGCCACTTTGTTCCCGCTGCCACAAAAATGTGGCAGTCGTCTTTATTTCCAAGCTGGAGGAGGGTTCCGCCTCCAACGAGGGCTATTGCCTCAAATGTGCCCGTGAGCTGGGGCTCAAGCCGATTGACGGACTGATGCGCCAGATGGGCATCACGGACGATGACCTCGAACAGCTGACAGATGAAATGACCAATATGCACGCCCTCGCAGAAATGGACGGCGAGGACGAGGATGACGATGCGCTGCCGGCTGACGGCAGTGCACAGCAGGAGGCGGATGACGCGTTTGAATTCGGGCGCACGCACACCTTCCCGTTCCTGGAAAAAATGTTTTCGCAGCAGGGCGACCCGTCTACGCCGCGTCCGGATGTAGGCGAAGGCAGCAGCCGTGACGAACAGCGCCGCCGCAAGCAGGAGGCGAAAAAGCGCAAAAACCTCTCGGCCTACTGCACCGATTTGACCGCGCGCGCGCGCCGGGGTGAGCTGGATGCCATTGTCGGCAGGGAAAGCGAAACCGAGCGCGTGATTCAGATTCTCAACCGCCGCCAGAAAAACAACCCGTGCCTCATCGGTGAGCCGGGTGTCGGCAAAACCGCCGTCGCCGAAGGTCTCGCCATGCGCATTGCAAACGGCGATGTGCCGTATAAGCTGAAAAACAAGGAAATTCATCTGCTCGACCTGACCGCACTCGTCGCAGGCACCCAGTTCCGCGGACAGTTTGAAGGCCGCATGAAGGGGCTCATCAACGAGGTCAAGTCGCTCGGTAACATCATCCTCGTAATCGACGAGGTGCACAACATTGTCGGTGCAGGTGACGCGGAGGGCTCGATGAATGCCGCCAACATCCTCAAGCCCGCCCTCTCCCGCGGCGAAATTCAGGTCATCGGTGCAACCACCTATGCGGAATACCGCAAATATATCGAAAAAGACGCGGCGCTGGAGCGCCGTTTCCAGCCGGTATCCATCGCTGAGCCGTCAATCGCAGAAACTGCCAAAATCCTCATGGGTGTGCGCAGCTACTACGAAACATTCCACGGCGTGCACATTTCCGATGAAATCTGCCAGCAGGCGGCAGCGCTGTCCGAGCGCTACATCACCGACCGCTATCTGCCGGACAAGGCGATTGACCTCATCGACGAGGCGTGCTCCCGCCTGAACCTCGACAATCCCGCGACTGCACAGATTCCCGAGCTGTCCGACAAGCTGGACGCGATTCAGCGCGAGCAGGAAGACCTGCTGCAGCAGGAGCAGAACAACGAAGTCTACGAGCACATGGCAGAGCTGAAAAGTCTGGCTCTGCAGACGGAGGATAAGCTGGCCGCGCTGCGCAAGCTCCCTGTGCCGGAGCTGGGGAGCGAACATCTCGCCTCGGTCATCGAGCTGTGGACGGGTGTTCCCGCCTCCAAGGTCTGTGAGCAGGAGTTTTCCCGCCTGACCGGTCTGGAGGAGCGTCTGCACCGCCGCGTTGTCGGGCAGGAGCGCGCTGTCACAGCTGTGGCTCACGCCGTTCGCCGCTCGCGCGCGGGCATCAGCCCCAAGCACAAGCCGGTTTCCTTCCTGTTTGTCGGTCCGACCGGCGTGGGCAAAACCGAGCTCGTCAAGGCGCTCGCGGAGGATCTGTTCGACACGCCCGAGGCGCTCATTCGTCTGGATATGTCGGAATATATGGAGAAGCATACGGTTTCCCGTCTGATCGGCTCGCCTCCGGGCTATGTCGGCTTCGATGAAGCCGGTCAGCTGACCGAGAAAATCCGCCGCCGGCCGTACGCGGTCGTTCTGTTCGATGAAATCGAAAAGGCGCATCCGGATGTGCTCAACATCCTGCTGCAGGTACTCGACGACGGACGCATCACCGATGCGCAGGGCCGCACGGTTTCGTTCGAGCACACGATCATCGTCATGACCTCCAATGCAGGCTCTGACCGCTCCGGCGGTTCGGTCGGCTTCGGGCGCACGCTTTCGGAGCAGAACGAGCAGCGCATGGTCAAGGCGCTGGAGGAAATAATGCGGCCGGAATTCCTCAACCGCATTGACGATATCATTTCGTTCGACCACCTCACGAAGGATGATTTCCGCAGCATTGCCGCGATTATGCTGGGACAGCTGCGCGATACGATGGCGGAAAACGGCGTGCGTCTGACCTGGGACGACGCGCTTGTCGACTACCTCGTGGAGGATTCGTTCTCCATCAAGTTCGGCGCACGCAATCTGCGCCGTTCGATCGAGCGCAACGTCGAAGATGAGCTCGCCAACCGGATCATTGCCGCCTGGGAGCGTCCGCTCTCCGGCGCACATGTCACGGCGGATGACACCGGCGTGCACATTCAAACCATCTGATGATACCAAAATTCCCCGTCCGGCGCAAAAGCCGGACGGGGTGACACCAAAGATAAGGAGACCAGACATGGAATGGTGGAGACTCGCCCTGATCGGTGCTCTTGTTGCCGCACTGATTCCCACACTCGCACTGATGCGGCAGGTCAATGCGCTCAAGGAGCGCGGGGACAGCGCGGAATGCAGAAAGAAGCAGCGCCTGCTGACGTGGTGCATCCGTCTGCTGATTCTGATTTTCGTACTGACCCTCGGCACAACGATGTACCAGCACTATGCAGCCATTGCGGCGATGTCCTAACCGACCGCTGACGACGTTTTTTTCACAAAACCTGTAAAATAACTATTGACAACCCTACCTCAGATTGGTATACTATATAAGCATTGTGAAAAACCTGCGGGTGTAGTTCAATGGTAGAATGTCAGCCTTCCAAGCTGAACACGTGGGTTCGATTCCCATCACCCGCTCCATTTGAGTCCCTCACATGCAGGCACAACTGGTATGCGCCAGTAGCTCAGTTGGATAGAGCAACTGCCTTCTAAGCAGTAGGCCGGGGGTTCGAATCCCTCCTGGCGTACCACTCAAATGAGCAAGCAGGTGTGCGAAGATAGTTTCATATGGTGGGTGTAGCTCAGTTGGTTAGAGCGCCAGATTGTGGCTCTGGAGGCCGAGGGTTCGACTCCCTTCACTCACCCCATTTTTTCTTCTTCACGGTGTCTGCATCGTGAAGAACATTTTTATACAGGAGCTGTTGACATCCTCCTGCCGATACTGGGGCGTCGCCAAGAGGTTAAGGCACCAGACTTTGACTCTAGTATCGCAGGTTCGATTCCTGCCGCCCCAGCCAATCCGGTTCATTAGCTCAGCAGGTAGAGCATCTGCCTTTTAAGCAGAGGGTCCGGGGTTCGAACCCCCGATGAGCCACCAACGCCGCCGATGGTTTTCCGTCGGCGGCGTTTTTTTGTGTCCGAATCCTTTTTTGCGCCGGCTGTTTGCCGGCTTTTTTGTCCAATCTGTTTCCCATGTCAGCTGTCCGCCGGCTGCAGATCGACCGTCACAACCTCCGGCACATTGTTAAACCGCGGCAGATGATTGGAATTGCCCAGACCGCGCGACAGCACCAGCGTGTGTGCGCCGTCCTTCGAGCGGAACAGGCCCCAGAGTCTTCCCGGAAACCAGCCCTGGTCGGGGGCATACAATCCGCCGATCAGCGGCAGGATGACCTGTCCGCCGTGCACGTGACCCGAAAATACCACGTCGGCATCCCAGCAATCCAGACTGCCGTAGCAGCTCCAGCTGACCGGCATGTGCCAAAGCAGCAGCTTGCAGCGTTCCGTGCGCTCAAATTCGCGCAAAAAGCGGCTTTCCTGCTTCCATTCCTCCCGTTCCTCCCGTTCAGCGTCCGATTCGGGCAGACCATAACCGTAGCCGCCGCCGATGCGCACACGCTGTCCGGACAGTTCGGTATCCGTATACGTCAGGTCGAGCACCTGTGCGCCCGCCTGTGAAAAAACCTCCTGCAAATCTGTTCCGTACGCCGCCTCATATTCGCTCTCATGATTGCCGTAGGACAAATACACCGGCGCGATGCCGGACAGCTGCTCCACGGCGTGAACGGCAATCGACAAATCCGCATCCGGATAATTCACCATATCCCCCGTGAGAAAAATCGCATCGGGCTGCTGCGCCCGCACCGTTTCAATCAGCCGTTCATTGTCTTCCCCGAACACGCTGTTGTGCAGATCGGTCAGCTGTACAATGCGCAGCGGCGCCGTGAGCGTGTCCTCCGTCAGTGTATACTGCGTGACACACAAATCGTGCGCCGAACGCCACAGGCTGCGGGCAGACAGTCCCGCGATGAGCAGGAGCGCCGACAGCACGCCGATCAGAATTCTTCGTTTTGTTCCGGTATGCGCCTGCGTCATGCCGCATCCCCTCTTTCCGATTTTACAAAAAGGGCGGAATCACGCGACCTTCTGTCTCCGTGTTTCCGCCCCTCTTTCCGATTTTTTCGTCAGATCAGCTCGTCTGCCATCGCATCAAGCTGCGCCTCGTTTTCCGCTGTCATCGCGGATTTTACCGTAACCGTGGTGTTCAGCCAGGTAATATTCTTGCTCTTCTCGAACATACCCTTCATGACCTTCGCCGCCGTCGCTGCCCATGTGCCGTTTTCAATCAGGCCGATGGTGCGGTTCTGATAATTGCGCTCAACCAGATGCTCAATAAAGGTGCGCATGAACGGGAAGATATCCGCATTGTAGGTCGTCGTAGCCAGAACCAGCTTGCCGTAACGGAACGCGTCCTCGACAGCCTCCGCCATGTCATCGCGCGCCAGATCCGTGAACACAACCTTCGGGCAGCCCTTTGCCTTGAGCTTGTCAGCCAGCAGCTGTGCGGCCTTCTTTGTGTTGCCGTAAACGGAGGTATATGCGATCATAACGCCGTCGGACTCGACGCCATAGGACGACCAGGTGTTGTACAGGTCGAGATAATAGCCGAGATTCTCGCTCAGAACCGGACCGTGCAGCGGGCAGATGATCTGAATATCCAGCGTTGCGGCCTTCTTGAGCAGCATCTGTACCTGCGGGCCGTATTTGCCGACGATGCCGAAATAATAGCGGCGTGCCTCACATGCCCAGCCTTCCTCTGCATCCAGTGCGCCGAACTTGCCAAAGCCGTCCGCAGAGAACAGCACCTTATCCTTTGCATCATAGGTAACCATGACCTCCGGCCAGTGTACCATCGGCGCAAAAACGAAGGTCAGCTCACGGCTGCCGAGAGACAGCGTCTCGCCGTTTTTGACAACCAGGCGGTTCGGTGCAATGCCCGCACCGAAGAACTGCTCCATCATGGCAAAGGTCTTGGCATTGCCGACGACAACAGCCTCCGGATAAACCGCAAGGAATTTCTCGATGCTGGCGGAATGATCCGGCTCCATATGCTGAACGACCAGATAATCCGGCTTTGCGCCGTCGAGCGCTGCCGCAACATTGTCCAGCCACTCCTGCGTGAAATGTGCATCCGTCGTATCCATAACGGCGGTTTTTTCGTCCTTGATGACATAGGAATTATATGCCATGCCGTTCGGGACGTCGTACTGTCCCTCGAACAGGTCAACCTGATGATCGTTGACGCCAACGTACAGGATGGTATCCGTCACTTTGTTAAAACCCATTTATGTTTCCTCCCTTTGCGTTTGTTGCGCACAGCTCAGACGAGCGGTGCGGGCTGAGAACAATTCTCATTTATGTAGTTCCATTTTACCCACTGCAAAGAAATTTGTCAATCCGGCAGCAGGCGGAGAACCTCCGCTTATTCGGTCAAATTTCGTATGACACGGCAGGGATTTCCCACGGCCAGCACGCCCGCCGGAATATCACGGTTGACCACACTGCCCGCACCGATCACGGCGCCTGCACCAATGGTCACGCCGGGCAGTACCACAACATTTCCGCCGATCCACACATCATCTCCCACCGTGATGGGTTTGGCATATTCCAGACCGGCATTGCGCCGCGCCGCGTCCAGCGGATGACCCGCCGTATAAAACGCACAATTCGGTGCAACAAACACATGCCTGCCAAACGTCACATCGGCACAGTCCAGAATCACCGTATTGTGGTTAAAAAAGGAGTCCTCGCCGATCTGTATGTGATACCCATAGTCACACCAGAACGGCGGGCAGATTTTCACACGTTCGCCCATATAGCCGAGCAGGCGGCGCAGCAGCCGCATACGGCGCGTTTCCTCACTCGCACGCAGCGCATTGATCTCCCAGCAGATGTCCTTGCACTTCGTTCGCTCCGCACAGAGCGCAGGATCATTATTCGCATCATA
The DNA here is from genome assembly GCA_002449635.1 of Clostridiales bacterium UBA7011. Lineage (GTDB taxonomy): Bacteria > Bacillota > Clostridia > Oscillospirales > Butyricicoccaceae > Butyricicoccus_A. Next base: position 5,658 of record DJXF01000035.1, on the reverse strand, counting down.
CAGCATGCCCGCCGCTGCCTTTTCCTTCTCCGTCATGTGTCCTCCCCCTTTCTGCATCCAAGTATATCATCCGCATACGCGATGTGTAAAGATGAGAAAGTTCAAATTATCCGCAAATGAGACAATTTCCGACGGATTTATTTGATTATTCTGTTCTTTTTCGATATACTAAATACAGAGAAAGGACGGTGCTGCCATGAAGAAAAAATCCAATCATTCATGGTTTTATGCCACTATCCCATGACATAATGATATTTGTAAAAATATAGGTCGCAAGGAATTCTTTCAGCGGTTCCTTACCCCTGATTGATTGCGGCACCTTCTATCTGATTGTTTAAGGTATCCGCTAAAAATCCATTGCCATACGGCTGGATTCTTCCTCGCTAAGCTCTGTCACCTGCATCTCAACCACGCGATAGATCCGCTGGCACAGATTCAGCACACTGGGACGGTGTGTTGTTACGATGCAGGTTTTGTTTGGCTTCTGCTGCATTATGTTCCGCAGCCCCTGCCGTTCTGTTGTAATGTCCAGTGCAGAGGTTGCCTCGTCAAGGAGGAGGATGGGCGCATCCCTCAGAATGGCTCTGGAAATTGCGATTCTCTGTGCCTGACCTTCGGACAATCCTCGTCCACGCTCCCGGACAACAGAGTCTATTCCATCCGGCAGCTTTTTCACAAAATCCCATGCGCAGCCGATTTTCAGCGCCTCAACAATTTCCTCATCGGTTGCGTCTTCCTTGACCATCCGCATATTTTCGGCAATCGTTCCGGACAGAATGGTATTGCCTTGCGGAACGTATGCGAAAAGACATCTGACATCTGCGTTTGCTTCCACAGCTTTTCCATTTTGCGCTTTGATCGTTACTGTTCCATTCTGTGGGTGAACCAGGCCGAGTATCAGGCGGATCATGGTCGTTTTTCCCTCGCCGGACGGGCCGACCAGCGCAACGATCTCTCCCGGGTTAGCGGCAAAATCAGAATCGTAAATAACCTTGCTGCCCTCCAGATACGCAAAATTCACCGCGTCCATCTCGACGGTATAACCCTCCTGCGCATATTGCTCAATGGAACTGCTTTCAGAGAGATGCACTTCCTTTGGCAGCTCTACAAGCTCCCGGATTCGGTGCGCGGATACGGAGCTATTCAGGAAGGAGGGGATAATGCCGATCACGTTGTTAAATGCGGAGGAGAGATTCGCCCGCTGTGTGAGGAACAGCGTCATGGTTCCGTAGGTAATTGCCCCGCTCCACAGCAGCCACAGGCAGTAGAGAAAGGATACCATCTGAACCAGGAGGCCAAGAATTGACATGAAAATGTTGGTTTTGATAGTGAACAGGTTATAAATCAGGGAAATATTTTTATAGTTTGCCTGCAAGTCCCGCATTTTTCGTCCGTATTGCTCTGTAATTCCGAAAGACTTGACGGTGTCAAAGTTATAAAAGGTTTCCGCCTCAAAGGTCATCATTTTGCTGTTCATTTCTCGAACTTTTTTCTGATAGTCCCGCTGCTTCTTAATCAGGAACTTGGACATCAGCAGCATAAATGGTGCACTGATAAACGCCAATAACGCCATCACACGGCTGTAATGCCAGATCACCGCAAAGGTTGCGATAAAGTTATAAACAGCAATCACAATGGTGGGGAGCCATGAAATGGCATTGCCGCTGACCGTATTCACGTCACTGTTAAAACGATTCAGGATGTCACCATAGGAGTATCCGCTGAGAGAAAGCCAATCAGCGTCAATAATCTGATCAAAGATATCCGCTTGAATATCGTTGTTGATAAAAATACTGAGCCGGGCAGAGATCCGGCTGATCACGCAGCTGAACAGCAGGCTGAACAGCGAGCTTCCGATCATGATAAAGAGAAGCATAGCCAGCTTATCTGTCTGATAACCGGTGACAATGTCAATCAGATATTTGCTGGCCACGCTGCTGACCAGGCCGAAGGAAGTGCTGACAATGCCGAGGACGGTATAAAACAGAATGGCCCATTTGTATTTTTTGCTGTATGAAAATATCCAACGCCAGTCGTCTATGATTTCGCTGAAGGTGCCGTCCTTCCAGCGCCCTATCAGCGTGTCCAAAGAACGAAATGCAGAATCATTTTTATTTTGCTCTGACAATCTGACCGCTCCTATCCCCGTTTTTTCTTTCAACAATCCACGCGCTCACTTGATGATCCCGTAGTATTTCATAAGCTCGACACGCTGATTTCCAAGGCTGATGCTGTCGGCGACATTATTCCCCCCCGACTTCCAGCTTGCCAGTTCCCCTGCGTAATGAAATACTCGCTGTATCCACGCCACTGGCAGAAGAAAGGGCGCCCTGTCCAGATAATGATATCTGCCTCTCATACTTTCCAATGGCAAAAATACGCTGCTCCAAATACCGGCGCCGGCACGCTTGTGATTCTTCTGATTCACAACAGCGTTCAGCGTAATCGTACTGCTGTGCAGACGGGTCATTTCAGAGGCTCCATGCACGCCGCCGGCCAGTACATCCAGCAGCATTGGTTCTTCATCTTCCTCTTTGCTATGCCAGTTTTTCATGTATTGGCTGTATCGGTTATCCGGGAGAAGATACTTGCTGCCGATCTGATAGAGCGCACTCACAAATCCATCCGCCTGAATCTCCTGACACTGTGTCCAGATCTTATTCCAATCAATTTCATCAGCAAACGCATCTGACAATAAAACCAGATCGCAAATTTGGCGAATTCCGAAACCGCTGTGCAGAAAATGCTTGAAAGAATGGCAGATCAGAAAAAAAACATGGTCTGTGGGATTCAGCGTTTTTAATTTCTGTCCGCGATACTCATAGGTCATCGGCTGAATATGCTCAAAGAAGCGATTCAGATCCCCGTACGCTTTCGAATCGGGAGGCAGCAGGTATTTATGTACTTCGATATACAGACCGGTATCCGGGGAAATATAGGCAATTTCCGGTTCCTCAATGATATTTTGCTGCGGGTCTGTCTGCTGCAGCCCATAGGCAAGCAGCGCGTCATGATACTGTTGCATTTGCTCCGGTTGAATCAGCAGATCTTCATCCACAGAAATACGCAGGTTTTCTCTCGGATAGAAACGCCGGACAGCCAGCCCTTTTACGATGATCGGCGACAAGCCCCTGTCAGCCAAAATTTGATATAACTCCAGAAACTGCGCCGTTCGTACAGTTTGGGAAACAACCTCATTCATCGCCCGCTTTTTATAGGCAGAAAACATCATCGGGTATTTTCCCACCCCTTCGGATTGGTAGGTTGCTTCACAAACCATAGGAAGAACGTTCTGAATCGAGGCAGTATGAAGAATCCGGCGCAGATCTGCAGCGTCATCGACGCACAGCTCATATTTCTCCCCCTGCATGGAAAGCCGCAGAGCTTCTAAAAAACAGGTCTGAGCCCGATTGATCATAACTGCCTCCTTGTCGAAATCAATGAATTTCGAATGTCTCATCTTCATCCATCTGGACTTCACCGTTTTCCTGAACCTCCATAGGACTAAATCCCTGGTCAGATTCTGAGGAATCCGCTTCTGTCTCAGAAGACGTCTCTTTTTCATCGACAGAAGATCCTTTATCCGCAGCCACGGAAGAACTCCCGCCGGATTCGGATTTGCTGCCGCCTGCATCACGATTGCCCGCGCAGGCCGCCAGGGACAGCATCATGCACAGTGTCATCAAGAAAATCAAAAGTTTGTTTTTCATCCTAGTTCACCTCATTTTTAGCAATCAGATAGTTTTGTTCTGCCAGCCCCTGCAGGAAACTGTTTAAGGTCTCGCGGGCCTCTTCCTCGGTAATTTCAAAGTCCCGCGCTGCCAGCACAGTCATTTCCTCCATGGACTTCCCGTCAAACAGCATCCTCCAAATATAGGCGGACGCTTCATTTAACTGCATGACATAGGGACAATACTTTGTGGCTTCCAGCGTTGCAATCAGCAGGCTGGTGCCGCAGATCGTCTCCATGACGATGCCGTCTCTAATCTTGTAGTTCATGGTATTGCTCCATTTCATCACAGTCCATCAGACATTTCATCAGCAGCTCAGAGGATTTCGTCGTTCCGGTATTTTCAAATTTCCAGACCGGAACAGAGGTAATCATTTTTTCCTCCAGTCTGAACAGCTGATCCACCAGCTCCGGCGTTCTGGAAAACGTGTTCATCTCATGAAAAACGGGAATTACTGCATCCTTTGGGGCCAAGCGTTCGATTTTGTTTTCCGGACCCTGTTCCAGCCACACGATCCCCGCAAGGGGCGCCGCTGCGTTCCCGCCGAATTTTTCCTTTCCGTTCCACGGGGAAGGATAAACCATGATTACACCATCCTCCTGAAAATGCAAGACCGGATTGTCTCCGCAGATGACCTGCACTTCCTCCCCGTATAGCCGCTTCAGGTTCCGATATTGGGTCGTTTTGCCGGTGCCGCTGGGTGCGGTGATCAGCCACGCCTTTTCATGCCAGAGAATGGCGACGCTGTGGAAAATCAGCCGTTGATGTGGCAAAAGCGCATCTGAAACGAGCATGATGAACAATTTGCTTTCCGCTTCACGGCTCCACGGCTTGTCAGAATAGGCCGCATGATAAATTTGGCGTTCAGCGGCAGTAACGCGCAGCGCATCCGCCCCTTCATACCGGCTCACGATGAATTTGCTGCAAAGCTGAACGTTCCGCGCAAATTCAAAGCGGCAGTGAACCGGCTGTCCGGATAATTGAAGCGTATATTGGAAAGACATCGGGGAGACACCTTCTCTCAAGGAAAAAAGAGGGGAATGACCGCAGCCATTCCCCCCTCCATCATGTTATTTGGTTGATTACGGCTTAGGTATGTGGATACCATGTAGGACAGGATTAGGGCCACTCAGTCGTCCAGCTAGGGTCAAACGGTACTACTTCTCCCGCTCCATTATACCATTGCTTATCCACGAAGAAATACGCATTGCCTTCAGCGTCATAGCGTACCTCTCCGTTTTCGAAGCCTTGGTCATAATCACCAGTTTTGCCCGGATAGATCGAACCTTGCAGCACATACATTCCAGGCATAAATTTATTGCTCATCAGAACTCACCTCACTTAACGAACCAGAATACCAATCTTAACCTTGGCATCTTTATATTTTACTTCCGGCAGAGTCTGCTGCACCTTAATTACGCCGTCCTTATTTGCATCCTTTACGGTCACAGCTCGCTGTTTCGCACCGGTAACAGTGATTCCATCGGGAGTGACCCAATAGCACTTGATTGTCTTAAGTCCCTTTGCACTGCCGAATCCAGTGTAGCTGTCACCGCTGAGTTGCAGATACTGCGCCATGAGGATGAGACCGCTCGTATTCCCAGAAACATCATTAACCTTAAGTGTTTTTTCTGCAAAATCAGAATTCGGACCCGGTACAATTGTGACATCATTATAAAGGTCGCCCTTTTGGTAGGTTTTTCCGCCAACAACGTAGCCAGCTTCCTTATAGTTCTTGTCATCCGTAGAGCTCATCAGATAGATGCCATGCAGCTGTTTGGTATTCTTATGGAAGGTATCAATCTCAGCAGGGAGCAAGTAGGTTGTGGGCACTTCCTTCAGATAGATGGTCTCGCCAACTTTAGGAGTATAGCTCTTGCTCGTCTGCGGCGTTGTCCAAGTCCAGTTGGAGCCGTCATAGGCTGCC
>DJXF01000110.1 GCA_002449635.1 Clostridiales bacterium UBA7011 | reverse complement strand
ACAATCATCGTCTCAAACATGCCGGATGTACCGCTTCCCATCGCCGAAAATGCCGTGGCATAGGTCAGGGATCCCGTCATGATTCCTGCCCCGAGGAACAGGACAATGCCAATCAGCAGGACAACAAAAACATTGATTCCGCAGATCGACAGGATCAGAACGATAAAATACGGAATCGCCTGAATCAGATTGAAGTCGAAGCTGCCGATGGGAGCCGCACTGCTGCGAATGGCTGCGACAATCAAAATGATAAAGGTCAGCAGCGCCGCAGGGAGCGCAAGCCGGATATTGGTGCGGAACTTGTCTTTCATTTCAACGCCCTGCGTTTTTGTTGCCGCAATGGTCGTATCGGAGATAAAAGACAGGTTGTCGCCGAACATCGCACCGCCGACAACCGTGCCCACACAGAACGGCAGCGAAAGTCCGCCATTTGCGGCTACCGCGCAGGCAATCGGCGCAAGAACGGTGATCGTTCCCACACTGGTGCCCATCGCCATGGAAATCAGGCAGGCGATCAGAAACAGTCCGGGAATGGCAAAGCTGCCGGGAATGATATTCAGCAGCATATTTGCCGTGCTGGACGCACCGCCCGCTTCACTGGCAATGCCGCTGAATGCACCTGCCATCAGGAAAATAAACAGCATAATCGTGATGTTGTCATCACCGATGCCCTTTGCACAGACATGAATTTTTTGTTCAAAGGACAATGCCGGATTCTGCAGAAACGCCACAATCAGTGCAATAGAAAACGCAACGACGACAGACATGATGTAAAATCCCATCTGTCCTTCCGCCGGATGAATGTACTCAAAATAGATGCCGTTTCCGAGGTACAGAACCAGAAACAGCAAAATCGGCAGCAGTGCTTTCACATTTGGTTTTGCTTTATTCATCTTTACCCTCCACTTTTCCGGTCATACGACCGTCACTCTATCTTGTATTATACCGCAAATTCTGTCTTTTGTCGCCACCTGCAGCGGTTTTTCTGTGTTTCAGACGCAATTTTCCCCGCCGCCGCCTGCATCAGTCTCTGACAGCTCATACAAACGAGATTTCCCAGACAGAAAACGGTGCAGAGAAACAGACATCTGCTGTATTTTGTCAACACCAAACGGGAGCTTGTCACCCGCGGTTCTGATACGGAAACCGCCCCGCAGCAAGGGATGTTCCGGCTATGGCTTCCCTTCTGCCGCGAGGCGGTCTGTTCCTTTTTTCTTTCGCCGCACGTGCGCATGCAGCGGCAGATTGTGTGATCTGCGAATCGATTTTAATCCTTCCAGAAGCTGAGATGCTGCGGATTCAGGCCGATATTCTTTGCAAGAAATACCGGATTTTTATTCTCCGCCTTCTGCTTTTCGTAATCGCGCAGTGCCCCGATAGCCGTTCCGGAGAGGATCAGGCAGCACGGCAGATTGATGATGGTCATCAGACCCATTGTGATATCTGCCAGCGCCCATGCCGCATCCATGGATATAATCGAGCCGACAAAAATAACAACGACGCACAGCACATAGAAAATCCGCATGAACATCTTGGACGGCTTCTGTTTGTTGTTCAGATATGCCAGTGCATTGTCAACATAATACAGATTGCCGAGCAGCGTCGTAAACGCAAACAGAATCATCGCGCCCGTGATAAACAGCGGGCCGAGCTCTCCGAATACGGAGGAAAGAGCATTCTGTACATACGGCGCACCGGAGACCGCCTCCGAACGCTCCACGCCGGAGCTCAGACACATCAGTGCGGTTGCGGTGCACAGGAGCATGGTGTCGATGTAGACCGAAATGGTCTGTACCAGACCCTGCTTAACCGGATGGGTGACATCTGCGGAGGCGGAGGCATTCGGTGCAGAGCCGACGCCCGCCTCGTTGGAATAGAGGCCGCGCTTGATGCCGTACACCATGCACGAACCGGCAATGCCGCCGAAAATCGAACGGAAATCAAAGGCATCCTTGAAAATCATGACAAACATCACGGGAATGTTCGTAATATGTGCCAGAATAATAACCAGCGAGAGAATGACATAAACAACGCCCATAAACGGTACGATAACTTCGGTAATGCGGATAATGCGCTTGCCGCCGCCCAGCAGGCAGAAGCCGACGAGAACTGCGAGAACCGCGCCGATCACCATCGGGGTCGAGCCCGGGTTATAAAAGCCGTATACGGCGAATGTAGACTGCAGATTATACGAGCACAGCATATTGAAGCCGAACGCATAGGTTAAGATCAGGCAGATGCAGAACAGCACCGACAGAATCGGCGCGTGCAGCGCCTGCTCGATGTAATACGCCGGACCGCCGTAGCAGCCGCCGTGCTCATCCCTGCGCTTGTAAATCTGTGCGAGTGTACTCTCAACAAATGCCGATGATGCACCGATGATGCACATCACCCACATCCAGAACACCGCACCCGGGCCGCCCAGGCAAATGGCGGTAGATACACCGACAATGTTGCCGGTGCCGACGCGGGAGGCGGTCGATACCATCAGTGCCTGAAAAGAGGAAACCTTCTGATCTCCGGCAGGCTTTTCCATAATCAGCCGGCAGGCTTCCTTCAGCAGGCGGATCTGCACAAAGCGCGTGCGAAATGTAAAAATCAAACCGCAGATCGCCATGACAATGATTAAGATCGGGTAGTACATAACGGAATCGATCTTTGTCAGCAGGTCTAACACGATTGCTTCACCCTCCATCTTCTCCTAATTTCAGAAAAAGGGCGGATTCTCTGCGAACCCGCCCGAATTCTGACGAATACAATCATATCAAACAATATTATAAATGATATTGTTACTCATTGCAAACGTTTTTTCTTTTTCCACAAAAAAACAGAAGATTTTCCCCGTGTTCTGTGCAAATCAGCCGTGTCTTTTTTGCGGGCATCGGGCTGTCTGCTTCCCTGCGGTCATTCCGAATCCCAAAAGCCAGACCGCGTCTCTTTTTCCCCGTTCTGTCCGGCATGTGCCGCCGCTCACTTCGTCAGAAACCGGCGAATCTCCTCCAGCCTTTCCTCCGCCCCGGCGCGGCCGAGCGCATAAACCCGCTGCAGCTCCTTCGGATTGTGCTCAACCTGCGCAATGTTCAGCGGCTGTTTCGGGCGAATCACAAGCGCCTTTCCCGTCTGCTCCAGCTTGTGCACATAGGCGGTCGTCTCATTGTACATGCTGTGGCGGCGCTCAAGCGCGCGGATGACCTGCGGGTAGTTTCGCATCGCAGCGCGCAGCAGCGGCAGCATGCGGTTCTTTTTCTTCCGATAGCCGAGCGGCTGCGTCAGCACGATGACATTTCTGTCATACCCCATTGCCTCAAATTTCCTCACCGGAATGGGGTCGGAAATGCCGCCGTCGAGCAGGCGATAGCCATCCACCTCGACAATGCGGGAAACCAAAGGCATGGACGCAGACGCGCGAAACCACTGGATATCGGTCTCATCTCCCGTCTCACATTTGTGGTATACCGGCCTTCCGGTTGCCACATCGGTGCAGACCGCATAAAATTCCATATCGGAACTGCGGAACGCATCCACATCGAAAACATCCAGCCTGCGCGGCAGCTCATGATAGCAGAATTCCGCGCCGTACAGGTCGCCGGTGCGCAGCAGGGAGCGAAAGCTCGCATAGCGCGGGTCGCGGCAAAACCGGACATTGTACCGAATGGCACGTCCTGCCTGCCCGGATTTGTAATTGCAGCCGAACACAGCGCCCGCCGAAACACCAATTGCGCCGTCAAATGCAATCTGATGCTCCATCATCACATCAATCACACCGGCGGTGAACATGCCGCGCAT
>DJXF01000031.1 GCA_002449635.1 Clostridiales bacterium UBA7011 | reverse complement strand
CGATTTCCGACACGAGGTACGTCTATGAGGAGTAACATTCCGTTGAAGGCGGGAGATTTTGTCATTTTTGCCGCAATCATCGCGCTGGCATGCGCAGTCTGGATTCGCCTGGCACTCATGCAGACCGACCAGAAATACGGAGAAATCTGGGTGGACGGCACACAGTATCAGCAGATCAAGCTCGGCGGCGGGGAACAGAAAACCATTGTGCTGCAGGGAAAGACTGCGGAGGTGACCATTGAGGTGGACGGCAGCCGGATGCGGTTTGTATCCTCCCGCTGTCCCGACCATACATGCGAGCGCACCGGATGGATTTCGCGCGTGGGACAGACCGCGGTCTGCCTGCCCAATCGTGTGATGATTAAAATAACAGGCAGCGGCGCGGAACGTGATGTCGACGCTGTTGTACAGTAACGGGAGGGAAAACGATGAATCAGACCAAACGCACCGCGCTGTGCGGGATGCTGACCGCGCTCGCGCTTGCCCTGTCGCTGGCAGAGCGCATGATTCCGCTGGAGCTGCTGATTCCGATTCCGGGCGTCAAGCTGGGTCTGGCCAATGTGGTCACCATGTTTGCGCTGCTGTTTCTGTCCCCGAAGGAGGCATACTCCATTCTGGTCTGCCGCGTGGTGCTCGCATCGCTGTTCGCAGGCAGCGTCACACAGCTGCTGTTCAGCCTGTTCGGCGGTGTGCTCGCGCTGACGACGACATGGCTGCTGCTGCACCGGCACAATCGATGGTTTTCCTTTTACGGCATCAGTGCGGCATCCGCTGCGATGCACAACATCGGACAGATTGTCGCCGCAATGCTCGTGATGCAGTCTGTGGATGTCATCGCGTATCTGCCGCTTCTGCTGGTCTCTGCGATTCCGATGGGCTTTGTAACCGGCGCGGTTCTGGACGTTTTGTACAAGCACCTGCAGCATTTGCACCTGAATCGTGCCGACTGAACGGACCTGTGGCGCGCACGACAGGGCGGCATGGATAAAAATTGTAAAAATTTGTTTGCACAAAGGGTATAATTTCTTGCGTGTTTCGGCAAACTAAAGGCAAAATTTCAGCCTTGGAGGTAATACGCATGAAACGAAAGATTTGCGCACTGCTGCTCCCGGTTTGTATGGTTGCAGCGTTGATGGCCGGCTGCGGCATGGGAACGAACAATACGACCAAAAACGGCACCGCAGAGCAGAGCGGCAGCATGACCGCTGACAAGAACAACGACGGCATTATCGGAAATGACGGCACCGGATACGACGATTCTGACGGAACGGTGCGCGGCGATGTCGAGAGCGCGGTGGATGATATCGGCCGCGCAGTGGAGGACGGCGCGGATGCAGTCGGCGATGCGGTTGGCGGAAACGGCGCGTCGGACACCGGCAGCACGGGCACCGGGAATGCCGCAGGCAATGCGCAGAGCAACGCGAACACCGCGCAGAACAATGCGAACAATGCCCAGAACAATGCGAATGCCGCACAGAGCAACGCAAATACGGCAACCACGACGGATCAGAATACGAATTCGTAAGTTGACGCAAAAAAAGCAGCCCGTGTTCCAGGAGAGCACGGGCTGTTCGTATCTGAATGTGCGTGCCTGCGGTATGCGTCAGGGTTCGGTTACATGCAAAATAAAGTGATTCCGCTGATAAGAGAGCATGCCTTCCTCCCGCATACGGCCCAGTTCCTTGGACAGTGCCGTGCGGTCCAGATTCAGATAATCCGCAAGCTGCTGACGGTTAAACGGAACATCAAATTCTGTCTGATGTGTCTGCAGACAGACTGCATTGAAATAGGACAGAATTCTTGCGCGCACGGTTTTGGGAGCGGTGTGAAAGCTCCGGCCGGAGAGAATTAAATTTTTGCGGGCGGAGATGGAAAGCAGATTGCGCAGCAGCTTCATCATCCAGCGGTCCGGCTGCGTGTCCGCTCTGCGCAGATTGCCGGCTGCAAAAAACAAAACGCGGCACGCTTCATTTGCGCAGACATCCACGAGCATGACCTCATCTTTTAAGAAGGCATAGGTTTCGGCAAAAAATTGTCCGCAGCCGACATGACTCAAAATGGTTCGGCTGCCCCACAGATCATTGCTTTCGATTGTCACGCTTCCCTGCGTCACCAGGCCGAGCTCCTCTGTGGTATCTCCGGCGGAAAAGATGCGTTCGCCCTTGTGATAGGCCGTTTCCCTTGCGCCGAGAAAATGTACGGCAGAGGACACCTCCTCCGCAGTCATCCCGTGAAAAAGCATTGTTTTTTGCAGCATCTGAATATCCAAAAAATGACCTCCTGTTTTTGCGGCAAATATGGTTATAACCACAGACATTCCGGTTCCATCATACGATACGATCTCCGAAAACGCAAGGGAGGTATTATCTGCACCAACAGGTGTTTTGCTGTCCGTGTCAGGAGACGGAAAAGGAAGCGGATGTACCCTGCGCGGCGGTATGCGGTAAAAACGGATGTGGCAGCGATGCAGGACCCCGGCTGTGACGGACGGATGAAATCGCGCGAATACGATTCTTTTTCTTCGCCTCGTGATAACAAATACATGAAAAATATCCCTGCGGATAACGCCTCGTGCGGCATCCACAGGGACTGTTTGTTTTGTGGGTGGCATTTCTTTGGAAACGGGCGAAAAAACAACAAATAACCTAAAAATTTGCCGCCTTGACACGCATAATTGTAATAGGTATGATTAATTTATACAAGTTTTGACCAGTTTCGATTTGGCGCAGGGAGGGATACGGATGAAACGGGGATATCACAGTACGCAGCGCAAATATTTTAATACGATTCCGCGCACCGGTTTTCTGGGTCTGGCGCTCGGCTATGCTGTCGGACTGTTTGCAACAGGCGCGTTGAATTGGGATGGTTATATGCTGCAGATTGCGGGTGCGGTCATCGGAACCGCCATCGGTTACTGGATTGACGGAAAATATTTTGCGGAAAAAGACGTGCCGGTCGAGGAAATTGAAGCGGCGGAAAAAATGGCCGAACAGACCGAAGAGGAATAGCGCCGGGTGATTTGAACGGTGTGCTCCGGCGTTTTGCGGCGGGATTTACAGATAAGGAGACGTGGTGCTGAGCGTGAATCTGAAACAAAAGTTATTATTGAGCATCATGACAATTTCTGTTGTAATTTTTCTCATTTTTTCCTTTTTGATCTACCGGCAGAGTGCGGATGCCATTGAACAAAACTACAACAACATGGTAACCGGAAATATGAATGTCTGTGCGGCTGCATTTGACAATTTGATGCGTGAGGCGTATTTTACTGCCGTGGATGCCGCAAATGATGAGACATTGCCCGAACTATTGGCGCAGCAGAAGCATACAGACATAGAGGATCATCTGGGACAGTATCTGACAGGGGATATCGATGCGGTTTACTGCTATATCAACGGGCATGCACAGCTTGTCCGCGTCACACGGCAGGGTACGCAGACAGAACGATGTACATCGGACAAGATCATCTGGGTTCATCACACGGCGGATGACATCCGGAACCCGTTGATGCCGGTCAGCACAGTCGACCGGCTGGGAACCATCCGGAAAAACATCTTTGCGTATGAACAGCCGGTTGCCGCACCGGATGACACGCGGATACTCGGTTACGTGATTGTGACCGTAGACGAGCGAACCGCTTTTTTTAAGTGCCTGCAAAACAGGCAGACCGGGTCGGACAGAGAGATTTATATTACGACGCCGGAGGGACGATATGCCTCCTGCTCCAATCTGAACCGCCTGGGAAAACCGGAAGAGAAGATAGGAGAGAATGAACTCAAATCCAGCATACAGGCGCCGCTGACCGGATATAGCTTCCATTCTGTGGTGAATCGGGATGTACTCACAGGAGATATTCGGCGTGCGGGGAGCAGGATTCTGCTGTTTTCCGTCCTCCTGCTTCTGCTGTCCGGCGTGTCGATCTGGATCATCGTGCGAAATATGCTCACACCGCTGCAGCAGCTGGAGGAAGCGATGCAGCAGGTCAGTCAGGGCGACCTGACGATACAGACAGAGGTTCATCAGAACGATGAGATCGGCAGACTGGCGGCCGGTTTTAACAGCATGGTCAGACAGCTGGACAGCCTCATCGGTGAGCTCGTCACACAAAAGATGCTCAAGCGGGAAGCGGAAATGGAGGCATTGCAGTATCAGATTCAGCCGCATTTTATCTATAATACATTGAATACGATTAAATATGCGGCCATTCTGCAAAATGCAAAGGAAATCGCGCAGCTTTTGGAAGCGTTTATCGAGCTGATGCAGCTGACCGCCAGAAATCAGGGTACCTTTATCCCGCTGGAGCGGGAAATGCATATGGTGGATAATTATGTCAGGCTGCAGATGTTCCGGTATGCAAACAGCTTTGAGGTGGAGTATGACATTCAGCCGGAGACGAAGCGATGCTATATTCCCAATCTGCTGATTCAGCCGCTTGTGGAAAATGCCATTCTGCACGGAATTGACCTGAAAAAGGAAAATGGACGGATTGAAATCAGTGCGATGCAGATTGGCGACACCCTCGCAGTCCGGGTTCGGGATAACGGACGGGGTCTCACTCCGGAAGAGCTGCAAAAGCTCATGACCGGACAGAAGCCCAGCAAATTCAGCGGAATTGGCATCGGAAATATCCGCGAACGCCTGAGGCTGTATTACGGAACACGGGCGGAGATGCGGTTTCATTCGGAAAACGGGAGCGGCACAACGGCAGTGATCACTCTGCCGGTTTCTTATGATGAAAATGAGTATACAATATAGTAGGAGAGCTGTCATGAAGCGAATGACTGCAATGCTGCTTGCGATGCAGCTTGTTCTTTGCGGCTGCGGAACCGTACAGACACAGCAGGTCAAAGATGCCAAAACGATTTGTGTTGTTTTGAAAGCGATGAATTCGGTACACTGGATGGCGGTAGAAAGCGGTCTGGAGCAGGCGGCAAGTGATTTCGGTGTTTCCGTCAATATCCTGTATCCGCAGTCGGAAAGCGACTGCCGTGCGCAGAAGGTTATGATTGCGGATGCCATTGCCTCCAAGCCGGATGCAATTGCCGTGGCACCGTGTGATGCAAATGAAATGGATATTTTACAGCAGGCGGATCAGAACGGCGTGCGGGCATTTTATATTGATTCCAGTTCGACAAAATACGATTGTCCGTACATCGGATCGGATAATTACCGCATTGGTGAACTGGCGGCGAAAAAAATCGCCTCTCATTTGAATACCGGGAAGATCGCTGTCATTTCCGGAAGCCTGCAGCAGAGCACGCATTATGAGCGCGTACAGGGATTTCGGGATTATATGGAACAGCATACCAAATTGGAGGTATGTGCCGTGCAGGAAAATCCGGACAGCGGAGAAATCGAAAGCATGAAGAGCATGCAGCGACTGCTGGAGGAGCATCCGGATGTAAAAGGTGTGTTTTGCACCAGTGCGATGATGGTTCTCGGTGCAATGCGGCAGCGCGACCGGGAGGAACGCACCGATATTCTGCTGATCGGCGTGGATACACAGAGCGATGCCCTGCTTGCCGTAGAACAGGGAGAAATCCTGGCGATAGTGGGACAGGATGGCTATCAGATCGGATATAAGACGATACAGACGATCGCAGACGCATTGGATGGAAAGGACATCGACGATGCGGTTTTTGTTGAAAATGATTTGATTACACAGGATAATGTGAAAAAATACCTATCCCATTAAGGCGGCGTGATCCTATTGCCGCTCTGGTATGTTCTCTTCAAAAAAACGACTACTGGCTGGAAGGAAGAGGAAACGGTTTGATTAAGATATTGCTGGCGGATGATGACTTTCTGGTGCGGACGTATCTGTCCCAGCTGATCGACTGGGAGCGATATGGATATTCCCTGGTCGGCGTGGCGCGGGATGGAGAGGAAGCGCTTCAGATGGCAGATGAATACCATCCGCATATTATTGTGACCGATATCAGCATGCCCGTTCTGGACGGGATTTCGGTCATCCGACTGCTGCGCAGCCGGGGGAATGACGCGCGGATTATCGCACTCAGCTGTCATGATGATTTTGAATATGTCAAGGAAGCGATGAAGCTGGGCGCGGATGAATATGTACTCAAAAATCTGCTGACCGAGAAGAGCTTTCTCGAGCTGCTCGAGCAGATGAAGGGAAAAATCCGCGTTTCCGAAGAGGGTTCCGTATTTCAAAATACAGAGGAGGAACGGGACTATTACAGCCGTCTGCTGCGCGATGAGAACGCAGAACAAAACACGAAGGACGGATTTCATATCAGTGCTGCGATGGCTGTGCGGATCGTACACGCATCCGAACCGTTTGAGGCGCTTGATCTCGAACACCGGGAAAAATTTGACATTTCCTTCGCACAGGTGTGCTGTGAATCGTGCAAGAAGCTGCCCGTCCGGTGTGTACCTATCAGACAGACGCTTTACGCGGTTTTGCTGGATTTGAACGGCGTGGTCAGCATTTACGAACGCCAGCAGCTGGTACAGCAGAGTGCATCCATGCTGCTGCGTTACTGTGAACGATATCTGTCAGTCAATGTTCAGATCGGGACGAGCAAGGTGTATCATTTGCAAATCTCCCCCAGCCGCTGCTGGCAGGAGGCCGTGGGATGTCTGAATGAGCGGTTTTATGTCAATCAGACGATCTTCTACGGCTGGCAGACCGCGGACTGCGGCAAAGAGATCCCGCCGGAGGCGCGGATGTTTTGCAGCAATATCGCATCCTACATGGAGCGCAAGGACAGCAGCGCCATTCATGTGGGCTGGAGCGAGGCGCTGGATGCCTTCGAGCGGAATCATACGGAGGCGCGTCTGGTTCGGGAATGGCTCCGACAGACGGATCGCTCTGCCGGTGTGGAACCGCGCCCTGTGCCCGAACATTTTTCCGATCTGGAGGGTATGGAGCTGAAATACCTCATCTTTCAGGAGGATCTGCTTCCGGACGATCAGCAGTACAGCGACACGGTCAGAAGTGCGGTGCGCTACATACGCGAAAACTTTCAGTCCCGCATTTCCTTGAATGAAGTGGCGGATTCCGTGCATTTGAACGCCACCTATTTAAGCCATATCTTTCACAAGGAAACCGGCGTCACCTTTTCGGAATACCTGATGTCCTGCCGGGTCAATAAGGCGAAGGAACTGCTGCTTCGTGCCAATCTGAAGGTCAAAGCGGTCGGGATTCAGAGCGGGTTTGGCGACCATCGGAATTTTATTAAAATGTTCAAGAAGGCGACGGGTATGACGCCGCAGGAGTATAGGAAGAAAACCATATAACAGACAGATCGTGTGCAGAGAGCTTCGGCTCTCTGCTTTTTTTCTGCATTTATGCGAAAAAACGGTGCGGGCAGGCCAACGGAATGCGCAGAAAGAGCGGGACGTTCTGCGGGGAGACAAAAGAAATGACATCAATCGAAGAAAAGAGACACGGTTCGCGGGCGTGGGGGACAAAAAAGAAAAAGGATATGACAATTTCCGGATCATTTGTACAATTTGCTGAATCAAGATTGCGGACATTCTGCAAAGAAAGCGTGGCCTTTCAAAAGAAAGCAGCAGTTTTTCTGACCTGCCGTCGGGATTAAAATGGGAACAGAAAAAGGAGAACGGAAACAGGTTTCTCCGGAGAGCGAAAGGAGATAAACAAAATGAAAGTAGGCATTATTGGTGCCGGTCGTATTGGCAAGGTTCATGCGAAAAACATTTCCATGTTTGTTCCGGAGATGGAGATCAAAACCATCGCCGACCCGTTTGCAAACGATGCAACCAGAGCGTTTGCGGCACAGTACCGCATTCCGAATGTTACGACAGATCCCTCCGATATTCTCGAGGATCCGGAAATTGAGGCAGTTCTGATCTGCTCCTCCACGGACACCCATTCCCGCTTCATCATAGAGGCTGCAAAGGCAAAGAAGCACATCTTCTGCGAGAAGCCGATTGACTACGATCTGAACAAGGTACATGAGGCGATTCAGGCAGCCAAGGATGCCGGCGTGAAGCTGCAGATCGGTTTCTGCCGCCGCTTTGACCACAACCATCGCGCTGTTTATGACATGGTTCAGCAGGGCAAGATCGGCAAGGTAAACCTCGTAAAGGTGTCCTCCCGCTATCCGGAGCCCCCTCCGGTATCTTACGTCAAGGTTTCGGGCGGCATCTTCTACGACATGATGATCCATGACTTCGATATGGTTCGTTTCCTCGCGGGTTCTGAGGTTACAGAAGTCACCGCATACGGTTCCGTTCTGGTTGACCCGGGCATCGGAGAAGCGGGCGACGTTGACACCGCAGTGGTAACCCTGAAGTTTGAGAACGGCGCACTGGGCGTCATTGACAACTCCCGCAAGGCGGTTTACGGATACGATCAGAGAGTAGAAGTATTCGGCTCTGAGGGCTGTGCACAGGATGAGAACGATATCCCGAACACCGCGGTTCTGTCCACTGCAGACGGCACGACATACGGCACCGCATATAAGGTCATGTGGGATCGCTACACGGGCGCATTCGTCGCAGAGATGAAGGCGTTTGCCGATGCAGTAATCAACGACAAGGAAACACCGGTCACCGGCGACGATGGTCTGTATCCGGTACTGATGGCTGCTGCTGCAACCAAGTCCCTGCATGAAGGCCGTCCGGTCAAGATTTCGGAGGTTGAGTAAGATGGCACTGAGAAAATGCGCCTGCATTGATACGCTGTATACCGAGCTGCCGTGGCTGGAGCGCTTTCAGGCGGCAAAGGATGACGGCTTTGAGGCAGTAGAGTTTTGGGACTGGCGGATTCGCGATCTGGATGCAACCCGCGAAGCGGCTGAAAAAGCAGGCATTGCAATCTCCGGCTTTAATGGTGACGCGGATTATTCTCTCGTTGATCCGACGCACAAGGAAAAGTATCTGGATTATCTGAAGCAGTCCATTGCGGCGGCCAAAAAGGTCGGCGCGTCAAGTGTAACCATTCATTCAAACGCGCTGGGTGACGGCGGCATCGTTGTCAACCATTATGATGACCTGTCGCACACGGTAAAGCTCTGCTCGATGTATGACATGCTGCTGGAGTGTGCAAAGCTGGC
>DJXF01000044.1:1226-6470 GCA_002449635.1 Clostridiales bacterium UBA7011 | reverse complement strand
GATTCGGATGCACAATGGTATCCTCAACGATATAAATTTACCATAGGCGGGCAGACGTGTCAACAGTTTTTTTGAAATGATGCGGAATTTGCGCATCTGCTCTGTGCGTGCCGTTGCTCTTGCATTTTTTCACAGCTATGATAAACTAAAAGCAGGATGATACCACAAAGAATATTCGCCCTGCCGGAGATTGCCTGCTGTGCGGATGTTCCGATTCGAGGTGACTGGAATGAGTTTTCTGGCTGAATACAGAAGCAAGCTGCGCACGCCGGAGGAAGCGGTGCGCGTGGTCAAAAGCGGCGACTGGGTGGATTATACGACCTCACTGGGCAAGCCGGTTTTGCTCGACCGCGCGCTGGCAAAGCGGCGGGACGAGCTGTTCGATGTAAAAATCCGCGGAAATCTGATTTTCGGACCGATTGAGGTTGCGGAGTGCGATCCCTCGCAGGAGCATTTCACCTATAATTCGTGGCATTGCTCGAATTATGAGCGCAAGCTGTGTGACCGCGGTCTGTGTTATTTTATTCCGATGGTGTTCCACAACTATTCGGCCTATTATAAGCATTTTCTGGATGTCAATGTGGCGATGATGAGCGTGACGCCGATGGACAAGCACGGATATTTCAATTTCTCCACATCCACCGGTGTGTGCGCACAGATTCTGCGCAAGGCGGATATCGTGATTCTGGAAACCAATCCCAACCTGCCCAAGCTGTACGGCGGATATGATGAGTGCATTCATATCTCGGAGGTGGATTATATTGTAGAAGGGGAGCACGATCCGTTCCCCGAGGTTTCGTTTCCGCCTCCGACGGAGACCGACCGCAAAATTGCCGCGCACCTGATGCCGTATATGAACGACGGAATCACCCTGCAGCTCGGCATCGGCAGCCTGCCCAATGCAGTCGGACAGCTGCTCGCGCAGTCGGATCTGCGTGATCTCGGCATGCACACGGAGCTGTGCTCGGACGCGTATCTGGACCTGCACAGGGAGGGCAAGCTGACCAACAAGTATAAGACCATCAACCGCGGAAAAAGTGTGCTCGGCGTCGCCATCGGCTCGCGTCAGCTGTATGAATGGATCGACGAAAACCCTGCGGTGGCGGCATTTCCGCTCGAATATGTCAACAGTCCGACCGTGATTGAGCAGATTGACAATATGGTTTCCATCAACAGCTGTCTGGCGGTCGATTTGTTCGGACAGGTATCGTCAGAGACCTCCGGCATGCGGCACATCAGCGGAACAGGCGGACAGCTGGATTTTCTGCTCGGCGCATCCGGCTCGCGCGGTGGCAAGGCATTTATCTGCATGAGCTCCACCTATCGCGACAAACAGGGCGTGCGGCATTCCCGTGTGCTGCCGCATTTCAGCGGAGAGATCATCACCTCGCCGCGCTCACAGGTTTATTATCTCGCCACGGAATACGGCGTGGTCAACATGGAGGGGCGCTCCACCTGGGAGCGCGCGGAGCTGCTGATTTCGCTGGCGCATCCCGATTTTCGGGAGGAGCTGATTCGCGCTGCCGAAGAGCAGCATATCTGGCGGCGTTCCAACCGCCGCGGATAACCCAATCAAAAAGAGGGTCTGACTTCTGCACACAACAGAGATCAGACCCTTTTGCTGTTTGAAACCGGTTTGCTCAATCGGGCGCGCTTGCGGCGCGGTCGGCCGCAATCAGCCCGCGCATTGCCGCGACGGCAATCTGCGCACACGCAGAGGTGTCATGCACCTGAATATCCTCCAGACCCATCGCGCGGCGGGTCTGGTTGCCGAGCACCAGAAGAATACTGCCGATGCGCACGCGGCGCACTGCGGCGACGAGAAACAGCGTCGCCGATTCCATCTCACTGGCGAGTGCACCGCATTTGAGCCATGCCTGCCATTTTTGCGTCAGTTCAGCGGCGACCGGCATATTTTCCGGCTCGTGCTGACCGTAAAACGAATCCTTGCACTGTACAACACCGAGATGAAAGCGCTGTCCGGCGGCCGCAGCAGCCTGCCGCAGTGCCTGCACAACGTCAAAATGTGCCGCCGCAGGATATTCAATCGGGGCGTATTCCTTTCCCGTGCCGTCCATGCGCACGGCGGCTGTGGCGATGACGACATCCCCGCCGAGCACCTCCGGCTGCATCCCGCCCGATGTGCCAACCCGAATGAAGGTATGTGCGCCGCAGTGAACAAGCTCCTCGAGCGCGATTGCGGCGGAGGGGCCGCCGATGCCGGTGGAGACCACGCTGACCGGTTCGCCGTCGAGCAGACCGGTAACGGTTGTAAATTCGCGGTTGGAGGCGATTTTTCGCGGCTGGTCGAGCAGCGCCGCGATGCGTTCACATCTCCCCGGATCACCGGGAAGAATGACATAGCCGCCCACATCGCCCGGCTTGATTTTCAGATGAAATTCCTCGTTGGGACTGTATGCTGTTGCCATGCTGCTGCCCTCCGTTTCGGGAACAGGATATTATGCTTTGAACGCCCTGCCGATTTGATCCGCTTCCATAATTGCGGCATAGACCTCGTCCGGTGTGATGTCCTTGCGCAGATTCTTGGTGGACTGTGTCGGAACGCAGGCAGCTTCCGCAACCTTGCGGATTTCCTCTTCTTTGACCTCGGTAATTCCGAGATCTGCCAAAGTCATCGGCAGACCGACCTGCTTCATAAAGCTGAGCACTTCGTTTTTCTCATCCTCCGGCGCATGCTCAAGCACCAGCTGCGTCAGTGTGCCGAAAGCAACCTTTTCGCCGTGATACATGCCGTGGGCCTGCGGTACATAGGCAAAGCCGTCGTTGATGGCGTGGGCGGCAGCCAGACCGCCGCTCTCAAAGCCGACGCCGCTCAGGTAAATGCAGGCTTCGACTACGTTGTCGAGCGCATCGTTGGATGCCTTGGCCTCCAGTGCCTCCAGTGCCTTTGCACCGTCACGAATCAGAATATCATAGCACAGCCTGCTCATCATCAGTGCGGTGTTGGAGCACTGACCGCGCGCCATGGTTTTCGCACCGGAATTTTTGCAGGCCCGCGCCTCGAACCAGGTTGCGAGCGCATCGCCCATGCCGGCAACCAGCAGGCGGCGCGGAGACTTTGCAATGACATCGGTGTCCACAAGGACAAGATCGGGATTGCGCTTCATCATCAGCGCCTTGATGACGACGCCTTCGTCGTTATAGATGACGGCAACGCCGCTGCACGGGGAATCGTTGGAAGCGACCGTCGGAATGATAACGATCGGATAGCCGCCGAGATTGGTGGCGACAGCCTTTGCGGTATCAATGACCTTGCCGCCGCCGACACCGATGATGACATCGCAGCCGTTTTCCGTGACAACGTCCATCACGCGGGAGATTTCCGCCTTGGAGCACTCGCCGTTGAACAGGCAGAAGACAACGTCCTTTTCTACCGACTTCAGACTTTCTTCAATTGCGTCACCGACGCGCTTTTTGTTGTTTGCCGAGCAGAGAACCAGGAATTTCTCGCCCATTCGCTTTACATTGCGGCCGAGGTTGGCCAGCTCGCCGCTGCCCTGCACATATCTGGCAGGAGATTTGATACCGTAAGACATAATCGAATGACTCCTTTCCTAAATCCGGGAAGAGGGGCGGACCAGTCTGTCCGCAAGCCCTTCTCTCTTATTGACAAGTTTATCAAAATCCGCCGTCTTTGTAAAGAACAACAAAACAACACCGGAAGACAAACCGATTCCTTATCAGATTTGACGAGAAAAACGCCGCCCGCTTCCGAGGAAACAGACGGCGTCCGTTTAATTCAGTGCGCTTTTGTCGACCGTAGCCGGCGGGAGCGTGTAATTCGAATTGGTGTACAGATCTTCATAGATGAAGGTGAGCAGCGCATCGGAGGCTTGGCGCAGGTCATAGACATAGCACCACGCACCGCTTCCGCGCATGATGCCGCCCCATGCATCGACAGCATCTCCGGGCAGGGCGAACTGCTTGAGCGTCAGATCCTTGTTGAGAAGAATCTGTGAGAATTTGAGGATTTCTCCGTAGTCCAGCGAGGTTGTGCACAGACCGAGGCACTGACGAATCAGTGTGGGGTACTGGGATGCGGACATGCTGCGTGCCTTGCTGAACAGGCAGTTGAGAACTTCGCGCTGACGGCTGGTACGAACATCATCGCTGTCGATATAACGGATTCGAGAATAGGCAACCGCCTGCTTGCCGTTGAGCGTGATGTTTTCACCTGTTCCGAGGTTGCTGCTGTCAGGTACATGCTCGCGTTCCTTTTCCGTGAGATTGACTTCGACGCCGCCGACCAGATCGACGATATCCGCCATCTCACTGAAGTTTACAGCGATATAGTCCTGTACATTGGTGTTGAAGTTGGCGTTCATCGTTTTGACTGCAAGCTGCGCACCGCCGTAGGAATAGGCATGGGTATATTTTTCCGTGACATCCTTGTCCGGAATGTAGACCAGCGTATCGCGTGCGATGGAGGACAGCTTGATCTTGTTGTGCTCATAGTCGATGGACAGAATCATCGTTGCGTCCGAACGGCCCTTTGTGCCGGTCTCGCTGTCGATACCGAAAATCGCGATGTTCACAATGTTTGACTTGGTAAAGTCCGTATCGGTCTGAATGGCAAGGCGGTCGGCCTGTCCGGAAAATGTTTTGTCTGTCGTCACCCTGCCGAAGAAATACTGGTATGCGGCAAACAATCCGCCCAGCAAAACGGCAAGAATAATCAGAATGTATAGGATAATGGATCTTATTTTCACTGTGAAGACCTCCTTAATGCCTAACAGTATACACGCAACACTGCGAAAAAGCAAGAAACAGAAAGAAAACAAACTGCAAACATTGAAAAACAGGGGAAAGGGGCGAACACACAAACAGGGGAATCGATACAGCAAAAAACGGAAAATCACGAAAAACACACGGACCGGGGGCACGGCACAGACGGAAAAAAGCGGGTTATTTCCTGATTTTACGGAAATTATGTCGGCGCACAGCAAAATTTACAAAAAAATTTGCGTGTAAGTGAACAATTTTTTGTAAAATGTGCTATAATATTCCCACGAAATGAGAAAGGAACTGGAAAGTCTGCCGCTGCTGCGGCGGGAGAGAAACAGGAGGAGCTTATATGAAGAAATGGGTATATGAATTTCATGAGGGCAATGCGGACATGCGTCCGCTTCTCGGCGGCAAGGGCGCCAATCTGGCAGAAATGACCAACCTCGGTCTGCCGATTCCGAACGGCTTTACCGTCACAACTGAGGCTTGTACAGATTA
>DJXF01000044.1:0-1064 GCA_002449635.1 Clostridiales bacterium UBA7011 | reverse complement strand
AAATTCGGCGACGAATCCGACCCGCTGCTCGTTTCCGTCCGTTCGGGTGCGCGCGCATCCATGCCGGGCATGATGGATACCATTCTCAACCTCGGCCTCAATGATGTCTCCGTTGAGGGCTTTGCAAAGAAGACCGGAAATCCGCGCTTTGCATACGATTCCTATCGCCGTTTTATTCAGATGTTCTCCGACGTCGTCATGGAGATGAGCAAGTCATTCTTCGAGGGCATTCTGACCAAGGTCAAGGAAGCCAAGGGCGTAAAATATGATACAGAGCTGACGGCGGACGACCTGAAGGAGGTCATTGCCCGCTACAAGGCGATTTATAAGGAAAAGATGGGCGAGGAGTTCCCCCAGGATCCGAAGGTACAGCTGATGGAGGCCGTCAAGGCGGTATTCCGTTCATGGGACAACCCGCGTGCGATTGTTTACCGCCGCATGAACGACATTCCGGGCGACTGGGGCACGGCGGTCAATGTACAGTCGATGGTCTTCGGCAACATGGGCGACACCTCCGGCACCGGCGTTGCCTTCACCCGCAACCCGTCCACCGGTGAAAAGGGCATCTTTGGCGAGTATCTGATCAATGCACAGGGCGAGGACGTTGTCGCAGGCATCCGCACGCCGCAGCCGATCACCCGTCTGGCTGAGGATCTGCCCGATTGCTATGCGAAGTTCATGGACATTGCAAATCGTCTGGAGGATCATTACCGCGACATGCAGGACATGGAGTTCACCATTCAGGAAGGCAATCTGTTCTTCCTTCAGACCAGAAACGGCAAGCGCACCGCGGCCGCTGCGATGAAGATTGCCTGCGATCTCGTCGACGAAGGACGCATTACGCCGGAGGAGGCGGTTCTGCGCATTGAAGCCAAGTCGCTCGACCAGCTGCTGCATCCGACCTTTGACCCCGACGGGCTGAAGAAGGGCGAGGAAATCGGACAGGCGCTTCCGGCATCTCCCGGCGCGGCGGCAGGCAAGGTATACTTCACCGCGGAAGAGGCGAAGTCGGCGCATGAGGCGGGCGCAAAGGTCATTCTTGTCCGTCTGGAGACCTCTCCGGA